>NZ_PCMX01000016.1 GCF_002530675.1 Flavobacterium columnare NBRC 100251 = ATCC 23463
AAAAATAAAAAAGACAGAACGTAGCTCTGTCTTTTTTGCCCCAAATCTACCATAACTTAACCTACTTATTGTAATGGTAGTTCAAATCTAGTGTAGAGGGGTATGTTTTCCAAAAATAATCGTTAAAAGGGATAAATAATCGTTAAAAGAGAGGAATTATTAATTGGGTATCTAATTGATTGCTAAAAGGATAATTGTTTTTTTTAACTAGGGATAGAGGTGTAAAAATAAAAAAGACAGAACGTAGCTCTGTCTTTTTTGCCCCAAATCTACCATAACTTAACCTACTTATTGTAATGGTAGTTCAAATCTAGTGTAGAGGGGTATGTTTTCCAAAAATAATCGTTAAAAGGGATAAATAATCGTTAAAAGAGAGGAACTATTAATTGGGTATCTAATTGATTGCTAAAAGGATAACTGTTTTCTTAAGTAGGGATAGAAGTATTAAAAATAAAAAAGACAGAACTAAGTTCTGTCTTTTTTGCCCCAAATCTACCATAAACTTAACCTACTTATTGTAATGGTGGTGCAAAGCTATGTAGAGTATAGGTTATATTAAAATAAAATCGTCAAAGTGTTTAAAAAACCGATGAAATACATTCTTTTAATACGCTCTCATATCTTTTCCTTCATAGAAATTCATAAAAGCTCTGTTTACAACACGATTTCCTCCATCTGTAGGGTAATGACCCGTAAAATACCAGTCGCCTAAATTTTTTGGACAAGCTTTGTGTAAATTTTCAACAGATTGAAAGATGATTTTTATTTCTGCATTTATACTAGGTTCTTTTAGCATTTCTGCAATTTTGTCTGAAATTTGTTCATCTGTAAATTCAGCATATAATTCATTTACATGATTTATAACTTCAGAGTCTTGTTTGTGCTCTTGTGCCTTGCATTTTGTGTAAACTTCGTCTACTAGATGGTATTTGTTGTTTTCTTTTAATAATTCTAACATAGCTTGAAAAGCTATTAATGTTTCGAGTTTAGCCATATCAATACCATAGCAATCTGGATAACGAATTTGTGGAGCAGAAGATACTATAATAATTTTTTTTGGATTTAATCGATCCATCATTTTAATAATACTCTTTTTTAGAGTAGTCCCTCTTACAATGCTATCATCAATAATAACAAGATTATCAGATTTTTTCACAACTCCATACGTTACATCATATACATGAGCAACCATGTCATCGCGAGAATCGTCATTTGTAATGAAGGTTCTGAGTTTTGCGTCTTTTATTGCAATTTTTTCAGATCGAATTTTTACATCTAAAATTTCTTTTAGTTTATCAGGGGATAATTGTTCTTTGTATTGTAAAATAGTATCTATTTTACGTTGATTTAGGAAATCATTAGCTGCTTCTATCATTCCAAAGAACGAAGTTTCTGCTGTATTAGGAATATATGAAAAAACGGTATTATCTGTGTCGTTTTTAATGGCTTTTAAAACATGTGGAAGAATTAATTTACCTAAATTTTTTCGTTCTTGATAAATTTCAGCATCGCTTCCTCTAGAAAAATAAATGCGTTCAAATGAGCAGGCTTTTTTTAGAGTAGCTTCTCTTATTTTTTCATCAATAACGAGACCATTTTTCTTTATAATAATGGCATGTCCAGGGGTAATTTCCTGTATAGACTCAAAAGGCACATTGAAAACGGTTTGAATGACAGGACGCTCAGAGGCTACTACAACAATTTCTTCATCATGGTAATAAAATGCTGGGCGTATGCCTGCTGGATCGCGCGTAACAAATGCGTCTCCATGTCCAATTAAGCCCGCCATAGCGTATCCACCATCCCAATTCTTAGAAGCTCTTCGTAAAATACGTCCTACGTCTAATCGTTCAGCAATAACAGGTGTTGCTTCTTGTTTGGTGAGGCCTTCTTCTTTGCATTTTTGGTATAAATCGGTTACTTCATCATCAAGAAAATGGCCAATTTTTTCCATAACGGTTACTGTATCTGTCATTTGTTTAGGATGTTGTCCTAAACGGACTAAATCGCTAAATAATTCTTTTACATTGGTCATGTTGAAGTTGCCAGCAACGATTAAGTTACGGTTCATCCAGTTGTTTTGACGTAAGAAAGGGTGTACGTTTTCAATACTATTTTTTCCAAATGTTCCGTAACGAACGTGGCCAAGGAAGACTTCTCCTATATAAGGAGTGTTTTCTTTTAATAAATCTATATTATTTTTGTATTCAGGATGTAATTCTAATTCTTGATTGATGCGTGAATTAATTTGTGCAAAAATGTCTTGAATGGGTTGTGCTTGGTTAGAGCGTATTCTGCTAATATAGCGTACTCCTGGGGTTACATCTAGTTTAATGCTAGCTAAACCAGCACCATCTTGACCTCTATTGTGTTGTTTTTCAAGAAGCAGGTACATTTTTTCAACCCCATAAAAAGCAGAGCCGTACTTTTCTTTGTAATACTCTAAGGGTTTTTTTAATCTTAGAAGTGCTATGCCGCACTCGTGTTTAATTGCATCGCTCATTGTGTTGTTGTTGTGTGTAATTACGACCGAAAAGCATCGGTTTTTTTTGAAATTTAATTAAAAAAGCCCCGAAAAATCGAGGCGTAAATTTATGATAATTCTATATCAAACTGTGTTAAAGCTTTAAACTGTTTTAATCGGTTTTGGGCTTCTTCTTTCGTTAAGCAAACCATTCGTTCTGTACCAAATTTTTCCACACAGAAAGAAGCTAAATTGGATCCGTGAATAATTGCGGATTTCATATTTTCGAAGGAAATATTTTCGCTTTGTGTAATGAAGCCAGAAAATCCTCCAGCAAAAGTATCTCCAGCACCTGTTGGGTCATATACTTCTTCTAAAGGTAATGCAGGGGCAAAAAAGACTTCTTTTTCGTTGAATAATAACGCCCCGTGTTCCCCTTTTTTGATTACCACATATTTAGGACCCATTTCGTGGATTTTAGCAGCGGCTTTAACTAAAGAATATTCGCCAGACAACTGACGTGCTTCTTCATCGTTAATTGTAATTACATCCACTCGTTTCATAACTGCTTTTAGCTCTTCTAAAGCACAATCCATCCAGAAATTCATTGTATCTAGAACCACTAATTTGGGCTTTTCTGTTAATTGATCTAATACACTTGATTGTACTAATGGGTGTAAGTTTCCTAACATTACTACATCTGTATTCTTGAAATTTTCAGGAACTACAGGTTTAAAATCAGCCAATACATTTAATTCAGTTACTAATGTATCACGAGAATTTAGGTCATTATGGTATTTTCCGCTCCAGAAAAAAGTTTTACCTCCTTTTACAATCTCTAAGCCACTTACATCTATGTTTCTAGATTTTAATAAGTCAATGTATTCTTGAGGGAAATCTTCTCCCACAACAGATACGATGGCTGATTGTAAATTAAAATTAGAAGCAGATAAACCTATGAAGGTAGCAGCTCCTCCTAAAATTTTATCAGTTTTACCAAACGGGGTTTCAATAGCATCAAAAGCTACTGTTCCTACAATCAATAATTTGTTCATAAACGAATTGAAAATTAGAGCGCAAAGTTACAATTATAAGTTGTAAAGTGCAAAGTTTTGATTGTTAGAAAAAGGGAAGGAGTTAATTTAAGAAAAAAGAATAAACAACAAATGCTTCTAGAGTTTTGTGAAAAAGACAATAAAAAGAGGGGGCATCCAAAAAAGTAAATCTTGTGGTTTTCTTTAATTGGTTTGTTCTTGTTGGTTAAAGATTGAAATACTTTAGAATACAAGATTATTATGTAAGTAAAAGTTATAAACTAATTGTTTTACTTTTTCGGATGCTTTCTCGTTTATTTTATTCTCCATCAGCTTCTTTATAATCAGGATATAAGAAATTATTATAAGGAAAGCGTGTAATGTGAATTTGTCTTACAGCTTCGTAAATTTTTTCTCTAAATTCTTCGAAATTATGTTTTTCAGTGGCTGAAATAAATAAAGCATGATTTTCGCCTAGACGATTCATCCAAGTGTTTTTCCAATCTTCAAGAGTGTAGTGTTTGGTTGTTTTTTCAGTAATCAAATCATCTTCTGCTATGGTTAAATGTTGGTAAGAATCAATTTTGTTAAATACCATAATAGTAGGTTTATCTGAACTCTTGATGTCTTGTAAAATTTGATTAACCGACTCTATATGATCTTCAAATTCAGGATGTGAAATATCTACTATATGTAGTAAGAGATCAGCTTCTCGGACTTCATCTAGTGTACTTTTAAAAGATTCGACTAGTTGAGTAGGTAATTTTCGAATAAATCCTACTGTATCTGAAAGGAGGAAGGGTAAATTTTTGATTACTACTTTTCTTACTGTAGTGTCTAAAGTTGCAAATAATTTGTTTTCAACAAATACCTCACTTTTTCCAACGGCATTCATAAGAGTAGATTTTCCTACGTTAGTATAACCAACTAAGGCAACGCGAACCATAGCACCTCTATTACTACGCTGAATAGCCATTTGTTTGTCTATGGTTTTAATTTTTTCCTTTAATAACGCAATGCGATCGCGTACAATACGGCGGTCGGTTTCAATTTCTGTTTCTCCAGGACCACGCATTCCAATACCGCCTCGTTGACGTTCTAAGTGTGTCCACATACCTGTTAGTCTTGGAAGCAAATATTGGCACTGTGCTAATTCAACCTGTGTGCGGGCGTACGAAGTTTCGGCACGTTGAGCAAATATATCTAAAATAAGATTGGTACGATCTAATACTTTACAATCTAATTCACGTGTAATATTTTTTTGTTGTGCGGGCGAAAGTTCGTCATCAAAAATAACCGTTTTGATATCGTTTTCTTTAATGTATAGATTGATTTGTTCAAGCTTTCCTGTTCCAACAAAAGTTTTTGGATTGGGTTTATCCATTTTTTGTGTAAAACGTTTCACTACTTCACCACCAGCAGTAAAGGTCAAAAATTCCAATTCATCTAAATATTCATTTAGTTTATCTTCGTTTTGACTTTGTGTTACGATACCTACAATTACAGTCTTTTCAAAAATATGTTTTTCTTTTTCTAACATTGTATTTAATTGAGGTACAAAATTAAGCAATAAAATGATAGAAATAAAAAAACCCAATTCATGAGAATCGGGTTTTATAATAAATTTATTTTTATTTAGTTTACTACGATGTCATCTATGTGAATTGTAGTTGTTTTAGCTGGACTAAAACTATATCCTCCTGAATATTCAAAAATGATATAACCATTGCCTGTTACATTAACGGGGAAATTAAATACACCACTATTAACGAAAGGTTTCGTTGTGCCTGTTAAAGTACCTGAAGCAATTGTAAAATTAGAAGTTATGTCTGTCAAAGAAGCATCACTTACTTTTGAAAAAGGAACATAGTTAGTAGAATAGTAAACTTTTAAAACACTTCCTGTATTAAAACGATCCTGTGTTTTAAATGACATACTATTTGCTGCTGTAAAGTCTACAGGAACAATAAAATAAGATTTATTATTTTGTTCTTGTCCGCTAGATGCAGAGTTAAAAGCAGACATAACGATGTATTTATTATTGCTAAAGCTAGTTACATACCAATATTTAGATCCTAATAAAGGGTCATTAATATATTTAGGAAAATCTTTTGTTCCGGTTGTAACACTTCCAGCAGTATAGGTGTCAAAATTTTCTGTAAAAGATCCAGAATATGTTAAAGCAGAACCTCCTAAAGCAGGAGCTAAATCCACTTCTTTTCTGTCTTCAGTTAACTGAATGTCTCTTTCTGTGCGTGGTATAAATTGGTAATCAGAACCAAATTTTGTTAAGACACCTCTAATTTTACCATTTTTGTTTGAAATGGTTTTACTAGCAAATTTTGCAAACTCACTAATTCTTACAATAATTTTATTACCATTTAAATCTGTTATTAAATGATTTGTTGCGCTACCTAAATTGTTAAGAGTAGGGTCGAAGTATTTTTTACCAACCGAAGCATCTAAAAATTGAACATCCTTTAATTCAATTAATTTATTGATATAGGAATCATTTAATATTTGATTGATAAATAAAGGTTTTTTAACAATTCTTTCCTCTCCTACGTTTTCGCATGACTTTTTGATAATATTTTTATAGGTAACGAAAGAAATTCTTCCAACCTGATCGTCTGCGGTATTATTAGGTGTTTCATTATTAAAAATTTCACCTATTATTGTAGAAGCGTTTTTATTAGTGTAAGATAAGCCATTCATTTTTATATAAACTTTCCTTCCAGGCTCAAATTCAGTATGTAAATTGCTTTGATCTACGGGTATACTAAACCCTACAGTGCCAGATCCGTTATCAACTGATTCGAATGAAATGGATTTATAAAAAGTACCTCCTTCATCGCTTGAAGTAACGATTGCCTCAATGATATCATCTGATTTATGAGTTGTAAAACCATTGGTAGGAGCTTGACTTGTAAAATCGGTAACTTTTTTATTAGCCGTTAGAGTTTCACAAAGGTTATTCGTACTAGGGGTATCGAACTTTTCATTTACACAGGCTATACTTGTACATAGTATAAACGAATAAACCAAAAAACTTTTAATATTTATATTTTTCATAACGTCTTAGTTCATAAAAAGTTTAATATTGTCTAACTGATAAGTGGTAGTTAAACCGTTTGTTTTGTTTCCTGCGTACTTAAACGCAATTTGGATGTTTTTGCCTTTATAAGCTGATAAGTTAAGGATCCCACTAGAAATGAATTTATCTACTTCTGTAGAGGTAGGTAACTTAACGTTTAAAGGAGTCCAAGTAGCTGTACTTATACCTGTTTTTGTACCGTCGTAATTTTCAGAAATCAAAACCGTCAAATTACTACCTGTCCAAAATCTAACTTTAGTGTCGAAAGAGAAAAAAGTTTCTTTTTCAGAATCTAATTTGGTACTTGGAATGATCAACCAGGCTTCATCTGTTGTATTAGCCGCAGAATAGTAAGATGAAAATTCAGCATATTTATTAGAGTCTGCTAAACGACTATTCCATAATCTAGTTCCTGTTGTACTTAGATTATAATTAGACCAACCTTTAATATTGATGGGTATTTCTGTAGATCCTGAACCTGATGTTGTTGCTTCAAAGTTTTCAAATAAATAAGCAATTTTAATTTCAGGAATGTCAAAATCCTTTTCTTTATCACAAGCTATGAATAATCCAGCAGCGATAACTGAAATAATAATTGAATTTAAAATTTTTTTCATAGTTGTGTTTTTAGAAATTAACATATAAATTCACAAAGAAATTTCTTCCATAACCGTAGAAGTATTTTGAACCAAAAGTTCTGATACCACTTTGTGAGTCTTGGTTTAGTAAAGGGAATGTTGCTTTTCTTGATTGTTCAAAACCACCTGTTTTAAATACTTTGTCAAGAACGTTATTAACTGTAGCAAAAAATCCAAAGGTAACTCCTCCTTTTGCTCTCCAAGATTTACCTCCATTTAAGTTTAACAAGAAATAAGCAGGTAATCTTTCTTGTTGAAGTGCTTTTCTTACAGAAGTTTCATTAACACCATCGTAAGAAATACCTGTTTTATCATCAATAGTGAAATTGTTTGTTCTTAAAATATTCGAAACACCAACATAAGTTTGATCAAAATAGTTATAATTAGCACCTATGTACCAAAAGTTAGGATTGCGATATTCTAAACCAAATGAACCTGCTATTTGCGGCATACCACCAACTCTATATCCTTTTAAATATGTTTTTCCAAAATCTTCAATAGGATAGTTGTTAGATTCTGTTGCGGCAGCATCATTATTAACTCTGAGAGTTGGATTATTATCATAAGTATATTCACCGTATGAACCAGCCAACGAAGCTTTAATTGTTGATGTAATTTGGTATTCTACACCTAACTCACCACCTATATTTTTTCTGTTCATACCCGTAACGATTTCACTAACAAAAGCATCTTCGTTACCATCATTTGTATCTTCATCAGCAACGCCCTCACCAAAAAAGAAAGCCACATTAGTTGCGTTTGATACGGTATTGTAAAATCCTGTAATTCTAGATTTAAATTTAGGGGTACGGATGATATAACTAGCGTCTGCACTTACTATTTTTTCACTAGCAAGATCAATCGTTACATTGTTGTTGTAACGTGCATTTGCAAACGTATTTCTTAAGTTAGGAGCTTTAGTTAAAAAAGCACCATTAAAGTCTAGTAAATGACGACTAGATAATTTAAATGTTATTCCTCCTTTTAGTCCGTAGTTTTCAAAAGTAGGACGTTCGCTTTTTCCGAATGAATTAGAAGCATATTTTCCATTTTTATATAATCCTTCTCTTTCGTATTCAGATTTAGAGAAAGTTTGAGAAAAATAAAAATCAGCTTTTTTAAAGTTAAATTTAAATTGTGTAAAAGCGTCAACTACAGTAGCTCTTAAGTTATAATTATATCCAAAAATATCATTAAGATAAATTTTTTGATTAGGATTATTTAAGTCAAATTGAGCAAAATTTCCTTTTGAAACATAAAAAGGGTCAAAGTTTTCTGTGTATTTTGCACCTAAAAGATCTGTTACTACAGCATATTGATGTGATTTTAATTTTTTGAAATTTACACCCGCATTAATGCTTATATTTTCAGAAATTTGAGAATTTAATATAGAATTTGCCGTGATTTGTGTGTCGTCGTTTCTTTGCTCAGTCAATAAGTAATAGGCTTTTCCAGCTACATTGTTAGGGTTTGTATTAGCATAATACATTTCATCCCAGTTAATTTGACCATTGTTTTTAAAATCTGCTAAAGCGTTTGCAGCTCTTGCGTAATCTGGAATCCATGCACCCGTATTTTCATTTGTTAAGTTTAGATAAGTGCTTGGCAACTTTTTGTAGTATGTAGGATCAGGATTATTACCCCCTGGATATTCTAGTCTTGCATTGGCAATAGAACCCGATTGAAATGCTAAATTAGTATTTAATCTCGTTTTGTCGTTAAATTTCCAGTAATGATTTAACATCATAATAGGCTCATTTATGATACGGTCTCTACTATTGCGTTTTTTTCCTTCTTGCCAACCCCAATATGAATTGTATTTATATCCTTTGATATCAGTTACCTCGTTCGTATTAGGAGAAGTTCGGCCTCTTCTGTTTTGAGCATAAATAGAAGTGAAGTTTAGAACATGTTTTTTACCAAATCTTTTTTCAACACTTGCAAATAATGAATTGGCCGCCATATCCGTTCCTTCAAAATGTCCTTCTTGAGCCCATCTTCTACTAGCAGATACAACAAAAGCCCACCCTTTACTGTCTAGACCAGAAGCATGAGTACCCATTGCTCTCCAGTTATAGTTAGTGTTAGTTCCTGAAAACGAAACTCGAGTTCCAGGTCTGTACAAAGAAGCTCTAGTATTTATTTCTTGAGTACCTAATATACTACCAAATGTATAGTCGGAAGCGGTGCTTCCCATAGTGAATTCTTGATTTCTAGTGGCATCGTTAAGACCACCCCAGTTGCTCCATTGCGGGCGACCGTCGAATAATTTATTCATAGAAACACCATTTATCATAGTATTCCCGTATTCGTTATCTAATCCTCTAATTCTAAAACGAGCCCCTCCCCAGTTAAATGCAGCAGCTTGTTGATAAGTGTCTCTTGTGGCTTGTAAAAGACCTGAAGTGCTTTCCGAACCGCTGTTGTCATCACTCAAATCATTTTCTGTTAAAGTAACTAAACTTAATTGTTGTTCTTGATTTTGAGAATCATCTTCAAGAACAATTACTCCTAAATCTAAAACTTGATTAGCAATAATTTCTAAAGATAGAAGCTGTTCTTTGTAGCCATCTCCTTTAACTTTTAAAAGTTGTTTACCTACTGGAACACCTTTAACAGAAAATTTACCATCTGAGTTGGTTAACTGTGATAAATTAGTGTTTTCAATAGTAGTTACTACATTCTGTAGAGGCTTATTAGTTTTATAGTCAATAACCTTTCCTGAAACTCCTGTTGGTTGTTGTGCAAAAACTAAAACTGCCTGTAGTACCAATAAAGTACTAAAAACTAGTTTTTTCATAAATAAAATTAAAAATTAATTTACTTTTCCTATATTTAAATCGTTAAAAATAGGGTAACAAATGTATGACATTTGATATAATTATTTACTTTTGATGCCGAAAATATTCTGTGTTTTAATGATTTTTTAATATAAAAGTATGAAATTTACTAAAATTACTTGTCTGTTTTTTATGATATTAGCGATTGATGGCGTTGCACAGACAAAAAGAGTAGCTATTAATACAATAGCATTTTACAACTTAGAGAACTTCTTTGATACTGTAAATGACCCTAATACGAATGACGAAGACTTTGTTTACTCTCCTGAAAATTACGCAAAAAAAATAGATAATTTAGCTCGTGTTATTTCACAGCTAGGTACAAGTGATAAGCAAACAAATGCACCTGTAGTATTGGGAGTGGCAGAAATTGAAAACCGTCGTGTTTTAGAAGATCTTATTAAACATCCCTTACTGATTAATTTAAATTACGGAATTGTGCATTTTGATTCCCCAGATCGTCGCGGTATTGATTGTGGATTTTTATATCAAAAAAAACATTTTAATCCAAGTAGCTATCAAAATTATCCTTTGATTATTTCAGAAGATCAACAAGATAGTAAAGCAAAAGATAAGGATAAAAATGAAGGAGATACTGATGAAAATAGTGTAGATGTTAAAACGAAAAGAATTTATACAAGAGACCAAATTTTGATGACAGGTACTCTTGATGGCGAAGAAATGAGTTTTATAGTAAATCACTGGCCTTCACGCCGCGGAGGAGAAAAAGCAAGCAGTCCATTGCGTGAAGCTGCTGCGGCATTAAACAGAAAAATAATAGACTCCTTACAAACCGTTAATCCCAATGCGAAAATCTTTACAATGGGCGATTTAAATGACGGGCCATTCAATAAGAGTGTTAAAGAAATTTTAGGAGCCAAAGGAGAAATAGAAGAAGTAAAACCACAAGGATTGTATAATCCAGCAGAAAAAATGTTGAAAAAAGGAATTGGCACCTTAGCACATCGTGATGCGTGGGATTTCTTTGATCAAATTATTTTTACAGAAGCCTTATTACCTCATAATAATGATTATTCAACATGGAAATATTGGAAAGCAGGTGTTTATAATAAATCATTTATGATCCAACAAACAGGACAATACAAAGGATATGCTCTTAGAAATACCAGCGAAGGGCCTGGTTTTTCAGATCACTTTCCTTCTTATATATACTTAGTTAAAGAATTCTAAAAAAATAAAATCCCGAATAAACGGGATTTTTTTATTCATAATTTTACATAAAAAATGTCAGTGCAACAACCATTCAATTTAAAAAAGTGGATAGAAGAGAATCGTCATCTTTTAAAACCACCCGTAGCTAATAAAAATCTGTATGTTGATTCAGGTGATTATATTGTAATGATAGTGGGCGGGCCTAATGCTCGTAAAGACTATCATTATAACGAAACAGAAGAGTTGTTTTACCAAATAGAAGGAGAAATAGTAGTTTACATTCAAGAAAAAGGTGAAAAAAAAGAAATCATACTAACCGCAGGAGATATGTATTTACATCCAGCTAAAATTCCCCATTCACCTAATCGAACAGAAGGTTCTATAGGTCTAGTAATAGAACGTAAAAGACCCCAAGGAACAGATGGTTTATTATGGTTTTGTGATAACTGTAACCAAAAACTACACGAGGTATATTTTAGCTTAAATGATATTGAAAAAGATTTTCTTACTCACTTTAAAGAATTTTATTCTTCCCTAGAAAAAAGAACCTGTACAAATTGTGGTCATGTTATGAAAACAGATCCTCGATTTGTTGAAGATTAATAATTACGGACTCAATTTTTTAGATAATAAATCATAAATTTGCATTCGATTTTAACAAAACTTGATAAAAAAGTTACAATGTCAACAATAACACAATCAGCAGTAGCTCAACAATTTGGAATTGTTGAAGCGTTAGAACAATTAGGCGTAAAAGAAATCAATTTAGGAACATCAACTGGATCTAATTGGTTTGCTAATGGTGAAATCATTGAATCATATTCACCTGTAGATGGTCAATTAATTGGAAAAGTACAAGCTTCTACAAAAGAAGATTATGAAAAAGTAATGGAAGCGGCTACTACCGCGTTTAAAACTTTTAAAATGATGCCCGCTCCTAAACGAGGAGAAATTGTTCGTCAATTTGGTGAAAAATTAAGAAAATATAAAGAACCTCTTGGTAAATTAGTTTCTTATGAAATGGGTAAATCTTATCAAGAAGGTTTAGGAGAAGTGCAAGAAATGATTGATATCTGTGATTTTGCAGTAGGTCTTTCACGTCAATTACATGGTTTAACAATGCACTCTGAGCGTTTTGGACACAGAATGTATGAACAATACCATCCACTAGGGGTAGTAGGGATTATTTCAGCGTTTAACTTTCCAGTAGCGGTTTGGTCTTGGAATACAGCTTTAGCTTGGATTTGTGGAGACGTATGTGTATGGAAGCCATCTGAAAAAACGCCTTTATGTTCAATAGCTTGCCAAAATATCATCGCTGAAGTTTTAAAAGAAAATAATTTACCAGAAGGTATTTCTTGTATCATTAATGGTGATTATAAAGTGGGTGAATTAATGACACATGATAAAAGAGTTCCTTTAGTATCTGCTACAGGTTCAACTCGTATGGGGAAAATAGTAGCTCAAGCTTGTGCCGCACGTTTAGGAAATTCATTATTAGAATTAGGAGGAAATAACGCAATTATCGTTACTCCAGATGCAGATATTAAAATGACCGTAATCGGAGCTGTTTTTGGAGCTGTAGGAACAGCAGGCCAAAGATGTACTTCTACTCGTAGATTGATTATTCATGAGGATATTTATGATAAGGTAAAAGATGCTATCGTAGCAGCTTATGGTCAGTTAAGAATAGGGAATCCATTAGATCAAAACAACCATGTAGGGCCACTTATTGATACAGATGCTGTTGAAGCATATAATAAAGCCTTAGAAAAAGTGGTAGCAGAAGGAGGAAATGTTATCGTTCCTGGTGGTGTATTAACAGGCGAAGGATACGAAAGCGGTTGTTATGTAAAACCAGCAATTGCCGAAGCTCAAAATCATTTCGAAATTGTTCAACACGAAACGTTCGCGCCTGTATTGTATTTATTAAAATACACGGGAGACGTAATGAATGCTATTGAAATTCAAAACGGTGTAGCGCAAGGTTTATCATCAGCTATTATGACAAATAATTTACGCGAAGCAGAAGCGTTCTTATCACATGCAGGTTCTGATTGTGGTATTGCTAACGTAAACATCGGTACATCAGGAGCAGAAATTGGTGGTGCATTTGGTGGTGAAAAGGAAACAGGTGGCGGCCGTGAGTCTGGATCTGATGCTTGGAAAGTGTACATGAGAAGACAAACAAATACAATTAATTATACAACAGATTTGCCTTTAGCACAAGGGATTAAATTTGATTTGTAAGATTTTACAAACTATGTTTAAAGAATTGTCGAAAAATAAACCGTTTCAAAATTTTAGACAAATTTAAACTTAATTTTGATGATAATGGGCTCGGTATTTTATCGGGCTCATTTCATTTAAATTAGACTTGAGTTTCTCGTTGTTCTAGAACCTAATTATGTTGTTGTACTTCACACGGTTTTATCCCAAAATAAGTCTGTTTGCATAAAGCTAAAATATGGGACGATATTCAGAAAGAGGATTCAGGTATTTAGAAGTATTTAAAAGATTTGTTTGTAATGCTTGCTTATCAGTTCCATAAATAAAATAAAAGAATTGCAGAAAAAGAAACCTTTATAAAAAATGGTGCACAAGTGTTTAATTAATTATTTTTGTTCAGACAAAACGGTTTGTTTTTGATTTTAAACTAAAATGATAAAATTGCCGCAAACTAGCAGTTGGCTTATGTAAATACCAATGATAAAAGACGATACGATGTTATTCTGAAAATAAAATTTAAATATATGAAATTTAATACAAAAACCATACATGGTGGTCAACAACATGACCCCAGTACAGGGGCTGTTATGCCTCCTGTTTATAATACCTCTACTTTTGCACAACATGATCCAGGTGTTCCAAATAACGGATATGAATACAGTAGAGCAGCAAATCCTACTCGTACAGCCTTAGAAAATGCTTTGGCAAGTATAGAAAACGGAACACGTGGATTAGCTTTTTCTTCTGGTTTAGCAGCTACTGACTGTGTTTTAAGAGGGTTAAAAGCAGGAGATGAAGTAATTGCTATGGATGATTTATACGGTGGAACCTATCGTATGTTTACCCGTATTTATAAAGAGTCAGGTATCAAGTTTCATTTTGTAGATATGAATGATCTACCAAAATTCGAATCATTAATTAATGAAAACACTCGTTTAGTTTGGGTAGAAACGCCTACTAATCCATTAATGAAATTAGCTGATATTAAGGCTGTTGCAGGTATAATTAAAAAGTATTCTAATATTCTTTTTGCTGTTGATAATACATTTGCAACACCTTATTTGCAAAAGCCACTCGATTTAGGAGCGGATATCGTAATGCATTCAGCTACTAAATATCTAGGAGGGCATTCTGATGTAATTGCTGGAGCTTTGATCGTAAAAGATGAAGCGTTAGGAAACCAATTGCATTTTCAACAATTTGCTACAGGAGCTACTTTAGGCCCCAATGATTCATTTTTAGTTTTAAGAGGAATTAAAACATTGCATTTGCGCGTTCAACGTCACTGTGAAAATGGGGTTAAAGTTGCTGAATTTTTAGTAAATCATCCCAAAGTTGAAAAAGTATATTATCCAGGTTTAGAAAGCCATCCTTTTCATGAAGTAGCAAAAAAACAAATGATAGGAGGCTTTGGAGGAATGGTAACTTTTACATTCAAATCAGGCGCTAAGCAAGATGCTGTTGATTTCTTAAAGAAATTAAAAGTGTTTACTTTGGCAGAATCTTTAGGAGGTGTAGAATCATTGGCCAATCATCCAGCTCTCATGACACACGCTTCAATACCAGAAGATAAAAGAAAAGAAATAGGTATATCAGACGATTTAGTACGTTTGAGTGTGGGTGTTGAAGATATTCAAGATTTGATAGAAGATTTGCAACAAGCATTAGCCTAAAAAAAGCCCTTAAAGGGCTTTTTTTAGGCTTCTCAAATTATTATTAATTTAAATAATAGACATATCCAAAGTTTAACCAAACCAACCAATCATTGGCTTTGTTTTCAGGATATAATTTTTGGTTTGGGTTCAAACCGTCTACCCAGTTTGAATTAAAATATTGCCAACGTAAGTCAATTATTAAATCAGACATTAAATTTAATTTATATCTAGAACCCACACTTCCTACAATAGACCAAGTACTTCCAGAATCATTAGAAAAACCGTGAGGTTTTCCGTCAGAAGGGCTCCAATATTTTGGAAAAATATTGTTCTGATTTAAAAGAACTCCGTCTCCATAAGAAGTTTTGACTTGAGGATTGAAAAAGCTATACTGAGCACCCAAACTGATGTATGGTGCAAAACTTCCAGTATAAGCCGAAAAATCACGAATGCTTAAGGGGTAATATTCTAATTGCGCTCCAATGTTGGTTATTGAAGAAGAACCTTCCATTGCATTTAATTGTTTACCACCAATAGAAGTCTTATCTGCTAATTTACCAAAATGATTTAGTTTGGTCTTATTGTATGATAACTCGGCTCTTACTTTAAAGTGGTCATTAAAGTAGGTGTCTTGTGTGTAACAATTACAATCCGAGCGGTAGGCAAAATTTAAATAGTATGCAAGTCCAATCCCTATTCCTGTATTTCCAGCGTCTGTTTCTAAATTATTGCGTTCCCCATAATCTGATTGAAAGGCAACAGGTCCTACCACCAATCCTAGCTCACTGGAAAAACCAGACTGAGCAAATAGATTAGAGTTCATTCCTAAAAGAAAAAATAAAACAAAACGATATATTTTTTGCATAGACTTATTTTTAACTTGATTAGACAAATATATAAAAACATCATCCACTTTCTAGATAAATTACTGAAAATATTAAAAAAAAAGCTTGAAGTTTATTAAATTTTTACTATGTAAATTATTCAGATAAATGTATATTTGCTCACCAAACAGAAAAACGTTTTTTTATATTAAAACGAAAATAAAAGAATAAAATTATGTCGCAAAGTATCGAAGCTTTTGTTGAAGCAGTTGCAAAAAACAATCCAAACGAACCCGAATTCTTACAAGCTGTAAGAGAGGTTGCAGAAACAGTTATACCTTTTATTGAATCAAACCCTAAGTACCAAGGAAAAACACTATTAGAGCGTATGGTAGAGCCAGAACGCGTAATTATGTTCCGAGTAGCGTGGGTAGATGATAAAGGTCAAACACAAGTTAATAAAGGATATCGTATTCAAATGAATTCGGCTATCGGACCATACAAAGGAGGATTGCGTTTCCATCCTTCTGTAAACTTAAGTATTTTAAAATTCTTAGCTTTCGAACAAGTTTTCAAAAACTCTTTAACTACTTTACCAATGGGTGGAGGAAAAGGAGGTTCAAACTTTGATCCTAAAGGAAAATCAGATAACGAAATTATGCGTTTTTGTCAAGCATTCATGACTGAATTATCACGTCATATTGGTGCTGATACAGATGTTCCAGCTGGAGATATTGGTGTTGGAGGTCGTGAGGTAGGCTATATGTACGGTCAATACAAAAAATTACGTAACGAATTCACAGGAGTATTAACAGGAAAAGGAATTACTTTTGGAGGTTCATTAATTCGTCCTGAAGCTACAGGTTATGGCGATGTATATTTTGCTCAAAATATGTTAGCTACAAAAGGTGAAAGCTTTGAAGGTAAAACAGTGGTCGTTTCTGGATCAGGTAATGTGGCTCAGTATGCTATAGAAAAAGCTACTCAATTAGGAGCTAAAGTAGTTACAGCTTCTGACTCTTCTGGATATATCTATGATGCTGATGGTATCGATGCAGACAAATTAGCTTACATCATGGAAATTAAAAATGTAAGATACGCTAGAATTAATGAATATGTAGCTAAGTATCCAAACGCTAAATTTGTAGAAGGAAAACGTCCTTGGGAAGTAAAATGTGATATTGCATTGCCATGTGCAACTCAAAACGAATTAAATGGAGAAGAGGCTCAGTTATTAGTAAATAACGGATGTATCTGTGTGGCTGAAGGAGCTAATATGCCTTCTACCCCAGAAGCTGTTGAAATTTTTATCAAAAACAAAATTTTATTCGCTCCAGGAAAAGCTTCTAATGCAGGTGGTGTAGCTACTTCAGGTCTTGAAATGTCACAAAACTCTTTACGTTTAAGCTGGACTAGAGAAGAAGTAGACCAAAGATTACAACGTATTATGAGTGATATTCATGAAGCGTGTGTTACTTATGGCAAAGATGAATCTGGTTTTGTAGACTATGTAAAAGGTGCAAATATTGCTGGTTTCGTAAAAGTAGCAGATGCTATGTTAGCACAAGGAGTAGTATAGTCCTGAATTTTATATAATTTTAAGGCACTTGTTTTTCAAGTGCCTTTTTTTATTTATACCCCAAAAAAACTTGTTTTTAAAGTATATTTGTCGCAAGAAATCAGAAAGACATGAAGAATTGTACTGCATTTTTATTTATACTCTTAAACTTTCCTCACGTTTTTGCTCAAGAAATCAACCCTTGGAGCGGATATTATTCCTATAATGCAGTTAAAGATCTTGAATTAGTAGGGAACAAGATACTAATAGCTGCTGATAACACCTATTTTTCATCTAATTTAGATACCAACCAATCTGAAAAAAAATCAACAATAGAAGGTCTATCAGGGGAGCCTATCACGCAAATTCATTACAGTCCAACCTATAATAAAACCATTGTGGGACACTTGAGTGGGTTGGTTATTATTGTCAATGAAACAGATGGTTCAATGTTTTATTTAAAAGGAATAAAAGAAAAATCTAATATTTTAGCAAGCAAAAAAAGAATCAATCATTTTGAAGAATACAAAAACAAAATATATATATCAACAGGATATGGTATTACCGTTTTAGATATGGATAATTCCCAATTTGGAGATACATTTTTTATAGGGACAGGAGGGACAGAACAGGATATTGTAAGCACTTCAATAATTAATGATACCATTTATGCAATTGTAAAATCAAAGGGTCTTTATACTGCTAAGTTAAGTAACCCTTTCTTGATTGATTTTAATCAATGGAGTATGCTGCAACCAGGTAGTTGGCTTTTTTTAAAATCCACCAAAACCAAAAAGATTATAGTCTCAGAAACAGGAGCTATACATGAATTAAAGTCAGATAATTCACTTTCTTATATAACCTCTGTTCTACAAAAACCTAAAGACGTTCATTATAATGAGGATAAACTAATTATAAGTTCCTCTAACTATGTTGATGTTTTTGATGAAAATGGAAGTGTAATAAAGCAATTAGCTTGGAGAGATCAATTCCAATCACTTTTTACAAGTTCATCTATTAGAAACAACAAAATTTATGTAGGAACAGAAAGTAATGGTTTGTATTCAGTAGACTTCGATAATCCCCAACTTGTAGCTAATTTAACACCGAGTTGCCCAGAAAAAAATCGTTTTTTTAGAATAAAAGTTAATGACGGTACTCTTTTTGCGGTTTTTGGAGGGTATACTAACCAATACAATCCTTATGGGTACTGTTGTGGAGGTCCTAGTAAATCAGGAATTAGTGTTTATTCTAATGAAAAATGGATAAACCTACCTTATAAAGATCTATTAGAGGCAAGAGCTCTGTCGAGTATTGTTTTGAACCCTAAAAATAAAAATGAAGTATTTATAGGTTCTTTTTTTAGCGGATTATTAAAACTAGATAATTTTATTCCCACTAAATTATATAATAAAGAAAATACCCCACTAAAAGACGAACTAATTCCTAACGTTCTTCTTGTAAATACACCTAGCTTTGATTCAAATGGAAATTTATGGATTACCAGTAGCAGAGCAGAAAATGCGCTTTTTAGTCTTGATAAAAATGATAATTGGAAAAGCTATTCATTTAAAAACATTTCTGTAAACCCTAAAGAAGAAAATTTTTCTTCAATGAAAATTGATAAAAATGGAACTAAATGGTTGGGAACGCTAAAAACAGGAGTGATAGGATTTAATGAAAAATTAAACAAAAATATAATTATTAACAATGTTAAAGGAAAAGGGAGTTTACCAGATAATGATATTCGCTCTTTAGCCCTTGATAACAATAATCAATTATGGATTGGCACCTTTAATGGCTTGCGTTATTTGCCAAATATTAATTCCTTTTTGACGGATACCAGTCTAGATACAAAACAAATTATTTTATTAGAAGACGGCACCGCTCAAGAACTTTTTTATCAATCTAATATTTTAGATATAGAAGTAGATGGAGCAAACAACAAATGGGTTTCAGTCGAAGAATCAGGTGTTTTTTTAATTTCGCCAGACGGGCAACAGACCAAATTACATTTTACAAAAGAAAATTCGCCTTTACCCAGTAATATAGTAGATGATATTGAAATAGATCAAACAACAGGTAAAGTCTATTTTGTAACTAATAATGGAACTGTTTCTTATCAGAGTTTAGCAACAGTAGGAACTAAAGATTATTCTAATACCTATATTTATCCTAATCCCTATAGACCAGAACATAAAGGAATGGTTAGAATTACAGGATTAAAAGATAAAAGCAATGTTAAAATTACCGATATAGAAGGCAATCTAGTTTTTGAAAACATCTCACAAGGAGGAACTATCGAGTGGGACACCCTGTCTTTTGCTAAAACAAAAGTATCATCAGGAGTTTATGTAGTATTAGTTTCAGATCAAGAAGGTGAAGATACCGTTGTTAAAAAACTTTTAATTATTCGATAAATAATGCTAAGGAAGAATAGTATTAATTTCCTTCGTTTTCTAATGGCCAATATAATCCTGTTGGCTCATTTAGCTGAGCTAACAAAGGATAAATCATTGCATTTTTTAAGTCTTTTTTGTAAATCCAATTTAGCCGTTAGCGGTTTTTTTATCTTAAGTGGCTTTTTGGTAACTAAAAGTTTAGTGAATACTCCTAATTTAAAAATGTATTTTCTAAAAAGAGCCAAAAGAATTTTACCAGCATACATTACAATAATAATCCTTTCTGTAATAATTCTATCCGCTCTTTCCACTCTTTCCTATCAGGATTATTTTACCAATAGGAGGACCTATCGTTATTTTTTTTGGAATCTGTTTTTTTTGAATTTTGTAGAACCGTGCCTTCCAAGTGTTTTTACTACAAATCCGATTCCTTTTATAAATGGTTCTTTATGGACTATGAAAATAGAAGAAGGTTTTTATATTGTACTACCTATGCTGTTTTATCTAATCAATAAATTCAAAAATAAAAACACAGTATTAGTCTTTATCTACTTGGCTTCTATTTTATATTCTCATGTAATGTTAGAATTTTTGCATTTACCATTACTAGAAAAGCAACTCCCAGGAAAATTAGCTTATTTTGTTATGGGGATCTATATCTATCTGAACTTTGATTTTTTTATTCAGAACAAATGGAAGTTTCTAATAGGAGCATGGTTTTTATTTTTAATTCAAATGTATGGTTTAGACATTGATCTCTTTTTTCCTTTTGTGTTAGGCGTTACGGTATTGTTTCTTGCGTATTCGCTCCCTCTTTTAAACAACTTTAGTCTAAAAGCGGATTATACGTATGGTATTTATCTGTATCATTTTCCCATAATACAACTGTTTGTGTATTTTGAATATTTTCAAAAATACAACCCTTTGTTTGTGGGGATAATAACAATGTTAACAACCTATGTATGTGCTTATCTATCATGGCATTTAATAGAAAAAAAATTTTTAAATCGAAAGTAAAAATTTATGCTAACCAAAACTAAAGCAATTGTTTTAAGTGCTATTCGATATCAAGAAAAATCTTTGATTGTAAAATGTTTTACACAAAGCCAAGGTGTAATTTCATATTTTGTACCTTCCGCTTTCTCTACTAAAAAAAATAGTCAGCGTATTGCTTACTTTCAACCTTTAACAATTCTTGAAATTGAGGCTGATCATAAAAATAAAGGAGGGCTAGAGTATTTTAAAGAAATTAAGATAGCTGTGCCCTATAAAAGTATTCCTTTTGATATTGTTAAAAGTACTATTGTTTTGTTTTTGTCAGAAGTATTGCATCATGTGATTAAGGAAGAAGAAGGCAATGAACCACTTTATTTGTTTTTAGAAACGGCCATGGTGTGGCTGGATACTCACGATCATGCAGTCAATTTCCATCTTAATTTTTTAATAGAATTGACTAAGTTTTTAGGATTTTATCCATACTTAATTAATGATGATTTCCCTTTTTTTGATTTGAATGAAGGGTGTTTTGTTTCAGAGGTTACGTCTTATGTTGTAGATGAGGAAACTTCGCAAAATTTAAAACTTTTTATGTGTTCAAGTTTTGATGATACTACCGATTTTAAATTGGATTATCTAAAACGTCAAAGGCTTTTAGAAGTTCTCTTAGATTTTTACGCCTTGCATATAGAAAATTTCAGAAAGCCTTATTCATTAGAGGTTTTAAAAGAGTTTTATCATACCTGATTAATTTAATTACTGGAGTAAATAAAAACCCTGCCTGTGGTACTACTTATATTGTGTTCAACTCGATAAGCTGCACCACTTGGAGCGTCGGCTTTTATATTTATTCGTAAGGTATAGGTGCCGGGTGTGGTAATTGTGATATTTCCTGATAGGTTGCAGTAATGGGTTTCTTTCAAACGATTTCCTCCACTAAAGAAAACCGTTTCATGTGCAATTGTATTGTCAGTCCCAGTGTTTAAAATACATTCATAGGTTAAGGCTCTAGTAGAAGCATGATATAATGGTGGGTTAGTGGTTATGGTATTATCACAAAGGCGATAAGGAATTAAACAACTAATTTGTAATACCTGATTAGCTACACTTGTAGTTACAGTAGCACTATACAAAGTACTAGTAATTTGCGTATCGCTTGTTATATTTGTATCCAAAGTAAAAGTAGGCTCTAAAGAGGTGAATAATTTAGACGGTCTGTCTGCTTTTGCCAGATTTCCTAGTGCATCTGCTACGACAAAATAAGGATAGGTAGTGCTGTTAGAACCATCATTTAAAGTTCTAATCCTCGTCGTTCCATTAACATCTAAAGTTGCTGTTGGTGTGTCTGTTCCAATTCCAACTTGTGCTATCGAAAAATTAGAAACCAAAATAATAATTGTTTTTATAATATTTTTCATGTCTCTTAATTTACTGAGGTTAGTTTTAAATAATTTGTTTTTCCTACAGTACTAGGATTGTAGTTTATTCTAAATGAAGATCCGTTTATACAATTAGTCTCTACACGAACCGTAATTGTATATGTACCCAGTGTAGGTAATGAAATCTGAGAACTCAAATTAGTACCATAAATTCCAGTTTCTTTGAAACTTCCACTTAGATATTGAGTTTTTGCTGCAATTAATTTATTGATATAAGAGCCCCCATTTAGGTAAATAAAAGTCTTTACAACACGAGTATCCGCGCTAAAAATTAAAGGTGTTCCGTTGTGCCCAGGTGGAGTAGTTGATGCAAACGCAGAAATTCTAAAAGGAAGGTCTAAATTAATGTCAACAACTTGATTGGGTTTTATAGTAGTAAAATTTTGTGTAATCATATCAAAACCTGCCGTACTTGTCGTATTCCAGTAATAGACCGCTAAAGTAGATAAAACATCTAAAAACACATGCCCGTCAGTATAGGCTCCTCCATCCATTAGTATCGTATTGGAGCTATTAGTTACCAATGTTTTTGAATAAGTGTTCGCATTATTTCCATCAGGTAAGTTCTCTATTCTTAGATCACCATTAATATCTAACGTTTCAGTAGGAGTTGTGGTGTTAATCCCAACGTTTGATTGAGCGTAGGAAATGATTGTACACAACCAAAGAAAAAAGAGTATATTTTTTTTCATCATTTAGGAGCTCATTAAGTATGAATGTAAAAATACATTTTTTTTAATTTTTGAGCTAGTAATTATTCTATATATCGTATTAATTATGTCTTTTTTTTTGCTATTGCCTTATAAATCATTACATTCGCCGATTGATTTTTTAATATAGAGAATAGCGATATGAAATTCAACGAATACAAAGGACTTGACTTGCCTACAGTGGCCTCTGAAGTACTTGATTTTTGGAAAAAAAACAATGTCTTTAAACAATCGGTAACTTCACGAGAAGGAGCTACCCCGTATGTGTTTTTTGAAGGCCCCCCTTCAGCAAATGGATTACCAGGTATTCACCACGTAATGGCACGTGCGATTAAGGATATTTTCTGTCGTTATAAAACTCAAAAAGGATACCAAGTAAAGCGTAAAGCCGGTTGGGATACTCATGGACTTCCGGTAGAATTAGGAACCGAAAAAGAATTAGGCATTACCAAAGAAGATATTGGGAAAACAATTACGGTAACCGAATACAACGAAGCTTGTAAACGTACTGTGATGCGTTATACCGATGTTTGGAATGACCTTACCGAAAAAATGGGGTATTGGGTAGATATGGAAGACCCGTATGTGACTTATAAATCCAAATACATGGAATCGGTTTGGTGGTTGCTAAAACAAATCTATACTAAAGATTTATTATACAAAGGCTATACGATCCAGCCGTATTCGCCAAAAGCAGGAACAGGATTATCTTCACACGAAGTAAACCAACCGGGTTCGTACCGCGATGTGACCGATACGACTATTGTAGCACAATTCAAGAGCCCCCTAACCCCCGAAGGGGGGGCAAACAGCGTGTTAAATGCGTTCGGTTTGAGCTCTTCTTCTTCGGAAGGAATGGGGGAGGCTTTCTTCCTAGCTTGGACAACTACTCCTTGGACGTTACCAAGTAACACTGCATTGACCGTTGGACCTAAAATTGATTATGTTTTAGTAAAAACCTTCAATCAATACACGTTTGAACCGGTTAATGTGATATTAGCTAAAAACTTGGTTTCAAAACAATTTGATAAAAAATATAAGTCGGTAGAAACTAATGATGAATTTAAAGAGTTAGAAGATAAGTTTCTACATGTTCCCCCTTCGGGAGCTAGGGGGCTAATCCCTTACCAAATTTTAGCAGAATGTAAAGGAGCCGATTTAGTTGGAATCAAATACGAGCAATTATTGCCTTGGGCATTACCATACCAAACGCCCGAAAACGCGTTCCGAGTAATTGCAGGTGATTTCGTTACGACCGAAGACGGTACGGGTATAGTACATACCGCTCCTACTTTTGGTGCTGATGATGCGAAAGTGGCTAAAGAAGCGACTCCTGAAGTGCCACCTATGTTGGTGTTAGACGAGAACGGGAATCCCGTTCCTTTAGTAGATTTACAAGGTAAGTTTGTAGCACAATTAGGAGAATTTGGAGGCAAATACGTTAAAAATGAATATTACAACGAAGGCGAAGCTCCTGAAAGATCCGTAGATGTAGAAATAGCGATTTTATTAAAAGAGCAAAATAAAGCGTTCAAAGTAGAAAAATATGTGCACAGTTACCCACATTGTTGGAGAACCGATAAACCTATTTTGTACTATCCATTAGACTCTTGGTTTATCAAAGTAACGGAGGTAAAAGATAGAATGTTCGAGCTAAACGAAACCATCAATTGGAAGCCTAAAGCCACGGGTGAAGGGCGTTTTGGAAATTGGTTGAAAAATGCTAACGACTGGAATCTTTCACGTTCGCGTTATTGGGGAATTCCATTACCTATCTGGAGAACGGAAGACAAAACAGAAGAAATTTGCATTGGTTCAGTGGAAGAGTTGTTCAATGAAATTGAAAAAGCAATTTCGGCTGGAGTAATGACAGAAAATCCATACAAAGGTTTTCAAATAGGAACTATGGATGAAACCAATTACGACTTAGTTGACTTGCATAAAAATGTAGTAGATACTATCGTTTTAGTTTCACCTTCAGGAAAACCTATGAATCGTGAAACAGACTTGATTGACGTTTGGTTCGATTCAGGTGCAATGCCTTATGCGCAATGGCATTATCCATTTGAAAACAAAGAATTGATAGACGGAAACCAATCCTTCCCCGCTGATTTTATTGCAGAAGGAGTTGACCAAACACGTGGTTGGTTCTATACATTGCATGCTATCGGAACTTTGGTTTTTGACAAAGTAGCTTATAAAAATGTAGTTTCTAACGGATTGGTATTAGACAAAAACGGGCAGAAAATGTCGAAACGTTTGGGTAATGCTGTAGACCCATTTGAAACATTAAAAGAATATGGTCCAGATGCTACACGTTGGTATATGATTTCTAATGCAAATCCTTGGGATAACCTGAAATTTGATATTGAAGGTGTAGCTGAGGTACGTCGTAAGTTTTTCGGTACGTTGTACAATACGTATTCATTCTTTGCGTTATATGCTAATATTGATGGATTTAAATATTCAGAAGCAGAAGTTCCATTGGAAGAAAGACCAGAAATTGATCGTTGGATTTTATCGGAGTTGCATACCTTAATTCAATTAGTAGATGAAGCCTATGCGGATTATGAGCCAACAAAGGCAGCTCGTGCCATTTCTGATTTCGTTCAAGAAAATTTGAGTAATTGGTATGTGCGCCTATGCCGTCGTAGATTTTGGAAAGGTGATTACGGAACAGATAAAATAGCAGCATACCAAACCTTATATACTTGTTTGGAAACTGTAGCTAAATTAGCGGCACCTATTGCACCGTTCTTTATGGATCGCTTGTATAAAGATTTAAATGCGGCAACACAAAAAGAAACTTTTGATAGTGTACACCTTGCAAATTTCCCAGTTTACGTTGAAAACCGTGTTGATAAATCGTTAGAAAGCAAAATGTTAAAGGCGCAAACCGTTTCTTCTTTAGTATTGTCTTTGCGTAAGAAAGAAATGATTAAAGTTCGTCAGCCGCTTCAAAAAGTAATGATACCTGTATTAGATGAAGTACAACGTGCGGAAATCGAAGCAGTATCTGATTTGATTAAGGCAGAAGTAAATGTAAAAGAAATACAACTTTTAGACGATGCTTCTGGTGTTTTAGTTAAACAGATTAAACCTAATTTTAAAGCTTTAGGTCCCAAGTTTGGGAAAGATATGGGTTTGATTTCTAAAGAAATACAAGGTTTTTCACAAGAACAAATAGTAGAGATAGAAACAAAAGGAGAAATAAGTATTGCTATTTCCGGAAATAATGTTATCTTAACAATTCAAGATGTAGAAATTACCTCTCAGGATATAGAAGGGTGGTTAGTGGCTAACTCAGGAGGAATTACAGTAGCTTTGGATATTACCATTTCCGATGAATTAAGAAAAGAAGGAATCGCACGGGAATTAGTAAATCGTATCCAAAATATTCGTAAAGATTCTGGTTTTGAAGTAACAGACAAAATTAAGGTTACAATGGTAAACCAAGACGAAATAGAAAGTGCTGTAGCAAACAATTTGGATTATATTCAAGCAGAAACATTAACAGAAGAATTAATTTTTGCTGAAAGCATAGAAAATGGCACAGAAATTGAATTTGATAACCTTAAAACAAAAATTCATATAACAAAATAAAAATAGTTTTTCGGAAACAAACTAAACCAGATATTAACCCAAAACACATTAGATTATGGTGGAAGAACAAATTAGATATTCGGATTCAGATTTAGCGGAATTTAAGGAGTTAATCCAGACTAAATTAGAAAAAGCCAAAGCAGATTTAGAACTTATAAAAAGTGCTTATCTAAATGATTTGAATAATGGTACAGATGATACCTCACCTACATTCAAAGCATTTGAAGAAGGAAGCGAAACTATGAGTAAAGAAGCTAACTCTCAATTGGCCATTCGTCAGGAAAAATTCATACGAGATTTAAAGAATGCTTTAATTCGTATCGAAAACAAAACGTATGGTATTTGTAAAGTAACAGGTAAATTAATTGCAAAAGAGCGTTTGAAATTAGTCCCACATGCTACGATGAGTATCGAAGCTAAAAATTTGCAAAAATAACATATCGAAAACAAATGACTAAACGCTCCCTAATGGAGCGTTTTTTATCTTCTTTAAGTTTCCTTATTTTGTATTACAATATTCCTTATTTTTGCCCATCAAAAGTTTAAAAATGAATCTAAAAAAAGCCTATTTAATAGTTTTCCTAGTTTTATTAACAGATCAAATATCAAAAATATATGTAAAGACAAACTTCATGTTACATGAAGAAGTTGTTGTAGCTAAATGGTTTAAATTTCTTTTTGTAGAAAATGAAGGTATGGCATGGGGAGTTGAATTGCCAGGGATTTACGGTAAATTGATTCTTACCACCTTTAGAATTTTTGCAGTTTTTGGAATTGGTTATTGGTTGTGGCAATCAGTAAAAGAAAAAGCTTCTAATTTATTAATTATAGCCATTTCGCTAATCTTAGCGGGTGCTTTTGGTAATATCCTAGATTCTGTTTTTTATGGTGTTATTTTTGATCATAGCGAAGGTCAATTAGCAATTCCTTTTTCAGATAAACCTTACGGCACTTGGTTGTATGGGAAAGTTGTTGATATGTTTTATTTTCCCATTTGGCAAGGCAAGTTACCGTCTTGGCTGCCTGTTTTTGGCGGAAAATACTTTACCTTTTTCAACGCTATTTTTAATGTAGCAGATATTGCCATCTCTACAGGAGTAGGGATATTGATTGTTTTTAATAAAAAAGTATTCGGAAAATAAAGATTATCCAAAACGTTATTAATTATCGGTGTTTAAGAAGTAATAGCTTAACGTTTAGTCCTTTTTGACGACAGGGGAAGTCAGAATCAGTGTTATGTGATTTGCTTCGACTATTCGCTTTGTTCGAACCTTCCTTTGGTTCGAAAAGATTGAAAAATTTTAGGACATACTCTTTCTTTTTTATATAAGAGGGTATTATTTATTATTAAAAGTTTTTAAAAAAGAAAAGCTAAAGACTTGAATACTAGATTTGCAATTTAAGTCTGAAGTAGGTATCCTAGTGTTGTGTTTTAGTTTTTTCTAAAAATTATCTAGAAGAAGATTTTCTTTATACGTTTTAGAGATCATTTATCTATTCTTTCTCTGGGGATGTAGTATGTAATCACTCAAAGAAATAGATTGATTGTAAATGTGTTAGTAAATATCTTTAACACAGATTATGGGGTGTATTTTGTGATGAAGATGAAAAGAGAAAATAAGATAAAAAGACGCGGAATTGTTTTATGCCATTGTAGTTTTGACGCATTGAGGGCAAAAAATGAGACTTTTTAGATTCAAAGAACAAAGAAAGTCATTTTATCTGTAGTAAACTTCTAATGTGTAATCTGGATTTAAGGCAAGGTTTAAGATGAAATTTTGTACAACAAGTAACATAATTTCTTTCTATCATTTTACAATTAATTTATCTAATATGAATAGAGTAGATTTTGCTCTTTTGATTAGCCAATCGGACTCATTCAAACTAATTTATTACTTTCTCCTTCATAAAAACGATCGATAGAGAGTGTTTTCAGTTGCGATGCCATTACCGCTAGTTGATCACAACGTTCATTTTGTGGGTGATTGTTATGACCTTTTATCCATTTAAAATCTACTTGATGTTGGCGGTATACTTTTAAAAAGCGAACCCATAAATCTGGGTTTTTTTTGCCTTTAAAACCTGTTTTTTCCCAGCCTATTACCCAATTTTTTTCAACAGCATCTACTACATATTTTGAATCAGAAACGACAAGTACACGCTGATTGGGTTGTTTTAGTTTTTCGAGCCCTACAATGACCGCTAAAAGTTCCATTCGGTTGTTGGTAGTCAATCGAAAGCCTTCGTAAAATTCTTTTTTATAAGAACTTCCAACCAGTTCCATTACCAAGCCATAGCCGCCAGGTCCAGGATTTCCTTTTGCTGCTCCATCAGTATAAATATGTACTTGGTATGACATGTTGTATATGTTTTATGAGTTAAGAATTTAGAAGTTTTTCTATTTCAATAGAGAAATAAGTGTGTTCTAATAGATGAACTGCTGTGGCTATTTCTTCTGCTTTTTTACAATTTTCAATATTAGTAGCATATTGTGCAATAATAGCCCCTTCATCATAGTGCTCATTTACATAATGAATTGTAATACCTGTTTCTTTTTCTTTGTTTTCTAAAACGGCCTGATGTACATTCATACCATACATTCCTTTGCCTCCATACTTAGGTAAAAGAGCTGGGTGTATATTAATAACTCGATTGGGATAAGCAGTAATGATGTTTTTTGGGAATTTTAGTAAAAAACCAGCCAAAACAATTAAATCAGGAGTAGATTCGTTTAACTGATTCAAAACAAAACCTGAGTTCAAATCTTCTTTTGTGAAAGTTAGCGTTGGAATACCATGATTTTTAGCTCGTTCTAAAACCTTAGCATTTAAATTGTTAGAATAAACTTGTGTTACGGTTATTTTTGGGTTGCTTTTGAAATGCAATATGATTTTTTCAGCATTAGATCCTGAACCAGAAGCAAATAGTACAATTTTTTTCATGATATTTTTATGTGTTGTTATAGCAGTAAAAATAGGCTTTCAGAAATTAAAAAACATTTAAAGTTGCAAAAAAAAGAATAATTCAGGAGAAATAATAAAAAAACCATCCTCTTTGTAAAATTAATTTTATAATTTCGTAGTTAGATTTATGAAACAAAAAAGGAGTAATTAAATAATTTTTTTATTTTTGCCAACTAATTAAAATTTAAAATTAAAGATTATGTCAGACATTGCATCAAGAGTAAAAGCGATTATCGTGGACAAATTAGGTGTTGACGAGAACGAAGTAGTTTCTGAAGCAAGCTTCACTAACGATTTAGGAGCTGATTCATTAGACACTGTTGAGCTAATCATGGAATTCGAAAAAGAATTTGATATTCAAATTCCAGATGACCAAGCTGAAAACATTGCTACTGTAGGTCAAGCTATCTCTTACATCGAAGAAGCTAAAAAATAATAAATAATGGCATCTGTAAGTAAAAAAGCTTACAGATGTTCTTATTTTTTACTGTCTTTATCAAAATCTTTTTTAGATTTGTACAAACATTGATTGTATTACAATCATATAGCATATTCTGTAATACCCATTGTTTCTTTTAGTTATTATTAAAAGTGCTTTGGGGTTTTTTATATTAAAACAAAACCAGCTAAACTATGCAACTAAAGCGAGTAGTAGTAACCGGATTAGGAGCTTTAACTCCTATTGGAAATAACCTTCAAGAATACTGGGAAGGTCTAATTAATGGAAGAAGCGGTGCGGCTCCCATTACTTATTATAACACAGAAAAACACAAAACAAAATTTGCTTGTGAAGTAAAAAACTTTAAGGTAGAGGAGTTTATTGATAGAAAAGAAGCTAGAAGAATGGATAAATTTGCTCAATATGCCATTGTAGCAAGTGATGAAGCCATTAAAGACTCTGGCTTGGAATTAGATAAAATTAATAAATATCGTGTTGGAGTTATTTGGGGAGCAGGAATTGGAGGACTAGAAACTTTTCAAGAAGAAGTTTTAAGTTATGCTAAAGGTGACGGAACGCCGCGCTTTAATCCTTTCTTTATCCCTAAAATGATTGCTGATATTGCTCCAGGACATATCTCTATGCGAAATGGCTTTATGGGACCTAACTACACCACGGTTTCTGCTTGTGCCTCTTCAGCTAACGCTTTAGTTGATGCGTTCAATTACATTCGTTTAGGTATGTGTGATGTAATCGTTTCAGGAGGATCCGAAGCAGCTGTGACTATCGCAGGTATGGGAGGTTTCAATTCAATGCAGGCATTATCAACAAGAAACGAAAGTCCAGAAACGGCCTCTAGGCCTTTTGATGCCACTCGTGATGGATTCGTTTTAGGAGAAGGAGCAGGAGCATTGGTGTTAGAGGAATATGAACACGCAAAGGCACGTGGCGCTAAAATTTATTGTGAAGTAGGAGGATGCGGAATGTCTTCTGATGCTTATCACCTAACAGCCCCTCATCCAGAAGGAATTGGAGTTATAGCAGTAATGAATAATACACTACAAGACGCAGGTTTAAGGCCCGAAGATGTAGATCACATCAATACACATGGTACATCTACTCCTCTTGGAGATGTAGCGGAACTAAAAGCAATTAGTTCTGTTTTTGGTGAACACGCTAAAAATATTAATATCAATTCAACTAAATCTATGACAGGGCACTTATTAGGTGCTGCTGGAGCTATTGAAGCAATAGCTTCTATTTTAGCTATTAAAAACAGTATTATTCCTCCTACAATCAATCATAATGTAGTGGATGAAAATATTGATCCAAACTTAAACCTTACCTTAAATAAAGCTCAAAAACGGGATATTAAAGTGGCTATGAGTAATACTTTTGGTTTTGGTGGTCATAACGCTTGTGTTTTATTTAAAAAAATAGAATAATTCTATAGTATGAGAATTATTAAGAGAATATTTAAAAAAAACCGTTTTCAGAACCCTGAAGACGGGAATTTTTTTAAAAAAATTACTTTCATCTTAGGTTTTAAACCTGAAAATATTGAGCATTATCGTCGCGCTTTTACTCATAGATCTATGAATAAAACAGATGAAAACGGTTATCCAATAAATTATGAACGACTTGAATTTTTAGGAGATGCAATGTTAGGTTCTGTGATAGCTGCCCATCTATTTAGTAAGGTTCCTAATGGAGACGAGGGGTATTTGACTAAAATGCGCTCTAAAATAGTTTCACGCGAACATTTAAATGAATTAGGAAAAGATTTTAAATTAATTGAGTTCGTAGAAACGAAAGTTTCCGCACAACATTTTGGCGAAAATGTACACGGAAATATTTTTGAAGCTTTTATTGGAGCAATATATTTGGATAAAGGATTTGATTTTTGTGAACAATTTATTCAAAAAAAAATAATAAAACCCTACGTAGATATTGATCGTTTAGAAGGCAAAGTAATAAGTTATAAAAGTCTTTTTATTGAGTGGTGTCAGAAAGAAAAAAAATCTTTCCATTATGAAACCTATGATGATAATGCTGCTGGAAATGTAAAATATTTTGCAGTAAAGTTACATTTAAACGGAGAGGTTATAACGAAAGCTCGTGCCACCTCTAAGAAGAAAGCGGAAGAAATAGCTTCTAAGAGAGCTTATTTTGTTTTTCAATCACAAATAGACAACAAATAAGATAAGCTAATGACTATATTTCATTTTTCGTAATACTCTTAAAGCTTCTTTAAAAGAAATATAAACTTTATGATAGGGTTTTAAAAGAAATTTAGACTCAATAAGTTTCTCTTTTGCGTTTTTAAAACCATTCAAATAGCAGAGCATCAGTGTATGTGGTAGGTTTTCAAGATTCTTAAGGTCCCTATCTGTAAGAGAGGCTTTTTGATTTACTTTATCCAGTAGTAATAGGTTTGTTTTATAGATATGATATAATAACTTTTTATTAAACTGAGGGGGTTCAAAAAGAATCTCATTTTCTATTTTATAATACCCGTTGTCAAAAAATGTAATATAAACCTTTTCAAGTGGATAATAACTGGTTTTATCATTAAGCCCTAATTGTATAAATTCAGTAATTGTAAAATTATTTTCTGAAAACTCTATAATAACTTCGTCTAGTGTAGAATAAAAGAGTTTAATTTGCTCATTAATTAATTCAATGTCTACCCTTGAAAAATAGGTTTTACCTTTCCATTCCTTTTTATTACCAGCCCAACAAACAATAAAAAGCTCTTTAAAAACTTTGTATTGAGTTTCCATGTCTTTATGTTTAACATTCATGAAATCTAAAACGGCTTCTAAAGTGTGTTCAATGCTATTTCTAGAATTGTTTTCAATACTGATAACCGTTTGCGTATTTTGTTTACTATAGCCTATTTTATCAAGGGTAGGGATTGTATTACTTCCAATTCTTTTAAACGTACTTCCTGTTTCTATTGTGTTTATTCCTTTCTTAAAATAAGAGACTTTATGATTGGGCTTAATAGTAACTAATCCTACCACTTTTTCTTTTGGCAAATGAGGGAAAGGAATGTTCTCATATTGTATTTGTGGAGGATTTAGAAGAAAAGCATTTACCAAATTTTGTATTCTACTGTCGTCAAAAAAATCATCACCTACAATTTCGTTACTTTCGTCTTCAACACCTATGACTAGGTACGAATTATTATTCGGATTAGAATTAGATAGCGCACAGATATGTTTCAAAAATTTAGCCTTTCCTTCTTTATTATGAAGATTTAGCTGTCTCTTTTTATCATAAAAGCTATTTTCGTCGTTATGAGCTAATAAGTTTTTTATAAGGAGTCTTTTGTTAATCATATCTCTAATTTTTCAAAAATCACTTAAAAATACTAAAAGCTTTCATAAAATGAGTCTTAATAAGGGGGTAAAAAAAATATTTAACTGATTGTTAACACCCTAAAATCAATTAAATTTTCAATTTGCATCATATTGAATAAGATATTAATTTCACGACTTTAAAAAAACAATCGATGGAAGAGAATACCACTACTTTAGATATTAGGGCAATTAATGAAAAAATAGAAAGAGAAAGTGCTTTTATTGATCTATTAACGATGGAAATAAACAAAGTCATCGTAGGACAAAAACACATGGTAGAACGTTTGTTGATCGGACTTTTAGGGCAAGGACATATTTTGCTAGAAGGAGTACCTGGATTAGCAAAAACATTAGCAATAAATACTTTATCACAAGCAGTTTACGGGAGCTTTAGTCGCATTCAGTTTACTCCTGATTTATTACCAGCGGATGTAGTAGGGACCATGATCTATAATATTAAAGATAATGCCTTTTCAATTAAAAAAGGACCGATCTTCGCCAATTTTGTTTTGGCAGATGAGATCAACCGTGCGCCCGCAAAGGTTCAATCAGCTTTATTAGAAGCAATGCAAGAAAAGCAAGTAACAATTGGTGATACTACGTTTAAATTAGATAAACCCTTTTTAGTATTAGCGACACAAAATCCAGTAGAACAAGAAGGAACATATCCACTACCTGAAGCGCAAGTAGATCGTTTTATGTTAAAAACGATAATTGATTATCCTAAAATTGAAGAAGAACGAATGGTTATTCGTCAGAACCTAAAAGGAGGTTTCGATAAAGTAAAACCAGTAGTGTCTATAGAACAAATTTTGCGTGCTCAAGAAGCCGTTCGTGAAGTATATATGGATGAAAAAATTGAAAAATATATTTTAGACATCATTTTTGCAACACGTTATCCAGAAAAATATAAATTAGAATCATTAAAACCTTTAATTAGTTTTGGAGCTTCACCACGTGGGAGTATTAACTTGGCTGTAGCAGCTAAATGTTATGCCTTTATTAAACGCAGGGGCTATGTTATTCCAGAAGATGTACGTGCGGTAGTACACGATGTGTTACGTCACAGAATTGGTATTACTTATGAAGCTGAAGCAGAAAACGTAACTACAGTAGATATTATCAATAAAATTGTAAACGAAATAGAAGTGCCATAAAAAGGAACTATATAAATAATTACCATTAATCTATGACCGTTGCCTATTGCCTAAAAAATGGAAACAAAAGACTTACTCAAAAAAGTTCGTAAAATAGAAATAAAAACCAGAAGACTGAGTGACCATATCTTCTCGGGAGAGTATCATACCTCTTTTAAAGGACGTGGGATGACTTTTTCGGAAGTACGTCAATATCAGTATGGTGACGATGTACGCGCAATTGATTGGAATGTTACGGCTAAATATAAAGAACCTTACATAAAAGTTTTTGAAGAAGAACGAGAATTAACCATGATGTTAATGGTTGATGTTTCAGGTTCAGAAAATTTTGGTACTAAAAATCAATTAAAAAGCGAAGTAGTAACAGAAATAGCAGCAACTTTAGCTTTTTCAGCAACTCAAAATAATGATAAAATAGGTTTAATCTTATTCTCGAATCAAATAGAATTATACATTCCACCTAAAAAAGGAAAATCACACGTATTACGTATTATTCGTGAATTAATTGAATTCGAACCTAAAAGCAAACAGACTAATATAGGAAATGCTCTGGAGTTTCTTTCCGCAACCCAAAAGAAAAAAGCTATTGTATTCATGATTTCAGATTTTATAACAGATGATAATTATGAGAAAATATTGAAAATTGCCAGTAAAAAACACGATATAACAGGGGTAAGAGTATTTGATATCCGTGAAGAAAAAATACCTGATATCGGTTTAGTAGCCATGCAAGACGCTGAAACAGATGCTATACAATGGATAAATACAAGTTCTAAAAACGTTCGCTTGCAGTATGAAAAATACTATCAAGAAAAAGTGAATTATTTTAAGGACATTTTCTCAAAATGTGGTGCTGGTACAGTACACACAAGAGTAGACGAAAGTTATGTAACAAAACTATTAGGTTATTTCAAATCAAGATAAGTGAAAAATTGTTCTTTCTAAAAGAAACAACAAGAAATTAGCAAAAAGAGTAATACATTTTGTATCCAGTATCATTTTATTTATTAAAAAGTGGAACACAATTATATAGCAAATCATTTCTTAGATCAGATTATTCGTTTCCCCAGCTCACCAGCATTAAATTACGGTGACGTTGAAAGTAAAAAAGATTTTGTAAACAAAAAAAGACTTTGTTTGAAAGAAATAAGAGAAACTAGTCATTGTTTAAGAATTATAGAAAAACCAAAATCATACCTGTTTGATTTAGAAGTGAATCAAACAAAAAATGAATCAAATCAATTGATTTCAATAGTTGTTGTAAGTATTCCTACTGCTAAAGATAATTCAGAAATCAAAAACTGTTAATTAATGAATGCGAAACTATACATATTATTGCTTTTTTCATCATTTGGTTTTACACAAAAGATAGAAACTACTATTGATAGAAAACAAAACAAAATTGGAGAGCAATTCACTTTAAGTTTAAAGGTCAAATCAAATACAAAAAGGCATATTACTTTTCCAAAAGATAAAAATTTTGGTTCCTTCGAGGTAGTAGAGTCCTATCCTATTGATACCATAAAAGCAGAATCAAAAATGGAACTAATAAAAAAATACGGTTTAGTTCAATTCGATTCAGGTAAGTTTGTAATACCTAAAATGCCTATTCTAATTAATAACAAACCCTATTTTTCAGAGAGTATCAAGGTAGAAGTATTTAACGTAAAAGTAGATACTTTAAAACAAAAAATGTATGATATTAAACCCATTATTGAGGCAGAAAGACCACTGGGCAATTGGTGGAAATATTTGCTTGGGTTACTAACCTTAATTGGTTTAGGATTTTTGGGATACAAATTGTATAAAAAATATCAAAAAACAGCAGAAATAGAGCCTGTATATAGTACACCCATAGAAAAATCTATAGACCTATTACAACGACTAGAAAAAAAAGAACTTTTAGCAAAAGGAGAAATTAAAGCCTATTATTCAGAGTTAACAGATATTGTGCGTGAATATATAGAAGAAGCAATTGAAATTCCAGCAAAAGAAAGTACGACTTCAGAGCTTATTCTAGGGTTACAACAAGCCGCTCAAAAAAGAAAATTAAAACTTTCTCAAGAAACGGTTAAAAGTTTAGAAAAAGTGTTAAAACAAGCAGATTTAGTAAAGTTTGCTCAATCGAAACCTTTGGATTTTGAAATAGCAGATGACAGAAAAAAAATAGAATCAAGTATCATCAACATTCATAAATCCATACCGATAGTAGTAGATGAAACAAGTGTAAAATGGAAAAAAGAACAAGAAGAAATTCGAAAAAAGCAAGAACGCAAAAAAAAGACAACAGCCATTGCAGGAATTGTAAGTTTTTTAATCATATCAGCATTCATCTTTATTGGAATTACCAAAGGGATTGATTTTATTAAAAATGGTTTTACAGGTCCATCTACTAAAGAATTAGTTCATGCAGATTGGATAAAATCAGAATACGGAAATCCTGCTATTGTGGTAGAAACTCCAGAGGTATTGAAACGTACAGATGTTTCTAAAGCCATTCCAAATGATACAGCAGGAATCGTAAAAAGTACTCAAATGTTTGATTACGGAAGTTTAATACAAGGTTTTTATATGGCTATTTCATCAACTGAATTCAAACAAAAAAAAGAAGTAGATTTAGGGCAAGCCTTGACAGGAATGATTCAAACGTTACAAAATCAAGAGTGTGAAAATGTAGTAGTGAAACAAGAAGATTTTAAAACTAAAGAAGGATTACAAGGTCTAAAAGGATATGGAAGTTTGATCAAAAACGGAGAGCAAATGATTTATCAAATACTATTGTTTAGCCAAGATGGGGGAGTGCAACAACTAATGGTAGCCTTTAGAGAAGGAGATGAAAATGGGCAAAAAATAGCAAATCGTATGTTGCAATCTGTTGAACTTAAAAAAGCACCATAATGAAGAATGTAACATTTTTAAACCCCGAATTTTTTTGGTTGTTTTTACTATTACCTTTAACAATAATATGGTATTTCTTTATGAATAAAAAAGAAAAACCAATACTAAAAATAAGTTCATTAAAAGGTTTTCAAAATACAACCTCCGTCTTGCCTAAGTTAAAACCTCTGCTTTTTGCTATGCGGTTATTGGCGTTAGGAGCCTTAATAGTAGCCATGGCAAGACCCCGAGTAGTAGATGTCAGTAATAAAACCAATAGTACTTTTGGAATTGATATTGTTATTGCTTCCGATGTTTCAGGAAGTATGTTGGCTAAGGATCTAAAGCCTAACCGAATGGAAGCGTTAAAACAAGTAGCCTCAAACTTTGTCAAAGAACGTTTAAATGATCGTATTGGAGTGGTTGTATATGCAGCAGAAGCTTATACAAAAACACCCGTAACAAGCGATAAAGCAGTTGTATTACAAGCTATTGATGATATTAAATACGATAATGTTTTACAGGACGGTACAGGAATAGGCATGGGATTGGCTACTGCTGTTAATCGTTTAAAAGACAGCAAAACCAAGAGTAAAGTCATCATTTTAATGACAGATGGAGTAAATAATGCAGGCCTTTTAGATCCTCAAACTGCAGCTGAAATTGCAGCTGATTTAGGAATAAAAGTTTATACCATAGGAATAGGAACAAACGGAAATGCATTATTCCCCTATGCGTATGCTCCTAATGGAGGGTTTTTATTTAAAATGATGCCTGTTCAGATTGACGAAAAATTAATGAAAAATATCGCTCAAAAAACAGGGGGAAAATATTTTAGAGCTACAAACAATTCCAGTCTAGAAAACATCTATAGCGAAATCAATAAATTAGAAAAAACGAAAGTTGATGAGTTAAAATTTGTTAATTATGACGAAAAATACCGTCCTTGGGTTTGGTTGGCAGGTTTGTTGTTATTAATTGAATTAATATTAAGAAAAACAATTTTTAAAGGTTTTATATAATAAAAATTGTTGTTTATAATTGCAATCGAAAAGAAATGTACGAATTAGACGAATCAAAGTATCTGTATTTATTTTTCTTGTTGCCCTTCTTGGTAGGCCTTTTCCTGTGGAATCAATTTTGGAAAAGAAAAAAACAACAAGAATTTGGGGATTCAGAACTAGTTAAAAAATTAAGCCCAGAAAAGTCAACGTTTAAGCCAACGTTAAAATTCGGGATATTGCTTTTTGCATTAATACTGTTGATTTTAGGTTTAGTAAATCCTAAAATAGGAACCCAAGTTGAAAAAGTAAAACGGGAAGGAATAGATATTGTTTTTGCTATAGATGTTTCTAAAAGTATGCTTTGTGAGGATATAGCTCCAAGTCGTTTAGAAAAAAGTAAACAATTAGTTTCTCAGATTATTAATGGTTTAGGAAACGATCGCATCGGGATTATTGCTTATTCAGGAAGTGCCTTTCCTGTACTGCCCATTACAACTGACTATAACGCTGCTAAGATGTTTTTACAGAGTATGAATCCAGGAATGATTTCATCGCAGGGAAGTAATTTAGATGAAGCAATTCAATTAACAGAAAAATACTTTGAAGGAAGCGGGAATACTAGTAAACTTTTGGTTATGGTAACTGATGGAGAAGATCATTCAGAAAAAGCCCAAGACGCAGCAGCACAAGCACGTAAAAAAAGAATAAAGATTATTACTATAGGTGTAGGAACTCCAAACGGTGGACCTATTCCTATTAGAAATGGTCATTCGATAGAATATCATAAAGACAAAAAAACTGGAGAGACAGTTACCACTAAATTACGTCCAGAAGCTTTAGAAGCAATTGCTAAAACAGCTAACGGAGGTTATATTAATGGAACAAATACTAAACAAGTAGTTGATTTTATGCGAAAATCACTCAACAATATTCAAAAAACACAATTTGAAGCTACTGAAATGGCTAATTTTCAGTCCCAGTTTCAATGGTTTTTAGGTATTGGGTTTTTCTTGTTATTAGTGGATGTATTCCTTCTAGAAACAAAAACAAAATGGATACAAAAACTAGATTTGTTTAACGAAAAAAGTAAAAAATAAATGCCCTTTTTAAGAGGGATTAGAGATGGGTCAATGAAAAGAATTATTTTACATATCGTTTTATTAATTTCTGTTAGTATTTTTGCGCAACAGAAAAAAGATTTTGAATTACCAGAGGGCGTTTCACAATTTGAAAAGAAGCAGTATGTTGAAGCAGAAGCAAATTTTAGAGTTTCAAAAAGCAATCATCCTAAAAAAGCAGTATCAGCGTATAATTTAGGAAACGCAATTTACAAACAAAATCAAGTTTCAGAAGCTAAAGCAGCCTATGCTAAAGCAGCAGAAACTGCTAAAACAAAAAATGAAAAACATTACGCTTATCATAATTTAGGAAATACCTATATGAAAGAAAAGACGTATGATAAAGCCGTTGAAGCCTATAAGAATGCTTTGCGCAATAATCCAGCGGATGAAGAATCGCGTTATAATTATGCTTTAGCAAAGAAGTTATTGAAGGAAAATCCACCTTCAAAAAATGATGACAAGAAAAAGGATAAAAAAGGGGACAGTCCTGATAAAAAGCCTAATCAAGATCAGAATCAAGACAAGGATAAAAAACAAAATGATAAAAACAAAGACAAACAGGAAAAGCCTAACAATAAAGATCAAGACAAAGATCAAGACAAAGATCAAAACCAGAATAATCCGCAGCCTAAACCCAATAATGTTCCTAAAGATAGGATGCAAAATTTGTTAGATGCGGTAAATAATGAGGAGAAAAAAATCCAAGATCGAGTAAATGCTCGAAAAGTAAAAGGAGCTCCAAAACAGGAAGGAAAAGATTGGTAGAAAAGAAAATTAAAAGAATGAAGAAACTATTTTTTATACTTATTTTATTTTGTGTGAAAATTACTGCTCAAGTTCAGTTTGTAACTAATGTGAGCAAAAACAATTTGGGTATAAACGAGCGTTTACGAATTGATTTTACAATGAATGATGACGGAGATAATTTTGATCCTCCAGCATTTGATGGTTTCCGAATAATAGGGGGACCTAATCAATCAGTTAGTTATTCATGGATTAATGGAAGAAAATCCTATGAAAAAACCTATTCGTATTTTCTTCAACCCACTAAAAAGGGAACCTTTGTTATTAAAGGAGCTTCCGTTGAAATAAACGGACAGACTTATAAATCCAATGCAATCAAGATAACTATTGGTAATGCCGTTCCTGAAGAACGGGATCCTTACGACCCTTACGGAGGAAGTAGTCCTTATTACCAACAACAGCGTCAACAAGTACCACCGTCAGCTGCTATGGGGAAAGAAGGAGTACACCTAGTAGCTGAAATTTCTAATACTAATCCGTATCTTAATGAACCTATTACCGTAGTTTATAAAATCTATGTGAGTCATCGTTCAGGTGTAGGGGGGTGGCAGGAAACACAAAATCCTAAGTACAATAACTTTTGGAGTCAGAATATAGATATCAAACAATTACAAGTAGAAGAAGGAAAGTTTAAAGGCGAAATGTATCGTTATGCCGTATTACGTAAAACGGTTTTATATCCTCAAAAAGCAGGCAAGCTAGTTATAGAGCCTTTGACATTAGATGTAGAAGTAGAGGTTCCTTCTGGAGAGGTTGATTTTTTTGGTCGTCCTATTATGACTATGGGACATAAAAAAGTTTCAGCAGGAGCAAAAACCGTTACAGTCAAACCTCTTCCTGAAGCAGGAAAACCAATTGATTTTACAGGAGCAGTAGGAAATTTTGATTTTAAAGTAATTCCTTCTAAAACCAGTGTAAAAGCAGGCGAGTCAATTGATCTTAAAATAGCCGTTTCAGGAACAGGAAATTTAAAGTTATTTACATTGCCTAAACCTGTAGTACCTTCTTCATTAGAAATCTATGATCCACAACATCAGGAAAGCGTACAAACACCACTTTCAGGGATGACAGGAAGTATTCAAGATACATATACTATTATCCCACAAAGTGAGGGAAAATATTTAATCAAACCAATGACTTTTACATATTTTGATTTGAGTTCAAAGGTCTATAAGTCAATTACATCCAAAGAAATTACTCTATTTGTAGAAAAAGGAAACCTCTTGGCAAATAATACAATGAGTTCTAATAAATCAAAAGTAACAGCAGTATCCGCTTTTGGATTTATTAAAACTAAAACCAATTTACAACCAAAAAATAGTTCGGATTTCTTAGGTTCGGGTTTCTTTTACAGTTTGTTAATGGCACCATTTTTAGCTATTCCACTCATTATAGCTTTCCGTCGTAAGAGAGAAAAAAGCAATGCAGACGTTATAGGAAACAAAATTAAGCTATCAAATAAATTAGCTAAAAAATATTTATCCGAAGCTCAAAAGCAGTTAGGAAATAAAGAGCCTTTTTATATTGCTTTAGAACGTGCGTTGCATAATTTTCTAAAAGCAAAATTACATATCGAAACATCGGATATAAGTAAAGATAAAATTAGAGAGTTATTAGTTCAGAAGAAGGCCTCCGAAGATACCGTAGCGCAATTTATAGCTCTGGTAGAAAGTTGTGAGTTTGCTCGATACGCCCCTTCGACGAATACGAGTATTCAAAATGATTACAATCTGGCGGTAAGTATTATTTCTGATTTGGAAAAACAGATAGCTTAAAAGCAGTAAAGAGAAGTTTTAAATTCTTAATGAACAAAAAGATTAAAATTATTAGAACAGATGATTTTTTTGTTTTCTTAAACAGTTGAAAAATAAATTAAAATAACGAACATAAACAATGTCTTTAGTGTTTGTTTATTGTTCCTAGTGGTTAAATAAAATGAAAAAAATAGCCTACATATTCCTGTTCCTTTCTCAATTTATTTGGGCAAATAATCCGTTTGAAAAAGGAAATGATTTGTATCAAAAAGGGAAATACCAAGATGCCATTCAATCTTATGAAACTATTTTAGCACAAGGACAAGAGTCAGCAGAAGTTTATTTTAACTTAGGAAATTGTTATTATAAATTAAGTAGAGTAGCACCAGCAGTTTTTAACTTTGAAAAGGCTTTATTACTGAGTCCTAATGATACAGAGATAGAAAATAATTTAGCATTTGCACAAAAAATGGCAATTGATGATATTCAACAAGTATCACAAGTAGGCTTTTCAAAAATTATAGCAGATTTCACTTCCATTTTTCATTATGACACATGGGCTTGGATATCCATAATTTTAGCTGTTTTCGCATTGGTGTGTTTTATAGTTTATTATTATTCGTATCAAACTACTGTAAAACGAATTTTCTTTGCTGGAATTTTATTGGGTTTATTTTTTGTATTATTAAGCCTTTTTTCAGGTTTTTATGAGCAAAATCGTTTGCTAAACGAAAAGCCAGCTATTGTTTTTGTTGATGTAGTTAATGTAAAAAGTGAACCTAATGCTACCGCAAGTAATGCTTTTATTTTACATGCTGGAACCAAAGTGAATATTCTTGAAAGCTTAGATAATTACTATAAAATTCAAATAGCAGATTTAAAAGAAGGTTGGTTGGATAGAAGTGTTGTAAAAGAAATCAAGAAATAAAAGATTCAGAGTAAGTATTTTACTTTAATAAATTTCTAATGCGTAATCTGGGGTTAAAATCCCCCCAAAAAGCTAATCCATAAATATAATTGAAAAGACAAATCTATAGGTGTAGAAAAAGAATATACGATAAAATTATTTTAAAAATCCCTTGTTTTCTCTCGATCAAAGAGGAAGACATGTATTTTAATTTCTTTGATCGAGAAAAAATTATTGGACAATCATTATAACAAATATTCTAAATTTTCGAGCAGTTCTATTTATATTGAATTATTTTATACTTCCTAAAACTTCTTTTACCAAAGCATTTAAATCAATATGACCATAACCTAGGCGAACAATTACCATATCGTGGGAAGGTATAATAAATACACGTTGGCCTTGAAAACCATCAGCATAATAAATGTTTTTAGGGCAGTCAGGTAATGCTCCAGAGGCATTTAACCAAAATTGAGCACCATATTTATTATTGGAAGTAGGAGTAGGAGTAGCCACATAACGAGACCAACTAGGATCAAACAACTGTTGGCCATTCCAATTCCCTTTATGTAGATATAATAAACCAAATTTAGCCCAATCACGAGCAGTAGCCCAAGCATAAGAAGATCCTATATAATGACCTGTTAAGTCAGTTTCAATGATCATTGAATGCATTCCAATTTTGTCAATTAAAGCACTATACCAAAAATCTAAATACTCTTGATGTGTCTTAAATTGGTTGCGAATAATTCCAGAAAGTAAGTTGGTAGTACCTGAAGAGTAATTCCAAGAGGCATTGGGTTTACCTACCAAAGGCTTTTTTATTTGGGATTTTGTCATGTCACTTTCTTGAAATAGCATTCTGGTGGCATCTGATATCTTATCATAATTTTCATCCCATTCTAAACCCGAGTTCATTTGCAATAAATTATGAATGGTAATGTTTTTGCGCGCATCATTTTTCCATTCAGTAATAGGAGCAGGTTGATTAATATCTAATTTACCTTGTTTTTGAAGAATTCCAAATAAGGTTCCCGTAATACTCTTAGTCATAGACCAACCCAGTAATCGTGAATTTTTTGTGAAATTTGGAGCGTATTTTTCAGCAATAATTTGATCCTTATATACCACAAGTACCGCGCGAGTACATCTTTTCCCTTTTTTATTAGGTTCAAATGCTTGAGAAACAGCTTTGTTTAATTGATCGTAATCAATGTTTGCAAAAAAGGGTTTCAAAGGTTCTCCATTACCATAAGGGAAAGGAATGTTCTTATTAACCGTAAAAATTCTTTTAGGAACTAAATAAGGTTGGTTTGGATCGTAATCATCATTTACTAATACAGCTCCTAGACCTTCTCTATATATAGCTTTTCGTTTTTTAAATCCATAGACTGATGCCTCTGCAAATTTACCTTGATCATTAATTTCATTTTTAGCGAAATCAATCAGATTAATATCATTGTCGGTTTTTTCAATAATAGATAAAGAACGATTCTCTAGAAAATAACCCGAAGCTACACTCTTTGCCGAAAAGCCAGAAATTAAATCCAGTTTAGGGTAATTTTGAAATAGTAAAGTCCCTATGATACCTATAAGAACTAAAGTAATAATACCTAGTATTTTTTTCATCTGTATATAATAGTTTAAATTAAGGAAGATAGAATACCCTTTTATCTCTTTTCAGTGGGCTTGCCACTTCTATTAACGGGTATTTCATAAAAATGTTTATTTATTGCAAGATAAAGTTTTTTAGGATTATATAAAAATAGATCGATTCTTCTTTATATTTGGAAAAATAGATTTTTATGACTAAAATTTTTGATTTGCTTTTTACGAAAAATTTTATCAAACAAGAACAGTATCAGGCAATAAAAGAATATTACAAGCTAGGTATTTTTTCTGTTAGAAATGAGTTGTTATTTTTGGTTTATCTATCCATTTTATTTTTTACAAGTGGAATAGGAATTATTATATATAAGAATATTAATACTATAGGGCATACTATTTTGCTTCTATTGCTAGCCATTGTTACACTAGTATGTTTCTGTTTTAGTTATAGAAAAGCTAAAGGATTTTCAAAAGAAAAAATTTCCTTTGAAAATCCGCTATATGATTATCTAGTCCTTTTTACAACCATTCTGATATGTACCTTAATAGGGTATGCTCAATATCATTTTCATATAAAGAATACAGATTATAGTTTAACCTCCTTAATATCTGGATTTATAGCTTTAGGAATGGCTTATTACTTTGATAATAAAAACGCGCTTGTAATAAGTATTACTGCTTTAGGAAGTTTTATAGGATTAACTTTAAAGATTCAAACGTTATTTGAAAACGATTTTTTAAATGATAGCCTTTTACTTAGTTCTGGATTAATATTTGGAGGTCTTTTACTTATTTGGGAATATTATTCAGAAAAAAACAACTTAAAGGTTCATTTTAGTACTGTCTTCCTAACTTTTGCATTGCATTTACTTTTTTTAATTGGTTTAATAGGGTTTGCACAAAAAAACTTTTGGTTTTTATATTCATTTATTTTAGTGTTTGTGGCTTGTTTTTTTTACAAGAAAAGTCTGCAATATGCAACAATTTCTTGGTATATATTTACCTTGTTTTATGGTTATATAGGTTTTGATATATTATTTTTTAGAATAATATATTATTTTGATTTAGATCAAATTACGACTTTTTTAACCCTTTTTACGCCATTTTATGTACTGGGATCAATACTGTTTTTTATCAAACAAATTCGTAATTTTAAAAAGAAAGCTTATGCTAGCAAGTAATTTCAATACGATCCAAAATCATTTTCTTTTAGAAGAAACACGAAAATTAGTCCAATTAGAAATTATCAATCAAAATCAGTTTGAAGAACTCGAAAAAAAAACTATTACAACTAAAACCAATTCTAATATTTTACTTAGAATAGGATTTTTTATACTAGGAAACTTTTTACTATCTTCTATTTTTGGTTTGTTTTGTTTGGCTTTTTCGTTTATAGAAAACACAAGAATGCTTGGTGCGTGTGCTTTTATTGCAGGAATTATAACAATTGTCATTTCTGAATTTTTACGCAACCAAAAATATTTTTCCTACGGATTAGATGATTCGTTTATAGTATCTATAACATTATTCTTTGGAATTGCTACAAGTATATTTAGCGAAAATATAAACTGTATCTTTATAACTATTATTCTAACGACCGCTTTTACAACTATACGTTATGTGCATACCCCATCTATTCTTATTTTTTTAGTAAGTTTAGTAAGTTACGTAGGATATTGGGCAATTATACAAAAAAATATTTCTTCCTTTATACTGGCTCTATTGTTTTTTATTGCAGCAGTAGGGATTTACTGCATACAATTAAAAATATCACAATACATAAACTATTATATCTATAAAAATGTGTTTTTTACAGCAAAAATAGTTAGTATACTGTTAGCTTACCTATCACTTAACTATTTTTCAGTTAGAGAATTATCCAAAATTTTATTAGAAGACGATTTTTCTAAGCTCCAAGAGATCCCTTTAGCTTCCTTGTTTTACATTACTACTTTTGTTATCCCAATTTTTTATATCTTTTATGGATTAAAAGAAAAAGAGAGAACATTTTTATGGATAGGACTATTAACTCTTGGATTAAGCTTTGCAACTATTAGATATTATCATGATTATTTACCCATGGAATATGCTCTATTATTGGCAGGAGGAATATTGTTTGCAATAGTCTATTTTTTCATTCAAAAAATTAAAAACAATACGATTGGGATAACTTTTAAAGAGGATAAAAGTATAAATCCAAAGGCTTTTGACTTAATAAAAGTAATTTTAGTGAATGCCCAAGTGAATACAACAGTTGATACGATTCAAAAAGACCCTGTTGAATTTGGAGGAGGAGGATTTAGTGGAGGTGGGAGCGGTGAAACTTTTTGAAAACTTTAATAAAATATCCTAACTAATTAACTAATTTTGCTTTTAGAATTTTTCTGAATAATATGTTTGATATCCAAAAAGTTAGAGAAGATTTTCCTATTTTAAATCAAAAAGTAAACGGAAAACCCTTAATATATTTCGATAATGGAGCGACTGCTCAAAAACCAGAGGTAGTTATAGAAGCTATTTCAAAGTACTATAACGAAATCAATGCTAATATTCATCGTGGAGTGCACACTTTGAGTCAGTTAGCAACAGATGCTTATGAAGAATCTCGTAATAAGATCCAATTGCATATTAATGCAAAACATAATTACGAGGTCATATTTACATCAGGAACCACCCAAGGAATTAATTTGGTAGCCAGTAGTTTTACAACATTATTAAATTCAGAGGATGAAATAATGGTTTCTGCATTAGAACATCATAGTAATATAGTGCCTTGGCAAATGTTATGTGAACGTACAGGGGCTCAATTAGTGGTAATACCAATGAATGAAAAAGGAGAGTTGATCTTGTCTGAATTTGACAGGCTCCTTTCTAATAAAACAAAAATAGTTGCAGTTAATCATATTTCAAACGCTTTAGGAACGATAAATCCTATTGAATATATCATTGAAAAAGCACACCAAGTAGGAGCTGCTGTTTTAATAGATGGAGCACAAGCGACTCCTCATTTGAAACCAGATGTTCAAGCACTAGACTGCGATTTTTATGTGTTTTCTGGCCACAAAATTTGTGGACCAACCGGCGTTGGAATCTTATACGGAAAAGAAGAATGGTTAAACCAATTACCTCCTTATATGGGAGGCGGTGAAATGATTAAAGAAGTAACTTTTGAAAAAACTACTTACGCTGAATTACCCCACAAGTTTGAGGCAGGAACACCCAATATAGCCGATGGAATTGTTTTGGGTACAGCCATTGATTATTTAAACCAAATAGGTTTTGAAAACATTCAAAAACAAGAAAAAGAACTTTTAGAATACGCTACTGAAAAACTTTTAAAAATAGAAGGATTAAAGATATTTGGAACCTCAGTAAACAAAACTTCTGTAATTTCTTTCAATATTCAAGGAATCCATCCATACGACATTGGCACAATTATAGATAAGTTAGGTATAGCCGTTCGCACAGGTCATCATTGCACACAACCGATCATGAATTTTTTTCAAATTCCAGGTACTGTAAGAGCAAGTTTCTCTTTTTATAATACAAAAGAAGAGATAGATATCTTTGTAGAAGCTGTAAAAAAAGCAAAAATAATGTTATCTTAAAAACTTTATACAGATGAAAAAAAATGCACTCACCTTATTTTCAATCTTAGTTTTACTAGTTTCTTGTAAAAGTAAAAATACAGCTCTAACCACATCTGAAACAATTGCTATAACAGATGAAAAAAACAAAGAACTCAATATAACGTCAGAATCCACCGAAAGTGTAATAAAAAAGAATCAACAAGAAGAAATGCTTGTAGAATACACAGCTAATACAAGAGGGTATAGTTTAAGAATCAAACTGACCCAAAAATCTTTAAGTTATACAGAAAATCGCGATGCAGATGACTTTAAAGAGGTCAAATTAACGGCGAAACAAATAGATGAGTTGCAAACCTTATTCGATCAAATTAATTTAAAAGAATTAGAAAAAATAAAAGCGCCTACCGAATTGCGTTACCACGATGGAGCACCCCATGCTGATTTAAAAATAACAAAAAAGGGAGAAGAATATCAATCAACAGGATTTGATCATGGACATCCACCTGTAGAAATTGAAAAATTTGTATCCAAATTAGTTTCTTACATAAACAAAGAATAATTAACAGAAATAAATTCTATTAAGAATGACCATAGAAGAAATTCAAAATGAAATTGTAGATGAGTTTTCAATGTTTGACGATTGGATGCAACGTTATGAATACATAATTGAGCTAGGAAAATCATTGCCTCTAATCGAAGAACAATACAAAACAGAGGAGAATATAATCAAAGGATGCCAATCTAAAGTTTGGGTTCATGCGGAAGAAAAAGAAGGGAATATCGTTTTTACAGCAGATAGCGATGCTATTTTAACCAAAGGAATTATTGGAATATTAATTAGAACATTTTCAAATCAACCAGCACAAGCCATCCTAGATGCTAAAACAGATTTTATAGACGAAATAGGTTTAAAAGAACATTTGTCGCCTACACGAGCAAATGGTTTAGTATCTATGATTAAACAAATAAAAATGTACGCTTTAGCATTTTTAAGTAAAAAATAATTTTAAAGCCACAGCTAGGCTAGGTAGTGCCAATACAAAGTATTTAACTGAAACTCGAAAAAATGAGAGTCAAAACGAAATAAAAATGGAAGAATTTAACGATAACATTAATTTAGGGGAAGAAGTCGTAAAAGTGTTAAAACGAATTTACGATCCTGAAATTCCCGTAGATATTTACGAATTAGGCTTAATTTATGATGTTTTTGTAAATGAAGATATGGATGTAAAGATTCTTATGACATTAACATCTCCAAACTGCCCCGTAGCAGAAACACTTCCTAATGAAGTAAAAGAAAAAATTGAAAAATTAGAAGCCGTTAAGTCTTGTGAAGTAGAAATTACTTTTGACCCACCTTGGAGTAAAGATTTAATGAGTGAAGAAGCAAAGTTAGAATTAGGAATGCTTTAATTAAAAATTTAGTTTTCAGTTGTAGTAGACAGTTTTACGATGACTGAAAACTAAACACAGCAACTAAATATGGAAGAAATTGTAAATAAAGTAACTAATAGCTCCTTAGAAGTGTTTGATCTTGAGGATTTTTATCCCGATGGAGTAAGAACAGGGATTGATTTAAGTCAATGGCTTATAGAAGGGTTTTTGTTAAAAGAAAAAGATTTTAGAGAAACTTTAAAAAATCACGATTGGTCTCAATATAAAGATCATTACTGCGCTATTTATTGTAGTTCGGATGCTATTTTACCTACTTGGGCCCCCATATTAGTTGCTTCTTACTTAGATAAATACGCTAAAAAAATTATCCTTGGTGATATAAATAAAATTGATGTTAATTTATATATAGAAGAAATTCTACGAATGGATTTCAGTAAATACCTTGATAAACCAGTAATTTTGAAGGGTTGCTCAAGAAAGCCTGTTCCGAAAGAAGCATACATTATGGCCATTACACAATTACAAAAAGTAGCAAAAAGTGTAATGTTTGGTGAAGCTTGTTCAGCGGTTCCGATTTTTAAGAGAACTAAATAAAAATTTACATTATGAAAAAATCACTTTTATGTTTGGCTTTTTTAATCTGTCAAACTTTGCTTAATGCACAAACAACTGAGGGAGAATTAATAAAAAGAACTTCTGAAACTGAAAAAAAAGCGCAAGACACTACCAATGTGGGTTGGAAAAGAGGAGGTAATTTTAATTTTTTATTTAACCAATCAGCATTTAATGATAAATGGCGTGGTGGTGGAACCTCAAACGTTGCGGGTAATATAAATATTAATTATGACTTTAATTACAAAGCAAAAGACTTAATTTGGGACAATAAAGTCATAGCCGCTTATGGACTAACAAAACAAAAAGATGCCGATGTCCGTAAGTCAGACGACCGATTACTTTATAATTCCGTACTAGGAAAAAGAGCCAAAGGATATTGGTTCTATTCTGTTTTCTTAGAGTTTAAAACACAAATGGATTCTGGTTTTGATACAAATGGAACTAAAATATCACATTTCTTCTCTCCAGCCTATTTACAGTTAGGTCCTGGTATGATGTGGAAAAAACATGAAAATTTTAAATTAAATATAGCTCCTGCAACTACTCGTTTAGTAATAGTTCATTCACATTTTACCGAAAAAGGAAGCTCTTTTGGAGTTGAACAAGGTAAGTCTACCCGCTTTGAGTTTGGTGCCGGATTACAAGGATATTATAAGTTTAAACTAATGGATAATGTTACTTGGGAAAATATCTTAAATCTATATTCTAATTATTTAGATAAACCACGAAATGTAGATATAGACTATCAAGCAAATTTAGTAATGAAAGTTAATAAATATATCTCTACCAATTTAGCATTTCAGGCTATTTATGACGATAATGCAGTTGGAGCTTTTCAAATCAGAGAAGTATTTGGTTTAGGGTTTAATTATGGTTTTTAATTAAAAGAGTATTCTAGCGTCTAAACACACACACAATACACCTCCAGCTTATAATTCAAGGAGCCACCCAAAAAGAATACAATTTGTCGCTTCAACCAGAAGGAAAAATTACATGCTACAGAAATCGTACTTCAACAACTAGGAGAAGGGATAACTAAATGTAAAATAATTACTTTTCGAATGGCTTCTTGAATTATTTTAAAAGAAATATTCAATAAACAAATTCTATTTACTAAGTAGTTGCTTTTAAAGAAGCTACAATTCTTTGAATCATCTCTAATCTATTTGTTTTTTAATAAACACGCAATTTTTTATTTTCGTTTTCTATTACTATCGTTACGATAATTTTTAAAAAACCATATTATTCCGTACCAGACGTTGTTGTGAAGAAAACCCAAGGGAAGTAGATGGGTCTTGTTAGCTCACTTAATTGAGTTTAACCCAGATTATGCGTTAAACTTTTTCATGAGGATAAAAAAGGCAAAAAAGATACAGAAAATTTTCCCCAGATGTAGTTTTACTACATTGAATTTGAAAAACAATCATCTTTTTAAATTCAAAGGCATTTTTTCTGTAATAAATTTCTTCTAATGCGTAATCTAGGTTTAATGCAGAATTTAGATTTAGAACAGTTGCTGTGCTACATTTTAAAGACATTCTACAAAACACTGTATAAATTTTTCTTAATTTCTTAATCCTATTGAAAACTATAAAGAATAAGAGTAAAAGAAACTAAAAAGAGCTCTTTTCCTTATTTTTGTAGAAAATTTAGAATCGTATACAATGAAAATTTTTGTTACAGGTATAGGAACAGATGTAGGTAAAACAATTGCATCAGCCATTATTACAGAGGCTTTAGAAGCAGATTATTGGAAACCTATTCAAGCAGGAGATTTAGAAAACTCAGATAGCCATAAAATAAAAACAAGAGTAAAAAATACCAAACTAACCATTCATCCTAATGCTTACGCATTAAATACCCCCGCGAGTCCACATCTTGCGGCAACAATCGACAATCTTACGATAGATTTAAAAAAAGTTGTAGAGCCTATAACTAATAATCATTTAGTAATTGAAGGAGCTGGAGGAATTTTAGTTCCCTTAAACGAAACAGACTGTGTCATAGATCTTATCCAACCCGATTATAAAGTAGTAGTCGTTTCTAGACACTATCTAGGAAGTATTAATCATACCCTGCTGACTTTAGAATTGCTTAGAAATAGAAAGATAAAAGTTGCAGGAATTATTTTTTCAGGCGATGAAAATACTTCAACAGAAAGTATCATTCTTAATAAATCAGGGATAAAAAGTATAGGACGTATAGATAACGAACCTTATTTTGACGAAAACGTGATCTCGTATTATGCTGATAAATTTAGAGAAAACCTGTTGGAACTTTAAAACCTTTGAAAAAATTAATAAATACTCAATTCCCTTTAGTTAAAAAAACAGTTTTATGACCTTATCTGAAAAAGACCAATTATACAATTGGCATCCTTATACACAACATCAAACAACGGGTATCCTACCTGCTATCGTTAGAGGGAAAGGAGCTTTATTATGGGATGAAAAAAACAAAGAATATGTAGATGCTATTGCCTCATGGTGGGTAAATCCTTTTGGCCATTCAAATGAATTTATTGCACAAGCTATTTATAATCAGTTAACTACTTTAGAACACGTTTTATTTGGCGGTTTTACACATAATAGAGCAGTAGAACTAGCAGAAAAATTAGTTGAAATATTACCATCTAACCAAAAAAAATTCTTTTATTCAGATAATGGATCAACAGCTGTTGAGGTAGCTATAAAAGCTTCATTTCAATACTTTTTTAATAAAGGAATAAAAAAAGATACAATCATAGCTTTTGAAGAGGCTTTTCATGGAGATACCTTTGGAGCCATGGCAGTAAGTGGAATTGGTTTGTTTACAGAAGCTTTTCAAGATTCATTAATCAACGTTATCCGAATTCCTGTTCCAATAAAAGGAAAAGAAGAAACATCAAAAGAAGCGCTTCAAAAAGCCTTAAAAGAAAATCAAGTAGCCGCATTTATTTTTGAGCCTTTAGTTTTAGGGGCAGCAGGTATGGTAATGTATGAGCCAACTGTTTTAGATGAGTTGATTGCTATTTGTAAATTTCATTCGGTTTTTACCATAGCCGATGAAGTAATGACTGGATTTGGTAAAACGGGACGACTTTTTGCTTGTAACTATCTAAAACAAAATCCAGACATGATGTGCTTATCCAAAGCCTTAACAGGAGGCACGATTCCTATGGCCATTACTTCTTTTACCGATTTTGTTTTTAATGGTTTTAAAAACGAATCGGTTAATCATGCTTTTTTTCACGGACATACTTTTACAGCTAATCCAACAGGTTGTGCGGCAGCTTTAGCTAGTATTGAATTACTACAGAAAGACGAAACACAAAAAAATATTGATAGAATTCATCATCAACATTTAAGTTTTCAAACAAAAATTAATTCGCATCCAAAGGTTAAAACTTCTCGAGTAATAGGAGTGATTTTTGCTTTAGAAATTGGAACAAATGAAGAAATTTCATATTACGGAGGTATTCGTAATAAGTTATATAACTTTTTTATAGACAAAGGAATTATACTCCGTCCTGTCGGAAATGTCGTTTATATTTTGCCTCCTTATATCATAACAGATCAACAGTTAAAAAAAATATACGACACAATTGAAGAAGCACTATCAACCCTTTAGTTACTCTAATAGACGTTTGTTTGATCTGTGGTATTCTCTTTAGTAGATAGAATCTGATAAAAATAAATAAAAAGAAAGTTTTTAGGAAGAACATTGATGATTTTTAAACCCAGATTACGCATTAGAAATTTATTACAGATAAAAACGACTTTGAATCTAAAAAAAACTCAATTTTTAGTTCTCAATGTAAAACTATAGCTGCGATAAAAAATCCGTATATTTTACCTTCTTTGCCCTTTTCTTCTTTATCTACAAAGGGTATAACGCATATTTGGGTTAAAATAGGCTTTAAATATATTTTTAAGAAAGAAAAACGAAAGGTATTCGTTAAAAAAGTTATAAACTTATCATAAAAAGGATTATAAATGAATTTAGTTTTAAAAAAAGTTGTAAATTTAGCATAAGACATAGAGTTAAAGCGAATTTTACTTTCTGTAAAAGGCTTTAAATAAAAACAAAAAAGACTTTTATTGTTTGTTCTTTACAAAAAGAATAAATAGAATTATAGCTGACTTGCAATTTCAGAAAATTTAAAATTAGAAAAACAATCACACAGGAATTTGTTTTTAAATCAAAATTATAATAGGTTAAATAACATAAATATAGTTTTGAACAATCGACGTAAAACTTAGAAAAGAATGAAACGGTTAAAAAACAGATTTATAAATTACTACTAATAAAAAGCAGAATATAAGTAGATAATTAAAACACAAAAAGTGTATTTTGTCTCCTCTAATTTGTCTTTTGTCGATTATTTTTAAAGATAAATATTAATGCTTTTTTAAAAAAGATTTACCTTTGTTTTTAATGTTGAATAGTATGACTAAACTTAAACATCAAATTCATCTTGGGGATTTTGATCAAGTAGATTATGATCTACTTGCTATTCATACTACTTTAGAAGATTATCGATTGGCATATAAGATCAATCAAAATTTAGGGATTTTACTTTCTAAAAATAATAATGAAATTCCAGTTGAAATCAATAAACAACTAGCTACTTTTTCAAGATTCACATACGAAGACGATGAAGCAATGATGACGTGGGATTTAATACAAAATAAACAAGAAATAGAATTTCCTTCTTCAAATATCGGAAATTCATTGTTTCAAGAAAATAGTATTACAACTCAAGTAAATTTGGTAACCGATTTAAAGAAAGTGGACTTTGTATTAAAAATAGAACATGATGAACAAATAGAGTTAAGAGAAATAATTTATAAGTTGAATAAAATTGATTTGATTTCTACAGTTTATGAAGTAAACCCAAATGAAATTAAATCTAAAAATAATTTGATATTTTAAGAATGCGTACACAAAAAAAAACAAAGATAGTAGCAACTCTAGGCCCAGCCTGTAGTTCTAAAGAAATGATTAAAAAGATGATGGATGCTGGTGCTGATGTATTTCGTATCAATTTTTCCCATGCGGACTATGCAGATGTTGCAGAGCGTATTCGTATTATTCGAGAATTAAACGAAGAGTATGGCTATACAACCGCCATATTAGCTGATTTACAAGGGCCTAAATTACGTGTAGGAGTAATGAAGGAAGATGTAGTAGTAAATGAAGGAGATTTAGTTACTTTTCAAACCGTAGAAGATGTACCAGGAACTCCTGATAATATATATATGACCTATAAATCATTTCCTAAAGATGTGAACCCAGGAGAACGTATTTTATTAGATGATGGAAAACTGATTTTTGAAGCGGTGTCAAGCAATGTTGAGACGAGCAGGGTTGTTTGTAAGGTCATTCAAGGAGGACCATTAAAATCTAAAAAAGGAGTTAATTTACCCAATACTAAAGTATCATTGCCCGCTCTTACCGAAAAAGATATTCGCGATGCTTTATTTGCAATTGAAAGTAAAGTAGATTGGATTGCATTATCTTTTGTACGAACGCCAGAAGATCTTAAAGATCTTAAGGAATTAATAGAACAACATTCGGATCATAAGATTCCTGTTATTGCCAAGATAGAAAAACCAGAAGCAATTGAAAACCTAGATAAGTTAGTGGCTCATTGTGATGGTTTTATGGTAGCTCGTGGGGATTTAGGGGTAGAAATGCCAGCACATGAAGTTCCATTAATTCAAAAAAAATTAATTAACCGCGCCAAATTGGCTCGTATTCCTGTCATTGTAGCAACTCAAATGATGGAAACCATGATTACCAGTCTTACACCCACTCGTGCTGAGGTAAATGATGTTGCTAATTCAGTAATGGATGGGGCAGATGCAGTGATGCTATCAGGTGAAACCTCAGTAGGGAATTATCCAATACAAGTAATTGAAAAAATGACACAAATTATTGAGGCTGTCGAAGATTCACCACTAATTCATGTGCCTCAAAAACAACCGCAAGTAAAAACCAATCGCTTTGTAACAAAACATATTTGTTATCACGCGGCTATTTTGGCTGGTGACATAGGGGCTAAAGCTATTACGACACTAACGAATAGTGGTTATACAGCCTTTCAGGTTTCTGCATGGAGACCTAATGCCCATGTTTTAGTGTTTACATCCAATCCTCGTATCTTAACACAGTTAAACTTATTGTGGGGAGTTCGTGCTTTTATGTATGATAAATTTGTAAGTACAGATGATACAATAGATGATATTAATAAAATAGCTGTAGAAAAAGGATTTGTAAGCCCAGGAGATATTTTGGTAAACTTAGCAGCCATGCCTGTTGTAGCAAAAGGAATGGTAAATACATTGAGAATTTCTGAAATAGAATAGGAATAAAAAATATTAAAATTCAAACCGTAGTTGAACCACTACGGTTTTTTTTATTTCTGTATTTAAATTAGAGAGAGAAATACCTAATAAACGAACAGAATCTTTCATACGATCTTGATAAAGAAGTTCTTTAGCTACCTCTAACAATACATTTCTATCGGCAACAAAATAAGGAAGCGTTTTACTTCTTGTTTGCTGGCTAAAATCAGAATATTTTATTTTAAGTGTTACGGTTTTACCCGATAATTTATGTTTTTGGAGTCTTTTAGCTAATTCATCAGCAATACGTTCTAATTTTTCCTCCATAAAAATTTCAGAGGTTAAATTGGTATAAAAAGTGTGTTCTGCTGCAACAGATTTAGAGGCTCGATTGGGTTTTACAGGACTGTTAGAAATTCCTCTAACCAGATGATAATAATGAGTACCACTTTTTCCAAAATGTTCCTCTAGATATTCTATTGTTTTAGATTTTAGATCTTGACCCGTATAAATTCCTAATTGATACATCTTTTCGGTAGTTACCTTTCCAATACCATAAAATTTTTTAATATCTAAACTTTCCAAAAAAAGAGTTACATCATCGGGGTGAATCGTTTTTTGACCATTTGGTTTGTTGTAATCAGATGCTATTTTAGCTACAAATTTATTGATAGAAATCCCTGCTGAAGCGGTCAAACCAACTTCATCTACTATACGTTGTCTGATTTCAGAAGCTATAAGAGTTGCGCTAGGATTGTTTTTTTTGTTTTGAGTTACATCTAAATAAGCCTCATCTAAAGATAGAGGTTCTACTAGATCAGTATACTCATAAAATATTTTTCTAATTTTCAGAGAAATCTCTCTATATCGCTCAAAACGAGGTTTTACAAAAATTAACTCAGGACATAAGCGTTTAGCTTGTATGCCAGTCATAGCACTTCGTACGCCAAATTTTCTAGCTTCATAACTAGCAGCGGATACAACGCCTCTAATTTCACTGCCTCCCACAGCTATAGGGAGGCCTATTAGTTCAGGATGATCCATTTGTTCAACAGACGCATAAAAGGCATCCATGTCTATATGAATTATTTTGCGAATAGGGCTTTCCATATTGCAAAATTACTAATGTTTTATCAAAAGTTAATCGATTTAAAAAACTTAGAGTATCTTCGTTAGGGTATTTAAAAAAATCTTATGATTGAGATAGAACGTAAATTTTTAGTTACAAATAATCAATTTTTGGAAGAAAGCAAGTCTAATAATAGAATTGTACAAGGTTATTTGAGTTCAGTTCCTGAGCGGACAGTTAGGGTACGAATAAAAGACGAAAAAGGATATATTACCATAAAAGGAGCTAGTAATGCCACTGGAACTTCTAGACTAGAATGGGAAAAAGAAATTTCTTTGAACGAAGCTGAACTGCTTTTGCCTCTTTGTGAAAAGGGAATTGTTGAAAAAATACGTTATGAAGTTCCTTTTGGAAAACACCTCTTTGAAGTAGATGTTTTTTTAGGTTTAAATCAAGGCCTTTTTTTAGCAGAAATAGAGCTGCAGACAGAAAATGAGTTTTTTGATAGGCCCTCATGGCTAGGTTTAGAAGTTACCTCAGATATGCGTTTTTACAATGCCTATTTAAGCAGACACCCTTATAACGAATGGGATATAAAAGTTTAATTTTTTTCTTTTCTTAGAGCTATTTCAATTTTTACAGGCATTTCTCCTCCTCCTTTTCCTTTAGCTAAATGATGAAAGGCTTTGTGAGATAGGTCTATTTCACGATTGCGAATATGAGGACCACGGTCATTTATCTTTACGATTATTTTGCGACCATTTTTTAAATTAGTTACCCTAACTCTTGTTCCAAATGGTAGTTTGCGGTGGGCAGCAGTTAATTTGTGATTGTAAAAACGCTCGCCACTAGCGGTTCTCCTCCCGTTAAAACGATTGGCATAATAAGAGGCGTGTCCTTTGCTTTTGTAAAGCTTGTAATTGTAAAGCCCTTCCTCTACGGATAAACTGTCTAAAATAGGGGATAAAGAATCTTTTTTGATCGTGTCAGGAATGATTTTAATAGGTTCAAAACTGTTTGAATCAAATTTTTTAAATGAAAATTTTGATGTTAAAAGTATAGCTAGTAGTGTAGAAACACCCATTAAAATACGGTTGATCATAATTTTTTCTTTTAATCATTTTGTGTAATAGTATAAAAAAATAAGCCCATTAAAAGGGCTTACTGTTTTTTTATGATAACCAAGATGACCATGGTATACGAGATAGAATTAGGATAAGTCCAATACTGTATAAAATAGCTATTTTTTTGAATTTATCATGACTTGTTTCCATTTTTTTATGTTTTGACCATCCAATGGTTACACATGCTATAGCAATTAGATTTATTAAAGGATGCTCCATAGAAGTAAGTCTTAAAGCAGCTTCTTTCATATTAAAACCTGATAACCCCATTGGAGAAACAAAGTATAAAATAATTCCTACTAAAAATTGAATATGTGTACCAATTAAACCAAATAAAGCAATTTTTCTGTCTTTAGCTGTAAATTCTCTATTAGAGGAATTACCTAAAAAACTATTAATAATAGCAAAAACTAATAAAGCTAAGGCTACATAAGCCCATCCTGAGTGAAATTTTTGTATGAAATTGTGCATTTTAAATATTTTGGTTTAAACAAATATAAGTAAAAAATGATAAATAGAAAAATATAGTGAGTGTTTGTGTTTTGTGTGAAAAGAACTAAATCTTATTTAGATTGTAGTTCATCATTCAATTTTCTTTCTAATTCTGCTTGAAATTCTTCCATTACTGGTTTTACAGTACTTTCTGGTAAGTCAGCAATTCGGATGTACATTAGTCCATCAATAGCATTGTTGAACAAAGGATCTACATTAAAGGCAACTACTCGAGCATTTTGTTTGATGTATTTTTTGATTAGAACAGGTAAACGTAAATTACCAGGTTCTACTTCGTCTATGATTTTATCAAATTTATTCAAATCAGATTCTGCTTCGTTAAATACAAAATCCTTATCAGCATCTTTTAATTTTACCTTGTATTCTTTTTTAGGATGAATATATTGAGCAATATAAGGATCGTAAAAATTAGATTTCATGAATTCAATCATTAATGATTTTGAAAATTCTGAAAACTGATTACTAATACTTACTCCACCTATTAAGAACTTATGTTCAGGATGTCTTAGTGTAGTGTGTACAATACCTTTCCATAATAAGAATAAAGGCATTGGTTTTTGCTGATATTCACTACATATAAAGGCACGACCCATTTCGATGGATTTGCTCATCATATCGTACAGTTCGGGTTCAAAACGGAAAAGGTTTTGTAAATAGAAACCGTTTATTCCGTATTTAGCAAAAATCCTAGATCCTAATCCCATACGGTAAGCACCTGCAATTTGTTTGGTATCATCATCCCATAAAAACATGTGGTGGTAGTAGTTGTCAAACTCGTCTAAGTCAATGGATTCGTTAGTGCCTTCACCAACGGCTCTAAAGGTAATTTCTCGTAAACGACCTATTTCATGTAAGATATTAGGGATTTCACTAGCTTCTGTTAAGAATACTTCATAATTTTTACTTTGGAGCAATCGAGCCTCTTTTTTTCTAAGTTTGGCTACTTCTTCAATCATTTTTTCTTGATTAGCTCCTGTTACAATTGCTTTTGCGGGTTTTGAAGTAGGTTTTAGAATAGGTGCTTCAAAAAGCTTTTTTTCTTCGGCAAAAGCATTCGCTAACATATATGTTTTTTTGCGTAAAAAATCCGTATAGTCTTCTAAAGTTGTATACTCATTTTGTTCTGCTACTGAAATTGGTTTTCCTATACGAACTTTTATTACACGATCTTTTTGAGTAAGTAGTTCGGAAGGAAGTTTTGCAGTTCGTAAAGTGCTACTTAGTTTCGATAAGAAATAAAATAATTTACTGTTTTTAGCATGAAAATAAATAGGTACCACAGGAACTTGTGCTTTTCTAATAACTTTAATAGCTCCTTCTTCCCATTCTTTGTCTACTATGAGTTTTCCATCTTTGTAAGTAGAAACTTCACCAGCAGGAAACATACCCAAAGGTTTTCCATCGCTTAAATGACGAAAAGTTTCTTTTAAACCAATTACACTTGATTTAGCATCCTTATGGTTTTCAAAAGGATTCACAGGCATGATATACGGTTTTAATGGCTCTATACGATGTAATAAGAAATTAGCGATGATTTTAAAATTAGGCTCGCGTTCAAGCATTAATTTTAGAAGTAATATACCATCTATACCGCCTAATGGGTGGTTAGAAATGGTGATATAAGAGCCTCCTTTAGGTAGTCTTTTTAGATCCTCTTCAGGAATCTCAAACTTAATTTGGAATTCATCCAAAATTGCATTCAAGAACTCAACATCCGATAGATGTTTATTCCTGTCATAAATTTTATTTAATGTTGATATCTGAAGTGCTTTCATTAACAACCAACCCGAAAAGGTCCCAATAGGACCATAATTATCAGTTTTAATTGCTTTGGCAACTTCTTTGGCAGTGACTAAACCCATTTATATTTACGATTAATGCAAGTTGCAAATATAGCAAAAGTCATATAATATGTAATGGTTTAACAATGAATCATTTATTTTTTTATTAAATATCCTCTGATTTGTTTGATATTCAAATGTTTGTTAATTGTTTAAAAAAAAAGGCGAGACTCCTAAAATATTCTATACTTTTGAAAAAATCAATTATACTATAGCTAATTACATTAATAGTATTTATAATCAGTCGTTTAGGTTTAATTTATTAATTCGTTTTGATGAAAGTTATATCATACAACGTAAATGGTATTCGTGCCGCCATTACAAAAGGTTTTTTAGAGTGGCTACAAGCAGCAAATCCTGATGTTATTTGTTTGCAAGAAATAAAAGCTACTCAAGATCAAATACCCGTGATGGACATTGAATTAGCAGGTTATCCGTATCAATATTATTTTCCTGCAGAAAAAAAAGGATATAGCGGAGTGGCTATTCTTTCTAAAATAGAACCTAAAAAAGTTGTGTACGGAACGGGTATCGAACACATGGATAAGGAAGGACGAAATCTAAGATTGGATTTTGATGATTGTTCTGTTATGAGCCTATATTTACCTTCGGGCACTAATATAGATAGATTAGAACACAAGTTTATGTATATGGATGATTTTTATAACTATATAAATCAGCTAAAAAAAGAAGTACCCAATCTTATAATTTGTGGTGATTATAATATTTGTCATGAAGCCATTGACATACATGATCCGATAAGAAATGCAAAAGTTTCTGGTTTTTTACCTGAAGAACGAGCATGGTTGGATAAATTTATAAAATCAGGATTTATAGATAGTTTCCGTTTTTTTAATACGGATCCGCATCATTACAGCTGGTGGAGTTATCGTGCCAATGCACGTGCTAATAATAAAGGCTGGCGAATTGATTATTGCTTGGTGCATGAACCCTTGCAAAATAAAATGAAAAGAGCCTATATTTTGCCAGAAGCGAAACATTCTGATCATTGCCCCGTGTGTGTAGAATTTTAATAACCCCAAATGTTTTAAATTATGATAAAAAGAACTTCTATAGGATTACTTTTGTTAGCCTTAAGTACTTCCTCTTGTGTTTCCAAGAAAATATATACTGATTTAGAAAATAAGTTTGCTGAACTAAAAAAAGAACGCAATGCTTTAGCCGATGAAAATGAGTTACTTAAATCTGGTAAAAGTCAGGCCAATCTAGATTTAGCAAAAGTAAAGTCTGAACTGGAAAAAATAAAAGCAGAACGTGATAAGTTAGCAGCTGATTATAGTGCTACTTCCAATAATTTGGCTACGCTACAAAATTCGTATAATGCTTTAGAAAAAAATAGCGATGATGCTTTGAAAGCAAATATGGACAAAAACCGAGAATTATTAGCACAATTAGAAGCAAAAGAAAAAGCCCTTGCTGCTGAAAAAGCCCGTTTGGATAAATTAAGTAAAGAATTTAAGGATCGTTCAGATCGTGTAACAGAACTTGAAAATTTAGTAGCAGCTAAAGAAGCTTCTATGAAAAAATTAAGAGAAACATTAGCTAAATCTTTAAAAGCTTTTGAAGGTAAAGGACTCGTGATTCATCAAAAAGACGGAAAAGTCTATGTTTCTATGGAAAATAAATTATTATTTGAATCAGGAAGCTGGACAGTAGGAACAGACGGTAAAAAAGCAGTTGATTTAGTCTCAAAAGTTTTAGCTGATAATCCAGATATTTCAATCTTAATAGAAGGACATACTGATAATGATAAAATAACAGGAACATTAGGAGGAGGAGTTGAAAACAACTGGGATTTATCTACCAAACGCGCTACAGCTATCGTAAATTTATTATCGGCTAATCCAAAGATTAAAAAAGAAAACTTAACAGCTGCTGGACGTAGTGAATACAGTCCATTAGTGTCAAATGAATCGACAGAGGGTAAAGCTAAAAATCGTCGTATTGAAATCATCTTGACTCCTAAGTTAGATGAGTTGACAAAAGCATTAGACGAGTTGTAACTAAAACTTTGAATAAAGGTTATTTTTATTAAAAAGATAACCTTTTAAATTTTATAACACACCTTTTAGGTTAAATAAATTAAAAATTTCATAGATGAAATATATCAAATTGCCTCACACTGAATTAGAAGTGAGTGATATTTGTTTAGGAACAATGACTTTTGGGAATCAAAATTCAGAATCAGAGGCACATATTCAAATGGATTATGCTTTTGAAAGAGGAATTAATTTTTTTGATACTGCCGAAATGTACCCAATAGGAGGAAATGCACAGCTATTTGGCAATACAGAACGTTATATTGGAAGTTGGTTCAAAAAAAAAGGGAAGCGTGATCAAGTTATTTTAGCAACCAAGATTGCAGGGCCTAACAGAGGGTTAGATTATATTCGTCAACCATTAGATTTTTCAAAAAAAAGTTTGCATGAAGCAGTTGATTTAAGCTTAAAAAATTTGCAAACAGATTATATAGACCTTTACCAAATGCACTGGCCAGAAAGAGTTATGAATATGTTTGGTAAAAGAGGTATGACCGAAATTGATGACCAATGGAAAGACTCTATTTTTGAGATATTAACCATTTTTGATGGTTTGATAAAAGAGGGAAAAATTAGAAGCATAGGTGTTTCTAATGAAAACCCTTGGGGAGTTATGCGTTATCTTATAGAAGCAGAAAAACATAATTTGCCTAGAATAGCCAGTATACAAAATCCTTATTCCTTATTAAATAGACTTTTTGAAGTAGGACTTTCAGAAATTTGTATGCGTGAAAATTTAGCTTTACTAGCTTATTCACCATTAGCCTTTGGATTCCTTACAGGTAAATATTTAGATGGGACTCCTGCCGATTCAAGGATGGGAAAATTTCCTAACTTTATTCGTTATACTAACGAAAACTGTTATAAGGTAACCCCTAAATACCAAGAATTGGCCCATAGCTTAGGACTTACTTTAACAGAGTTATCTATAGCCTTTGTACATCATCAACCTTTTGTAACTTCTACCATAATAGGAGCAACTTCATTAGATCAATTAGAAGAGAATATCAATGCTTTTGAGGTTCGACTTACTGATGAGGTAATAAAAGAGGTTAATAAAATACAAGAATTACATCCTAATCCAGCACCATAAAAAGGGTGTATAAATCATTAAGGCTATCCCAAAAAAGTATTTAAAGTATCAATTAAAAAAGATTTATTCTATTTTTTTGACTCAATAAAAGCGTTATAGTATTTGGGATAGCCTTTTTACAAAATTATAAATTACTTATTATCTTATCTTTAGGATATTTAACAATATAACGTATTCGTATTTTTTGAATTTCGTTAGGTTTTAATTGAAGATCCCATGTTAAAATTCCTGTTTCTGGATTTACTTTTGCTCCATTTTTTTCTGTAAGTTCAATTTCTATTTCTTTGTCAGTTGAAAGAGGGTATTGATCTTTTAGAAGCATGTAAATAGTTTCTTTTTTATTGTTTTTAATGACAATATCATAGGTAAATGTTTGTTCTTTTTTAGAAGATAAAAAGCGTACACCTGATAGATCCATTACTTTTTCTCTTTTAATAGATACCTTTTTGTCTCGTCCCATACTTAGGTTAAGTGTATCTGATGTTTGATTCGGATTAATAAAAGTTTTTCCGACATATAAACCTTCGAAAATAATATTTGCCTCGCCTGCTAACAGGTTGTATTTTGTATAATCTTTTATTTCAGCCATTAAAAAGGCTTCTTTTTCTATTTTTGGTGCAGCATAGTATTTAAACGAAGCAGGTATTTTAAAATCTTTTAGCGAAACACTATGAGCTTTACCATTAGATAAAATGTCATACGGAATGTCTATTTCAAAAGAAGTCTGTAATTGATTTTCTACAATATTTGTGTAATTGCTTATAGAAGAAGGAGCGGCTAGAGCTGATTCCGCTTCTATTGTATTTATTTGCCCCCCAGCTACTCGACTTTGTAATTGATTCATGACTCCTTTTTTTTGTTGGGATCCATAACTAGGATATCCATAGGTAAGAAACCAGCTATTTAGGATCGGAGCCTGATTATTTTGATTGGGATTTCCAGAAGATAATGTGAGTTTTATTTTTTTCCAATCAAGTCCAGTACTTTGATAAACTTGTGCTTTGTAAATCAAGTTAATATTATCTTTTATATTTTCTGTACGAAGATCATAAAAAGGAATCCAACTAGCATTGGGTGTTATATATGAAATTTCTAGAGGAATATTTCCCGCTGAAGTATTCATAAGTTGTAAAACCAATTTACCTGTTGTGGTTTTTTCGTTTTTTAAATTGTTGGTTTCAAGTTTAGTATTCAAATGATTCAATCGTTCGAGTAACTTTTTTTCTCTTTCTTCAAGAATATTAATGGTGTTACTAGTTTCGGTTCGTTTTAATTTGTAATACTCAACCATTTTGGAAAGTTCTAGAACACTCAAACCTGAATTTTGACCAAAAACTTGTTGGTTTTTATCTAAAAGCTCAATTGTTTTTTGTTCTGAAACTCGAATATTTGTTACTTTATTTAGTTCTTTTTTGAGTAATGAGATACTATCTTTTACTCTTTTTATTTCAGGAGAACTTTCGTTTGTATCGTACTCCGAAATATAATCATTAGTAAATTGTATAGATAGAATAGTAACGTGAGATGGGGTGCTTATTTGAATTGAATTTTCATTTAAATAATTCGCTACGTTTTTAACCACGACCTCATGAGTACCATTGGTTAAAGGAATATTAGCTTGTTGTATTATTTCAGCTGAATTGAAATAAACCGTTGCTTCTTTTGTTTTTGCTTGGGTAAAAATAGGATTTTGTGCCCAAGCAAAAACAGAGGTCAATAAAATGAATTTTATAAGAATCTTTTGCATAATATGAAAGTTTATACTTTATAAGAGTACAATTTAGTGCAAAAGCTTGAAAATTAAATAAAAAACTATTGAAAAATCTTTTTTTCAATAATTGTCAAACTATCCAAACGAGTTGTGTCTTTTGGTATTTTAATACGTAATAAATTTCTTGCTTTTCCTGATATATATATAGGAACGGATTGCCCAATGGTATCATCAGGAGTGATTAAACCTCTTTTTAACATTAGATTTTTTATGAATCTTTGATGTTTTTCAGTACCTGATTTTTGTTTTCCCATTTCATTAAATTGATACATAAACTTTTTAGGTTTAGGAACTATAGAAGCTAGAAACAAACACTCGTTTAAGCTTAACTGTTGCGGCTTTTTCTGAAAATAAAATTCGGCTGCCTCACTTACTCCATAAATATTAGGTCCCCATTCTATGATATTAAAATAGACTTCTAGCATTCTTTGTTTAGAAGTAATTTGATTGTTCTCTAAAATATAAACTAATAATATTTCTTCTAATTTTCGAGATAATGTTTTTTCGCGAGTTAAAAAAACATTTTTTACTAATTGCATACTTATCGTACTGGCACCTCTTGCAAAACGTTTAGTACGTATATTCTTAGTAATAGATTGTTTAAAAGCTTCAGTAATAAATCCTCGGTGTCTAAAAAAAGAGGGATCTTCACTTGTTAAGACAGCATTTTTTAGATAAGAAGGAATAGAATCAAAAGGGGTGTAGTGAGGATTCGTATTCCCTATCCAAATGGGGCGTTGAGGGACTCCATTTTCAATCGCTCTGTATTCAAATTCAGAATTTAATTTTTCTAAATTAGCCTGTCCATACTTTAGAATTTGCAGGTTGTTTTTATTTAATTTACTATCAAAAATTAATTGATGTGGTTTATTACTATTTACTTGAAAGTTTAAATGATAATCAAAGTCACCATGGGCTTGCATTCCTTCAAAATGGCTAAATAGACCAGTAGGTAGTGAGGTGATAAAGTCTTGGGCTTTGATTTTTTCTAAATCTAATTTGAGTTTATAAAGTGTATCTTCGGCTGTATTGTACTCTAAATAAGGCTTTACCTTTATTTTATTAAGTCTGGCTAACGAGTTTTGACTGAGTGAAATAAAATTACTTCCTAATACAAATTGATAATCAAACTCAGCTTCTTTAACAACTACATCTTTAGAGGCTATTTTAGGATGATTAATGGTTAGGTTGTTTATAGAGGCTAATCCATTAATGGTTAATTCTCCAAAATTCATATCAATTTGATCCACTTTTAATCGAATTTTATCAAAACCTGTTTTGACTCCCCACTTTTCCTGTAAATAAGGAAGTGTTATTTGAGTTGTATCGGCTGATTGAATTAATAAATCCATTTGTTTTTTGCGAGCATTAGCATATCCTTGTAGATTCCATTTTTGAGAAAAATGATCTGTTGTAATTTGTATTTGAGTGTTTAGTTTTTCACCTTCTAAAGAAAGATCCTGCATTTGAAAAGTTAGCTTTTTATCCATATCTTGTATGCGAAGGGCTAAATTTTGTAAACGCATTTGAGTAGGGATAAGATTTAGTATTTTGGTTAAAATACGATTAGCAAGTTGTGCATAATTTCGCTTTCCAGTATTTGTTTCTTCCGATTTGTCTTTTTTTAGAAAGGCACTAAAATTGGTTCCTTTTTCGTTTTTTACTAACTGAATAAAACCTTTTTCAATTTTTAAATTTTGGAGTTGTAAATCTCCTGTGATAATTTTAAAAAGACTGATTTCCGTTTCAATCTTTTTAACAGATACTAAAGTGTCTTTATTCAAAGGAAGTATTTGAATATCTTCTAAGATAACGCTAGAGGTACCTGTAAAAGAAGCTTTACCTATTTGAAAAGTTGTTTCATAATCCGTTTTGAGTTTGTTTTGAGTTTTTAGAATAGCTTGTTCTAATAAGGTATCACGGAAAAAATACAGGATTCCTATGAACAGGATAAGTAGAACAGGTAATATTTTAATAAATAAAAATAGCCATTGTTTTTTTGTTTTCATAAATCAAGTTATTGGGGTAATGAAGCTATAAAATTTTCTATTTCTTTTTTTTGTGCTGCATATTTTTTTTGAAGAGAGCCTTCTTTTTCCATACGGTTATAATATTCTATTGCTTTGTTGGCAAAAAAAAGTTGTTGGTTGTTTGCTGGACTGGGTATTTGGGGGTAGGTTTTGTGAAAAATCATTTCATAATAGGCTTGCCATTCTCTTTCGTTTTTATCCCAGACTAAGTTATGGGGTGCTTTTTGCCCTACATGTATCATTTCATGTGTTATCAGATTGAGCATAAGTTTGAATTCAAATTCAAAAGTATTTTCAGGAATGCGTATTTTTTGAGGTTTTCCAAATTCACCTTCTGTTGTCATTAATATAAATTTAGGAGCTGCTTTCTCTCTGAGCTCAAATCCTCCAAAATTAGGATGTATAATATCAAATGTTTTAATAACGTATTCGGCAGCAGCTATAGTTTCGCCTAATTCATGATAAGTTTGTACAGTTTGGAGGATTTCACTCAATGATTTCATAGGTTTTTTGTTTATCCAAATAATTCACTGATTACATCTTCAATTTTGGCAACTAGTTTTACTGTTATTTGATGATTTTTCAATGATATTTTGCTATATTTAGATACAAATATGGTTGAAAAACCAAGTTTTTCCGCTTCTTGTATTCGTTGATCAATTCTATTAACGGGGCGTATTTCTCCTGATAATCCTACTTCGCCTGCAAAACACATATCTTTTCCTACGGGAATATCTTCGTTAGAAGAAAGTATGGCGGCTACAACTGCTAGGTCAATGGCTGGATCATCTACTGTAATCCCGCCTGTAATATTTAAAAAAACGTCTTTAGACCCTAATCGGAAGCCTGCTCTTTTTTCTAAAACAGCAAGTATCATATTGAGTCTTTTGGCATTATAACCCGTAGTGCTTCTTTGAGGTGTTCCATATACGGCTGTAGAAACGAGTGCTTGTATTTCAATCATTAGAGGGCGCATACCTTCCATGGTTGTGGCTATAGCGGTGCCTGATAATTCTTCATCCTTATGAGATATTAGTATTTCAGAAGGATTACTAACCTCTCTAAGTCCTGATCCAAGCATTTCATAAATACCCAATTCGGATGTAGAACCAAAACGGTTTTTGAGCGATCGTAAAATGCGATAAATATGATTTCGATCTCCTTCAAACTGCAATACGGTATCTACCATGTGTTCTAAGATCTTTGGTCCTGCAATGGTGCCATCCTTTGTTATATGACCAATTAGAATGACAGGGGTATTGGTTTCTTTAGCAAATTTAATAAGCTCTGCCGTACATTCTTTAATTTGAGAAATACTGCCTGCTGAGGATTCTATATAATCCGTTTGTAAAGTTTGTATGGAATCTATTATAACCACATCGGGTTCAATCGTTTCAATTTGTCTAAAAATGTTTTGAGTTTTGGTTTCTGTTAATATATAACAGTTATCATTTTTGGTAGTAATTCGTTCTGCTCGCATTTTTATTTGTTTCTGGCTTTCTTCACCTGAAACATATAGCGTTTTATAAGGTAACTTAAGAGATATTTGAAGCAATAAAGTACTCTTTCCAATGCCAGGTTCACCTCCTAATAAGGTTAGTGAACCTGGAACTAATCCGCCACCTAAAACGCGGTTTAATTCTCCATCAGTTGTGTTCATTCGGATTTCTTCCGTAGAATTAATTTCATGAACTAAAAGGGGCTTTGGAGCTCTTTTATGAGTAGGAGACTCGGTTTTCCAAGTCACTTTTTCTTCTTTTTGAACTATTTCTTCAACTAGAGTATTCCATTCTTTACAAGAGGTACACTGTCCTTGCCATTTAGCAAACTGACTGCCGCAGCTTTGACAAAAAAAAGAGGTTTTTATTTTGGCCATTGGGTATTAATTCTCTTTTTTATTTTCTTCTTTTAGTGGTTCTGTTGAGGTTTCAGAAGGCGTTTCTAAAATGTTTTCTTCTGTTTTTTGATCTTTTGCTTTACCCCCTTTCATTTTATTCTTTTTAGGAAGTTTAGTTTTAAGTTCTTCCGCTTTATTCATCATGAAGTCCTTGGTAATGTCTCCAATCTCTGTTTTATTAAAAGAATCTTGATAAAATTTTAAGGCTTTTTTTATTTCCCCTCTTTTTTCCCAATACATCCCCATGTGGTACTCATACAACATAGTTTTTTCATATTGTTGACCTGAAATCTGAGCCAAAAGTTCGTATTCATACCAAGCTTCATTTTTCTTAATAGCGGTTTCAATAGCCCTCATATCGTTAAAACGTATGTTCGTTTTTAGTCCTAATGATTTTTCTATTGCCTCATATTTTTTGTTAAGATAATCTACAAAACCTTCTTTTAAAGGACTGATTTTATCTTGATATTCCATAGCGGTAATAGGTTGGTATATTTCAAAAAATTGGTAAAGAGCACTTGGGACAGCATTAGGAGCTATTCCGTAATGAGCTAATTTTTTGAAGTCATCAAACTTATAATTTAAGAAGTCATTTTTGATGGTTTGTATGTTTTGATCTAATATTTTAATGTTTTTTTGAAATTTTTTCAAGTCCCCATCAGAAGTAGCTTGATAGTAAAAAAGAGGTTTTTTAGTTTCTGATAGTCTTTGTGCTACGATTCCTTCCATTCCGTTTGCAAGTTCAGGACTTATAGAAATATAACCGTCGAACAAAGGGTTTTCTTTATATAAAAATGCATTTAAAAAACCAGCAGTAACATCCATACCTGCAATTATACGAAAAGGGGCTAATCGGTATTTTTTTTCTAAATGAGGTAAAAGTTCAGTGCCTATAAATTCAAAAAAATCAGCACCCTTCTTTGTTGGTAAACCTTCTGCTGGATCAAATTGTGAATCATCATAACGTTCATTGTTTTTGTTTTGATTAATTCCAACTAATATTACTTCTGGTAGATCATCCCAATAATTACCATATTGTAAAGTACTTTCAAAAGAAGTAAATAAAAACTCAGCATCAAGGACTAATATCATAGGATAAGTGCGTTTTGGATTAGATCCGTAAGAAGCAGGTAGTTTAACTATAATGTCTCTTTTTGTGTTAAGTTTTGTTGAAAAAAAATGGTCTACAGTTGTTTGAGAAAACAAAGATAACGAGCAAAAGAAGGCAAGTGCCCATATAAAATTTTTCATATATGTGTGAGTTTATTTATAATAGAATCATCTATAGGAACCTTGTTTAATTAAATCTTTCTATTTACTTATGTAAATAGATATTGGTGGCTAGATCTTATAGTAAATATCTATTAAGTTGGTGAAGCAAGTTACTAAATTATTTTTTTTTAGTAACGATTGGTAAAACAGAAAATGAAAAGATACCCAAAAGAATTGTAATTAAAAGCTGAGAGGTCCAAACAATCCACCCAAAAGCGTTTCCTGCTTCTATAGGAATTTTATACAATACTAAAATTTTTGCTATTAAAACGGGGAAAAAGCCAAATCCTCCGTTGGTAAATGACATAGTTAATCCTCCTATGACAAAAGCCACAAGTATCGTTCCAAAATTAATAGAGCTAGTCGCTTCTAGTGCAAATACTGTGATATAAAACATTAATACGTACGAAAACCATATTAAGAATGTAAAAAACAAGTAATTCCATTTATTAGGCATATATAATAAACTGAAAATCCCTTCTTTTAAACCTGCTATTTTTGACTTAAAAAGTAGGATATACTTCCAATTAGAAAAGCTATAAATAAGTATAAAACTTATTCCTGCTATTAAACCGATAATTAAAAGTAGGATTAGTTTTTCTATAGGAATATAGGTGAGCAAAAAACTTTTTAGCGTATCTATTTCTAGTACTAAGGCACTAAATACAAATAATAAAAGAAAAATTAGATCAACAATTCGTTCTGCTATGATCGTTCCAAAAGCTTTGTCAAAAGGAACATCTTGGTATTTTTTTAGCAGTAGTGCTCTAGAAAATTCGCCAGATCGTGGTATTGTTAAATTTACAAAATAGCCTATACAAACAGCTAAGAAATTAAGCTTAAAATTGGGTTGTACGCCTATTTCTTGTAGTGCATATTTCCACCGATAAGCTCTGAATAGGCAGCCTAAAATGGCAATAAATAAAGAAATTGTAACAAAGCTATAGTTGGCTGTAGTAAAATACAATTTCATTTGAGCAATTTGCCTTTCTGTAAAAGAATTATACGTATAGTAAGTCAGTCCAGCACCTAATAGTAATGGAATAATCAAACTGGCGTAAGAGCGTAACTTACTACTCACGTTATTGTAATGAATTGTTTTCTTCATTAGGGAATACAATAGAAGGTTTGAAGTTTTTGGCTTCACTGATTTCTATGCTCCCATACGAAATAATAATAATAATATCTCCTTGGTGTACTTTGCGTGCAGCAGGACCATTTAATGTAATTTCACCACTGTTTTTAGGGCCTTTGATGGCATAAGTTTCTAAGCGTTCTCCATTGTTAACATTAACAATAGATACTTTTTCACCTTCAAAAATATTTGCGGCTTCCATTAAGACTTCGTCAATAGTTATACTTCCGATATAATTCAAATCGGCACCCGTTACTTTAACTCGGTGGATTTTTGATTTTACAACTTCAATTCGCATGGTACAAAATTATATTATTTTAATGAAATGTTATCAATTAAACGTATATTGTTTACAAAAACAGCTATAAAAGCGCGATAAATCTTGTTCGGTAATTTTTCTGTGCAGGTTTTTAAAGTTTCTTCTTCTGCTATTTCAAAGTATTCTAAATCAAATAAGGATTGTTTTGAAAATTCCTCTTGAACCCATTTTGTTAAACTTTCAGGGGATTGATTATGGAAATTGTTTTTGACAGTAGTTAGCGTTTTAAAAATAAAGGAGGCTTCTGTTTTTTGTTGTGGAGATAAACGCTGATTTCTTGAACTCATTGCCAGTCCATTCGCTTCTCGATAAATAGCACAACCCACAATGTTGACAGGAATGTTGTAGTTTTTGACTAATTTTTTAACAATTTGTAATTGTTGGAAATCTTTTTCTCCAAAATAAGCATTTGTAGGATTGATGATTTCAAATAATTTTTTGACAATAGTCCCAACACCGTCAAAATGACCAGGCCTGTGCTTGCCTTCCATTTCAAACTCTAAGCCATCATACTCAAAATGAGTTGATACCGTATTGCCTTCATATATATCGTCAATATTTGGGGCATAAACTATAACGTTAGAATGAACAGTGTTAATTTTGCTTAAGTCCTCTTCTAGCGTTCGTGGATATTTGTCAAGATCTTCCTGGTTGTTAAATTGGGTTGGATTTACGAAAATACTCACAACTGCAAGATCGTTATCTGTTAAAGCTTCTTCTATTAACGACAAGTGTCCTTGGTGTAAAGCTCCCATAGTAGGAACAAAACCAATTGTCTTTTTTGGATCTAAAAAAGTATCTAAATGTCTTTTTAATTCGCTTTTTTGGGTAAATAAAGGCATATAAAATTCTTAAAATAAGTGCAAAATTACTATTTTAGTCGTTATCTCCGTAAAAATTTGTAATTTTGCGTGGATTTGTGTCCAATAAACAAAACAGTAAAGTAAAGATGGAGGATAAAAGGATATTGTATGTGTCATCCGAATTAGTGCCCTATTTGCCTGAAAATGAGGTGTCTTTGATGTCATTTGATTTGCCGAAAATGATTAACGACCAGGGTGGGCAGATTAGAATTTTTATGCCACGTTATGGAAATGTAAATGAAAGAAGGCATCAATTACATGAAGTAATTCGACTTTCAGGAATGAATTTAGTGGTAAATGATGTCGATATGCCTCTGATTATAAAAGTTGCTTCTATACCCAAAGAACGTATTCAGGTATACTTTATAGATAATGATGAATATTTTAAACGCAAGTCTACTTTTACGGATGAAGAAGGCGTGTTGTTTGAAGATAATGATGAGCGCGCTATTTTTTTTGCAAAAGGAGTAATTGAAACAGTAAAAAAATTAAATTGGGTTCCAGATATTATCCATGTTCAAGGATGGATGGCCTCTTTATTGCCTATTTATATGAAGCATTATTATAAAGATGATGCGTTATTTTCAGAAACAAAAATAGTTACATCTATTTTTCAGGAGGGCTATGAAGGGATATTAGACGCTCAAATTTCAAAAAAAATTCAATTTGATGGGGTGCCAAAAGAGGCGATTCAAGAATTGGATAATCCAACGTATGAAAACTTAATGATGGTAGCTATCAACCATTCAGACGGTGTAGTAATGGGGTCAGAAGAAATATCCTTAACTTTAACAAAATTTATAGAAGCTTCTAAAAAACCTTTTTTACCTTTCGCACCTAAAGATGTATTTGCTGAGGCTTATACCGAATTTTATAAAACTCAAATATTAAGTTAATACAATGAGATTCAAAACTTTTGAGAAACTTTCAATATTTTTATTTTCAGTTTTTTTCTTATCTTGTGATCAAGATTATAATACGCTAGGCGCTGATTTAGTAGGGGATGAAACATTTGCTTTTTTAGGAGGTGAAGATAAGTCAAGTAGTGTAACTATTAATGATCTAGATCTAGGTCCAGTTCAGTCTAATAATCTTCCTATAAATCATTTAGGATTGTTGAAAAGTGATTATTTTGGAGAAACAACCGCTTCTTTTGTTACGCAATTACAATTAGAAACCGCAGAACCTGTATTTGGAACGGGTATTGAGGTGGATAGTGTGGTACTTTCGGTGCCTTATTTTAGTACTAAATTAAGTACCAATACTAATGGTAGAGGTATTTATAGATTAGATTCTATTTATACTAATACAAAAGATTATTATACAGATTTTAAGTCGGATAAATTACCCACTTTTAATTTAGAAGTCTTTCGAAATAATTTTGCTTTGAATAGTTATGATGTGAATGATATTACTAAAAACGCAAAATATTATTCCGATCAAGAAAGTATATTAAACGTAGTAGTTGGAGAAAAATTAAATAATGCTGTTAATTCAAATGAAAACACTAATTTCAAACCCAACCAAGCGGAGTTTGAAAAACCAAAAGTAGATGAACTAACACAAAAATTATTACCTATAAAATATAATCCAGAGAATATAGCAGAACGTCTTTCTCCCCGTATGCGTTTACATTTAGATAAATCTCATTTTGAAAATAGTATTATAAAGGCTGATTCAAGACATTTAATAAGTAATAGTGCCTTTGTGGATTATTATAGAGGATTGACATTTAGAGCCTCTGGAAACGGAGAGGTGATGATGGGATTAGATTTTAAGAAAGGAGATGTAACGATACATTACAAGCAAGATAAAGCTGATAATAAGGGAAAAGAAATGAAAACCTTAGTATTGAAAATGACGGGTAATACTTTAAATGTGTTAAAACATAGTAAGTCAGCGGCTTACTCAAGTGCTCTTTCGTCAGATGTACCAACAGATAACTTATTCTTAAAAGGAGGTCAAGGATCAATAGCAGAAATTAAAATAGACCAAGCTTTAATTGATGATTTGAAAAATAAAGGAGCATTGGTTAATGATGCTAGTTTGTATTTTACTGTAGATCCAAATTTTGTAAACTCGCTAAGCAGTAGTAATAAGTCATTTTATTACCTTAATCCAATGCGTTTGTACTTGTTTAATGCAGAAAAAACAAGATCATTGTTAGATTATACAAATGATATTACTAAATTAACTAATTTTCCTAAAAAGGATAAATATGTTCATGGGGGTATATTACAAAAAGTAAATGGCAAATACATGTACCGTATTCGTTTAACAGATCATATTAACCAGATTATAAATGATAAGACAGGTACGTATACAAATGTAAGGTTGGGGCTTGCTGTTGCCGAAAGTATTTATATTACTCCTGAGGCACAAGGATTATCGGCTATAAGTGCATTAAAAAACACAACAAATATTTTAAAAAGTATTCCTTCAACTACAGTAATAAGTCCTTTAGGAGTCGTTTTAGGAGGAATGCAAGGAGAGAATAGAGTTCAATTTAAAATAAGCTATACTAAACGAAATTAATATGTGTGGAATCGTAGGATATATAGGATATAGAGAAGCTTATCCTATTGTAGTAAAAGGGTTAAAAAGATTAGAATATAGAGGTTATGACAGTGCGGGTTTGGTACTGTATGATGGCGAAGACCTAAAACTATCTAAAACTAAAGGAAAAGTTTCTGATTTAGAAGAAAAATCTAAAACACAAATATCATTAAATGGTACTATCGGGATTGGTCATACACGTTGGGCTACACACGGGGTTCCAAATGATGTAAACTCACATCCTCATACTTCTAACTCTGGAGACTTAGTTATTGTTCATAATGGAATTATTGAAAATTATGAACCTTTAAAAAAAGAATTAATTAATAGAGGCTATGTTTTTCATTCAGATACGGATACGGAAGTATTAGTTAATCTGATAGAAGAAGTACAAAAACAAGAAAACATAAAATTAGGGAAAGCCGTACAAATTGCTTTAAATCAAGTAGTCGGAGCCTATGCGATTTGTGTTTTTGATAAGAAAAAACCCAATGAAATAGTAGTGGCTAGATTGGGTAGCCCTTTAGCTATTGGAGTTGCTGAAAACGAATTTTTTATAGCTTCAGATGCTTCTCCTTTTATTGAGTATACTTCTAACGCAATCTATTTAGAAGACGAAGAAATGGCAATTATCCGTTTGAAAAAAGGATTGAAAGTAAGAAAAATTAAAGATGATTCATTAGTACATCCTTATGTTCAAGAATTAAAAATGAACTTGGAACAGATTGAAAAAGGAGGCTATGATCATTTCATGTTAAAAGAAATTTACGAACAACCTAGCGTAATAAAAGATACTTATAGAGGACGTTTGCACTCTAATGAAGGAATTATTAAAATGGCTGGGGTGGAAGACAACCTAGAAAAGTTTACGAATGCAAATAGAATTCTAATTGTTGCTTGTGGTACTTCTTGGCACGCAGGCTTAGTAGCAGAATATATTTTTGAAGAGTTTGCTCGCATTCCAGTAGAAGTAGAATATGCTTCTGAGTTCCGTTATAGAAATCCTATCATTAGTGATAAAGATGTCGTAATTGCAATCTCTCAATCAGGAGAAACAGCAGATACTTTAGCAGCTATCAAGTTGGCAAAAGAAAAAGGAGCTTTTGTATTTGGTGTTTGTAACGTAGTTGGATCTTCTATTTCTAGAGAATCTCACGCTGGAGCTTATACGCATGCAGGACCAGAAATTGGGGTAGCTTCCACAAAAGCATTTACTACGCAAATTACGGTTTTAACCATGATTGCTTTACGCTTAGCTAAGGCAAAAGGAAGTTTGTCAAAATCAGATTACCATCGTTATTTATCTGAATTAGAGGCAATGCCAGAAAAAGTAGAAGAAGCGTTGTTAACGAATGAGGTTTCAAGAGAAATAGCGGAGGTTTATAAAGAAGCTACCAATTGTTTGTACTTAGGTAGAGGGTACAATTTTCCAGTGGCTTTAGAAGGTGCTTTAAAACTAAAAGAAATTTCTTATATACATGCTGAGGGCTATCCAGCAGCGGAAATGAAACATGGTCCTATCGCATTGATAGATGAACACATGCCTGTAATTGTTATTGCACCTAAACAAGGACACTATGATAAAGTGGTAAGTAATATCCAAGAAATTAAATCCCGTAGTGGTAAAATAATTGCTGTAGTGACTAAAGGAGATGAACAAGTGCGCTCTTTAGCGGATCACGTTATTGAAATTCCAGAATGTTCAGACGCTTTATCACCATTATTAACAACTATTCCTTTACAGTTATTGTCATACCATATAGCAGTACTAAGAGATTGTAATGTAGATCAGCCAAGAAACTTAGCTAAATCAGTTACAGTAGAATAATTATACGTAGTATAATAAAGTTAAAAAACGGTAGCCTTGTTTGAGGGGCTACCGCTTTTATTTTTATAGTGTTTCTTTGAGCCATTTAAAAAATTCGCGTTGCCATACCAATGCGTTTTGTGGTTTTAAAACCCAGTGGTTTTCTTCTGGAAAATGTAAAAAACGACTTTTTATTCCTTTTAATTGAGCTGCTTGAAAAGCTTCTTGACCTTGTCCTAGTGGAACTCTATAATCTTTCCCTCCTTGTATAATAAGAATAGGAGTGTTCCAGTTATTAATCAAATGGATAGGGTTAAAATCAGTATACGTTTTTTGTGCAACAATGTTATTTTTTTCCCAATAAGGACCTCCTGAATCCCAGTTGGTAAAGAATACTTCTTCTGTAGTTCCATACATACTTTGGGTATTAAAAATCCCACAGTGTGAAATAAATGTTTTAAAACGATTGTTGTGAATTCCCGCTAAATAAAATACAGAATACCCACCATAGCTTGCGCCTACGGCACCTAATCGCGTTTGGTCTACATAGGATTCTTTAGCTATATCGTCAATAGCTGATAAATAATCATCCATTACTTGACCACCCCAATCTTTGCTAATTTGTTCATTCCATTTTACACCATGACCAGGCATTCCTCTACGGTTTGGAGCAACTACTATATAGCCTTGTGATGCAATTGTTTGAAAATTCCAACGGAAAGAATAATATTGAGTTAGGGCACTTTGTGGTCCTCCTTGGCAGTATAATAGAGTAGGGTATTTTTTTGTAGAATCAAAGTTTGGTGGAAGTATAACCCAAACCAACATTTTTTTACCATCTGTAGTGGTTACGTAACGTCTCTCTGTTTTACATAAATTTAAATTATTATAGATTTCTGTATTAACATGAGTTATTTGATTCCAAGATTTGTTTTTTAAATGATAAGAATAAATTTCAGACGCATGATTGATGTCATTTCTCATCAAAAGAATTTGATCAGGTGTAGAATCTATAATTTGTGTTACGTCAAAATCACCATTAGTAATTTGTTTAACTCCAATAGCTATTTTGGTTAATCCAGGGAAGTTTACTTCAAACAATTGTTTTGTGCCATCTATAGGAGCAATAAAATAGACTTTTTTACCATCTTTACTCCATTTAAAACTCTCTACTGTTCCATCCCAGTTAGCAGTTAGGTTTATTTCAATTCCTTTATGTTTTACAATAATATCATTTTTATCAGCCTCGTAACCATCCTGTTTCATTTGTAACCAAGTAAGATCACCGTTTGGCGAAAAATCAGGGTGTGTATCATAACCCAGATTATTAGGCGTAAGATTTACAGTTTGTTTAGTTTCAATATTATATTGATATAAATTAGTGTTCGTACTAGTTGCATAAGCCGTTCCAGTCTTTTTTTTACAGACATAGATGATGTTTTTACTATCAGGAGACCAAATATAATCTTCATCCCCTCCAAATGGTTTTTGTGGAGCATCGTAAGGTTCTCCTTCCATAATGTCTATAGGTGGAGCCAAACGAACATTAGGCGCAGGTACTCCGCCAAAGAAGACATGATTGTATGTGCCGTCTCTCCAGGTATCCCAATGACGATAATCAAGACCGTCGTACACTTGAGCCTCTGATAGAGATAATTCTGGGTAAAAATCTTTTCCTAATACAGGAGTTATTTTAACTTCTTTGTCAGAAAGTAAGTACATTCCATCAGGAGAAATGTTCTTGTTTTTTATCAATTCTGTGTACTCTTTAATTTCATTGGCATTACCACCTGTAATAGGAATGGTATAAAATTTACTAATAGATTTGTTTTCCTCAATAGATGGGGTAGCTACTTTATAAATAATATTTTTTCCATCTTTTGATACTCCAAGAGGTGTTACACGACCCAATTTCCACAACAAATCGGGAGTCATGGTGTTTTGTGCGATTCCAGAATTAATACTCATAAGCGTTACGCTTAATAGCGCTAGTTTTTTCATTTTTGATCTTTTTTGCTAAAATAATGATTTTATTTACAAAAAAAGCTACCTCTAGGAGATAGCTTTTTGGTTGGGGGTTGGGTTAATTATCAAAGTTATTCTTTGATAAAGCGTTTAGTAACAGTTGAATGTGAGTCAGAAACTTCTAATATGTAGCTTCCAGCTTTACAATTGGTTACATTGATTTGTTCATTGTTTATTTTTCCTTCTAAAACGGTTTGTCCAACTAAGTTGTATACTTTATAAGTTGCCATTTCAGAAACACCTTTAATTGTAAGTGTTTCAGAAGATGGAATAGGGAATACGGTAATTTCAAAATTTGAAATACCATTTTCATTCTTTTCATTTTCTTTTGCAGTAGAAGTAATATTCATTGTATAGTCTTCTACTTGGCCATAAGAAAAAGTTTCACATGAAGTAGGAATTCCATTGTATTTCATAGAAATTCTCATTCTTGTTGCTCCTAAAGTTGCAGTGGTTGGAATTGTAAATGTACCAGAAACAGAGGTTGTAGTAGAAGGAGCTTTAGTCCAAACACTTTCACCTGAATCTGTAAAATCACCATCCTGGTTATAATCAATAAAAAGAGAATAACCTTCAGGATAAGCAGTCGATTTCCATGATGGGGTAATTGTTATCGTTTGAGTTGAACCTCTTACTGCTGAAGTAGATAGCATTGTAAAGTTTTCATAACCAACAGTGCTAGTAGAAGCATTATTGATTGTTCCAATTACAACTTTTCCTATTTTTTCATCAGCAGTACTATTGCCTTTTGATGTGCAATAATTGAGTGTATTAGATAGTGTAGTTGCATTGACAACATTGCTTGCAATAGAAATATTACCAGCTGCATCTTTAGCTTTAACTGTAAAAGAATAGGTTGTAGAAGGTGCTAAGCCTGTTACATTATAAGTTGTGGATGTGATGGAGCCTAATAAGGTGGTTCCTGAATACACATCATATCCTGTAATTCCTACATTGTCAGAAGCGCCACTCCAAGATAAGTTAGTTGAATTAGATGTTGTACCAGATGCACTTAAGACTGGAGATGTTGGAGCAACTGTATCAACTACAGGAGTTAAAGTTGTTACACTAATAATATTACTTGCAATAGAAATATTACCAGCTGCATCTTTAGCTTTAACTGTAAAAGAATAGGTTGTAGAAGGTGTTAGGCCTGTTACATTATAAGTTGTGGATGTGATGGAACCTAATAAGGTGGTTCCTGAATACACGTCATATCCTGTAATTCCTACATTATCAGAAGCACCACTCCAAGACAAGTTAGTAGAAGAAGTTGTTGTACCAGATGCGCTTAAGGCAGGAGCTGTTGGGGGTATTGTATCAGATGAACCCGCAGTTACAGTAATATTAGCATTATTAATATCAAAAAAGATATGATTAGAACCTTTTACCATAATTCTACCTGTAGGAGTAGGGGTATTAGGAATAGTTATACTTTCTGTTCCATCATTAGGAGTTCCAGCTAATAAAGTTGTCCAAGTTGCACCGTTATTTGTTGACCATAAAATATCCACATTAGAGCAGTTAACGCCATTTGCAGTAGTACCTGCTACATTCCAAGTTATTAATTGAGAAGTGCCTCCTGTGTAAGATGTAGCAATTCCTTGTGATGTAATAGCAAAAGGACCTGCGGTTCCATTTACTGTAACAATCATGTCATCGGAATTATTAGCAGAACCACCAGCTCTATTGTCGCGAACGGTAAAGCGGAAGTTAATGGTTCTTGCAACAGATGGTAAGGCTTCTACTAAAATATCCATACCTTGAGTAGTGGTTGATCCTGTTAGAACTGAAGCCATTTGAGGAAAATACCTCGAAGGAGAATTCGTTGGGTTATATGATCTAAATATAGGACCAGAAGGTTTGGTAGCACTAGCAGCAGAGCTTGTTCCAGTTTGTGTTGAAGTAGCATTATCAAATTGTTCCCAAATATAGGTTAAAGCATCTCCATCAGCATCAGTACCTGTTCCTGTAAGTATAAACGGAGTGCTTTTAGGAATCGTAAAGTCTAAACCTGCATTTGCAGTAGGTATAGCGTTGCCAGTTGCAGTATTTACAGAACAAGCCTTATTTTTTATGTTATTTGTTACTTGTTGAATGCTATAGGCATGAAAATAGGCATCTGAATTTCGTTGTACATCTTGAGGAGTAATACCTGCGTATCCCATAATTGTAGATCCAGAACCAGGCTCCATATTAGCTCCTGTTCTTTCACTGCTATAAGAATGTGTGTGGTTAGCACCAAATTGATGCCCTAACTCATGAGCAACATAGTCAATGTCAAAAGTATCACCAGCAGGGATACCGTTAGAAGGGGAAGTATAACCAGAGCCTTTATTTTTATCAGTTTTGCTAGAAGTATCATCTACACAAATGCAACCAATACAACCGGCATTGCCACCACCGCCTGAAGCTCCAAAAAGATGACCTACGTCGTAAGCAGCATTGCCAATAGTATTAGTTAGGTTGTTTTGTAATTCCGTATTCCAAGCACCGTTTGTGCCTGTGGATGCTGCTGAATAGGGATCTGTAGAGGCATTGGTATAGATAAGGACATCATTGTTAGCAATTAAATTCATTCGAATATTGAAATCTTTTTCAAATACGCCATTTATACGGGTCATTGTTGCATTCATAGCAGCCAATGCTTGTGCTCTAGTTCCTCCAAAATAAGTCGTATATTCTCCTGTTACGGATAGTGCCAATCGAAAAGTTCTTAAGGTCGCATCATCCGCATTAGGACGCAAATTTGTAGCCGTAGTTTTTAGGTTAGGCTCTATCTTGTCAAGTATCTTGCATTCAAAAGAACTTAAATTTTGTTTTTTATCTGCTTTTTTATACACAGAATAAGTTTTTAGATCTTTTGAATAGGGTTCAATAAAAGAGGCTGATTTTCCAGCGTTTAATGTCATAGACTTAAATCCTAAAGGAGATATACTAAAATAGGCAGTTGAAGTTGGATTGTCAATGCCTATTCCTATATAGGATCGGATTTGAGGATATTTAGCTTGCAAAGCAGGATCCATATTAGAATTTTCATAAACTCTAAAATTTTCTAAATTGCCTTCAGAGTTAGGAAGTGATATAATTGTTGCTGAAGTAGAACGACTAAATCGATTAGGTGATTTTGCTAATTGCTCTTTGATTAAATCGACATTTAAATCAAATAAATTTTTTTCAGGAAGTTGAATTTTGCTTTCTAGTAGATTCTTTTGATTGGCGTTTGCACGTTTCCATAAGCCATCTTGAGCCAATAGAACCCCCGTTGCCATTAAGGCAATTGAAAGTAGCTTCTTTTTCATTTTGTTGGTTGGTTGGTGTTAATAATGGCTGCGAATATATTTATATTTTTTCAATAAAATAAAATAATTTGTAACAAAATGAATTAAAAAAACAGTTTAAAATAAGTAAAGTATAATTAATTGCTGAAATGCTTATAAATACTGGTTTTTTTTAAATAAAAAAAACCGCTTGTTTAAAGCGGTTTTTTGTGTTAAATTGTATTTTTAGTTAATTTTTATAACAAAATAGTTTTTTTTACCTCTTTGAAGTAATACGAATTCATTGTTGATGAGATCTTTTGTTTGAAGAATAAATTCTTCGTTTACTTTTTCTCTGTTAACAGAGATAGAATTTTCAGTTAATGCTCTACGTGCTTCACCATTTGATTTTAAAAAACTTGTTTTAGCGTTAAGTACATCTACAATATTGATTCCTTCCTCGATAGCTTCTCTTGAAATGGTTGCTTGGGGGACTCCCTCAAATGCTTCTAAAAAAGTTTCTGAGTCTACATTTTTTAAATCCTCAGAAGTAGAATTCCCAAAAAGAATATGAGAAGCGGCAACGGCTTTTTCTAAATCTTTTTTGCTATGAACAAAAGTTGTTACTTCCTCTGCTAATTTGCGTTGTAAAACTCTTAAATGAGGTGCCTGACGGTGTTCTTCAATTAGCGTGTCTATTACCTCTTTATCTAAGAAAGTAAATATTTTGATGTATTTTTCCGCGTCTATGTCTGTAGTGTTTAACCAAAATTGGTAAAATTTATATACAGAGGTTTTATCGGCTGTTAACCATACGTTACCACTTTCTGTTTTACCAAATTTTGATCCATCTGCCTTAGTAATTAAAGGGCAAGTTAAGGCATACGCTTTAGCACCTTCTTCTTCGGTATCTACATTCATTCTACGAACTAACTCAGTACCAGTGGTAATGTTCCCCCATTGGTCGCTACCCCCCATTTGTAGTTTACATCCGTATGTTTTGTGTAAGTGGTAAAAATCGTATCCTTGAATTAATTGGTAGGTAAATTCTGTAAACGACATGCCATCGCCTGCTTCGCCTGAAAGGCGTTTTTTTACAGAATCTTTAGCCATCATATAGTTAACGGTAATTCGTTTTCCTACATTTCGAGCAAAATCTATGAAAGAAAATGTTTTCATCCAATCATAGTTGTTTACTAGTACAGGTGCATTATGATCGGTAGCATCAAAATCAAGAAATTTTGATAAAACAGTCTTAATACCTTCTACATTTTTAGAAAGACTTTCCTCATCTAATAAATTACGTTCATTGCTTTTTCCTGAAGGATCTCCAATCATTCCGGTAGCACCTCCTACTAAAGCAAAAGGTTTGTGTCCAAAGTTTCGAAGGTGAACTAACAAAATAATAGGAACTAAACTTCCTATATGCAGCGAGTCAGATGTTGGATCAAACCCTATATATGTTGCCGTGCTTTCTTTTAACAATTGTTCTTCTGTTCCTGGCATCATATCGTGTACCAGTCCACGCCATTGTAATTCAGCAATTATGTTTTTCATTATTCAAAAAATTTTTGCAAAGATAAGTTTTTAGTTTTTAGATTTTAGAACTCCTATATCAGATTTTTAATAAGCTCAGGGTATTCTAAAAAGAAGTGTTAATGTTTAGGTTGTTTACTCCAACACTATAGGGGAGGCAATGAATTTTTGGTGTTTTTTAGATGTGTGCGAATTTTTTTTCAGAAAGTTGTTCTGCTTGCTTTTTTAATATCGTTAGTGTTTGTTGTCAAAACAAATTAAATTCAGATTATACATTGTAATTTATTATAGATGAAAATAACGTTGACTCTAAAAAAATCCTTCATTTTTTGTCCTTAATGTAGCAAAACTATATCTGCGAAAAAAAAATGTGTATTTTTTCTTCTTTGCTCTTTTTATCTTCATTACAAAGTTTCTAGGTTCAAAAGACTTATGGCTATTTATGAATTAACATAAATGAGTTTTACTATAGTTAAATTAGATGATATAATTTTAATCTTTTTTATATTTGAACCATGATTTTAGTTACAGGAGCAACAGGATTGGTAGGTTCACACTTAATTTTGAACTTAATTGATTCAGGAGAGAAGGTAAAGGCTTTATTTCGTACAGAAAAAAACAAAGAGCGAGTAAAAAAAGTATTTGAGTACCATCATAAAAAAGATCAGTTTGATAAAATAAATTGGATTCTAGGAGATATACTAGATCTATCTTCTTTAGAATTGGCTTTTCAAGGTGTTACCCAAGTTTATCATTGTGCCGCTTTAATATCTTTTGATCCCAAACAAGAAGAAAATTTAAGAAGAGTAAATATTGAAGGAACTGCTAATGTAGTTAATTTGTCTGTTGATTTTGGAGTTCAAAAGTTATGTTATGTAAGTTCTATTGCTGCTTTAGGTGATCTAAAAGAGTATGAAGATAAAATAACAGAAGAAACGGAATGGAATCCAGAGTTACCACATAGTGATTACGCTATTTCTAAATATGGAGCAGAAATGGAGGTATGGCGTGCCTATCAAGAAGGATTACCAGTAGTAATTGTTAATCCAGGGGTTGTTTTAGGGCCTTTGTTTTGGAGAGAAGGAAGTGGGGATATATATAATAAAGTGGCTTCTCAAATTCCTTTTTATACAAATGGAGGTACTGGTTTTGTATCAGTAAATGATGTGGTTTGTATTATGAAAAAATTAATGGAAAGTACTATCTCAGGTCAGCGTTTTATAGTGGTTGCTCAAACAATCTCGTACCAAGAAGTAACAAGTCTTATAGCGGATAAATTACGAGTTAAAAAGCCAACTATTTTGATAAAATCAGGAGTTTTAAAATTAGCGTATGTTCTCGATTGGTTCTTAGGATTATTTGGTAAAACTAGAGTTTTATCTAAAGATATGATACGTACTTTGCAAACTATGGATTATTATGATCATTCAAAAGTTAAGAAGGCAATTAATGTTGAGTTTATAACCGTACAAGATTATTTAAAAATAAATTAATTAAATTTAGTTAAAATACATTTTTCTATGATGGTTGGGGTTAATTTTGCTCAACTATATGCAGATCGTGTGAACTCTATGTTTAGTAGGGACATAAAAAAGTATAATAGGTTTTTTTAATAATTCTACCTAGATGATTCTTCTTTTTTTAGTTTTTCTTTTTTTAATTCGGTTTGTCGTAGTTTTTCTGTTTTGATTTTTTCTGTTTTGATTTTTTCTATGACATGATCATACATTTTTTTGTAGTTTACAATGTCAGAAGAATAGTATTTATTGCTATTTACAAGTTGTAAGCTGTCTATATGGTATTTTTTGTAAACATATTTTTGAGGATCAATCTGATTCTTTGGTAGCAATTTGGCATCATGACCTTTAATAGCTTGGATTAATGCCAAATCGTATAGTATTTTTTCCATAGTTGCTTCATCTATAAGATTATCGGGTTCCTTAATAGGAGCATTTTGGCAAGATAAAAAAAAGATAATTAAGAAAAAGCAAGCTATTTTGTTCATATTATAAGTATTATTTATCGGTTAAATTCTAATCGCATCCCTTGTTGAAGATTTTTAATTTGATTGTTTTCGTATACCAAATTACCATTTACAAAAGTATGTGTAATTTTTGATTTAAAAGTGTAATTTTCAAAAGGAGACCAACCGCATTGGTATAGAATATTGTCTTTAGAAACTGTCCAAGGAGAGTTTGTATTGACAATGGCTAAATCAGCATAATATCCTTTTTTGATAAAACCACGACGATCTATCTGAAATAATTTAGCTGGATTATGAGCCATTTTTTCAACAATTCGTTCAATAGAAATTTTATCTTGATGAAAAGCTTCAAATAATGCTACTACAGCATGTTGTACAAGAGGACCACCTGAAGGAGCGCTTGTGTAAGGGTTTTGTTTTTCTTCTTGTGTATGAGGCGCATGATCTGTGGCAATAACGTCAATGCGGTTGTCTAATAAGGCTTCCCACAATGCGTTTTTGTCTGTTTCTGTTTTTACGGCAGGATTCCATTTAATTAGTGTGCCTTTATCTGTGTAATCTTTATTGGTAAACCATAGGTGGTGTACACATACTTCGGCTGTTATTTTTTTATTTTCTAACGGAACGGAATTGTCTAGTAAATCTGTTTCTTTAGCTGTAGAAAGATGAAAAATATGCAAACGGGCACCTGTTTTTTTAGCTAATTCTATAGCTTTAGAAGAAGAAATATAACAAGCTTCTTTGCTTCTTATTAAATGGTGGTACTCCATAGGGATATTATCGCCATATTTTTGTTTATAATCAGCTAAATTATTCTGAATGGTTGTTTCGTCTTCACAATGCACACAAATAACCATATTCGTATTGCTAAATATTTTTTCGAGTACTTCTTCACGATCTACTAACATATTGCCTGTGGAAGAGCCTAAGAAGATTTTAATAGCAGCTACATTGCGCGGATTGGTTTTGAGTACTTCCTCTAAATTATCATTAGTAGCTCCCATCATAAAGGAGTAATTAGCGTAAGAAGTTTTAGAGGCTATTTCGTATTTTTGTTCTAACAATTCTTGTGTTACCGCATTAGGTACAGTATTAGGTTGTTCCATAAAACTGGTTATGCCTCCTGCTACAGCGGCCTTGGATTCAGATGCTATGGTTCCTTTGTGGGTTAGACCAGGTTCACGAAAATGTACTTGATCATCTATAGCTCCAGGAATTAAATAGTTGTTTTGAGCATCAATGACCTGAAATTCTTCTAAGGGAGTAATGTGCTCAGCGATGTCTATGATAAACTCGTTTTCAATTAAAACATCTCCTTTAAAAATATGGCCTTCATTTACTATCTGAGCGTTTTTAATTAAAATAGTTTTCATAATATATTGAGTTTTTATAGTAGATTAAACATTCTGCGAACTCGTAACAGGATCACACCAAAAATAGCTTCTCGTATGATAGCACCACTCATCTTAGATTCGCCCTTTGTGCGATCCGTAAAAATAATAGGGACTTCAATAATTTTAAAATGATTAGCAAAAGTTCTGTATTTCATTTCTATCTGAAAAGCATATCCCGTAAACTTTAATTGGTTCAGATTTATTTTTTCTAATACTTGACGTTGGTAGCATATAAAACCAGCGGTGGCATCTTGAATCTGCATTCCAGTAATCCATCGGACGTAGACAGAAGCAAAATACGATAGTAAAACACGGTTTAAAGGCCAATTCACTACATTTACTCCCGTGATATATCGAGAACCAATAGACATACCCACATTTTGTGTTTTACAAGCTTCGTAAAGTTTTATGAGGTCATTAGGGTTGTGTGAAAAATCAGCATCCATTTCAAAAATATAGTCATAATGATGTTGTATAGCCCATTTAAAACCATGTACATAAGCCGTTCCTAATCCTGCCTTTCCCTGCCTTTTTTCAAGGTGTAATGCTTCGGGGTATTCTTTTTGTAATTCAATTACCCGATCTGCAGTGCCATCAGGTGAGTTATCATCGACAATTAAAATATCAAATTTTTTAGGTAGAGCAAAAACAGCCCTAATAATGGCATCAATATTTTCTATTTCGTTGTAAGTAGGTATGATAACGATGGAGTCCTGCATAAGTTTATTAAATTGTGCTGCAAAAATAATCTTTTTAAATTATGTGACTCCTAAATTATTTATAATTCGATAAAGGGAATGAAAATTTTGTAATTTTGTATTATGAATAACTATGAGTTAATTCCTCGAATTGTAGAGAGTAAAAATTGGATTACTATAGTTTTTATTGCAACTATAGGGGTGGTAACGATTACTAAGGCCGTTTTTGAAAAACGCTTTACTGATTTTGTTAAGTTAGTATATAATAACAAATACATAAAAATTTATAAGGATCCGAGTAACCTAATGACTTGGTTTACAATATTATTGTTCTTTGTTCAGTTAATATCGTTTTCCTTTTTTATTCAATTAGTTTTATCCTATTATGGATATACCACAAAAACGAATTGGATAAGCTTTATTCAAATTATTACCTTTTTGACTTTTTTTGTTTTGTCAAAATATTTAATAGAAAAAATTATAGCCACTTCATTTGATACAGAGTTATTTGTGGAGCAGTTTAATCTTTTTAAAGTGAGTTATAGGACTTATTTGGGGATTTTATTGCTGCCTGTAGATATGGTATTATATTATACTAATTTAATGAATCACTATGTTATTCTTGGAGTTTTAGTTATAATTTTAATAATAAATGCAGTAACTTATCTTGTGTCATTGCGAAATTATCAAAACTTACTTTTAAGGAAGTTGTTTTATTTTATTTTGTATATTTGCGCCCTGGAAATTGCACCGTATTTTTTTATGTATTATTACATTACAAATAGGTAAAAGCATAATTGTACAAAAACAACATTTTTTGACTATGAAAGTGAAAACGATTTTAGTATCGCAACCCGAGCCAAAAGTTGAGAACTCGCCTTATTTTGATTTACAAAATAAACATAAAATAAAAGTTGATTTTAGACCCTTTATTCATGTAGAAGGAGTGCCCGCTAAAGAGGTTCGCGCTCAAAAAATTGATTTGAATAATTATACAGCGATTATCTTAACTAGTAAGAATTCTGTTGATCATTTTTTTAGAGTGGCAGAGGAAATGCGTTATAAGGTTCCTGAAGATTTACGTTATTTTTGTCAGTCGGAGGCAGTTGCTTATTACTTGCAGAAGTATGTGGTTTACAGAAAAAGAAAGATTTATGTAGGGCAAAAGGATTTTGCAGATATGTCTTCTTTTTTTAAAAAGTATAAAGATGAAAAATTTTTGCTACCTGCGTCTGATAAACTAAATGCAGATGTGCCTCAAACTTTAAATAATTTAAAATTAGATTGGACTCCAGGTACCTTTTACAGAACAGTAATGAGTGATCTATCGGATCTAAAAGATGTATATTACGATGTATTAGCCTTTTTTAGTCCAACAGGTATTCAGTCATTGTTTAAAAATTTTCCTGATTTTAAACAAAACGACACACGTATAGCGGTATTTGGAAGCACAACCCAAAAAGAAGCTATTGATCATGGTTTGCGTATAGATATCATGGCACCAGCACCAGGAGTGCCTTCTATGACGATGGCACTTGAGAAATATGTAGCCGAAGTAAATAAAGGAAAATAATTTTTATATGTATATTCTTAAATCCCGATAAAATCGGGATTTTTTTTTAAAAGAAAATAAGGGTGTCTGAAAAGTCAAAACTCAACGTTTACTGTGTCGCTTTGACGACAGGAGAACTCACATGATTAAGATTGTGCGGTTTTTTCGCCTGTTCACTTCGTTTGAACCTTCCTTAGGTCGAAATCAATAAGATTGTGACCTTTTCGGATAGTTTCCTCTGTAACAAAATTAGAAGTAAATTACTTGTGAAAGTGGAATTTGTTAGTGCCTTGTTAATAATTAAAAAAGACTATTTGAATTGTAATAAATAAAAAATTAAAATATGAAAGGAGCCATTAATACCCTTATAAAAGACAAAATTGCAAGAATTACTTTTTCACATCCTGCTAGTAATTCATTTCCAAGCGAACAATTAAAATCATTAGCAGAAGAAATTTATGCAATTAGCGAAAACAAAGAAGTTGCGGTAGTTGTTTTACAAAGCGAAGGAATAGGGGCTTTTTGTGCAGGAGCTTCTTTTGATGAATTACTAGAAGTAAATGATTTAGAAACAGGGAAAACTTTTTTTAGTGGATTTGCAAATGTTATCAATGCTATGAGAAAATGCGAAAAAATAATTATAGGAAGAGTTCAAGGTAAAACAGTTGGAGGAGGAGTAGGTCTTGTGTCTGCTTGCGATTATACTTTTGCTACCCATAATGCAGCTATAAAATTATCGGAAATAGCTATAGGTATAGGCCCTTTTGTAATAGAACCAGCTGTTTCAAGAAAAATAGGCAAATCAGCTATGGCCGAAATGACGCTTTCACCTACAGAATGGAAAAGTGCAGAGTGGGGATTTCAACATAAATTGTATTCTAAGTTGTTTGAAGATGTAGAAACTATGGATCAGGCATTGGGTGAATTTGTAAAACAATTAGCGGGCTATAATCCAGAAGCTTTGCTGGAATTTAAGAAAGTCTTATGGGAAGGGACAAGTCACTGGGATGAATTATTGTATGATCGTGCAGCTGTTTCTGGAAAATTAGTTTTATCTGATTTTACAAAAAATGCTTTGAACGCTTTTAAGAAATAAAGGAAACGAATCACGTTTGTTATACTATAATACGGTTATTGTAAATATAGATTGTTTAAGCTTGGATTAGGGATTAGAAATGTATTACATAGTATAAATAATGACTTTTTTATCTTCTTTGTCTTTTGATCTTCATTATAAAGTCTAACGCATAATCTGGGACAAAAAGAGGATATTAATTTAGAAACTCTGTTCCTAGAAAAAAAACGAAGATTAGAAGAATGGGAATGTTTTTTTTAAGATTAGAGTTTGTCATACAATTTAAAAGAGGATAGAATTATAAAGCAAAAAGCCCACGGGATGTGGGCTGTAGTAAGTTTTTTAACCATTATAAATTTTCTGGTTGATGTGCAGGTTTTAAAAGGTCATTAATCGTTTTTACAGGAGTAAAAGTATCAAGAGGAACTTCTACAAAAAGGGTAATCCAATTGGCCATACTGCCATTCCATAATCCAGGTAATTCGTATGATTTGTATTGAATTCCGTCTTTGTTTTTTTTGACTACAAACCCCGTGTTAGGATCTGTAAAGTCTAATAGATTGAACTTATTGCCTTGATAGTCTTTTATAGAGCAAACAATATCCACAGGATTAAAATGAGTGGCGGATTTAAAAATAGATTTTTGTTCGTCATTTTCTAAATCAATTTGGGCAGATTCAACGATTTGTAGCGTTGAGTTTCCTTTTTTGTCTTTTATCCAAAAAGGGCCGCCTCCTGGTTCATTTTCATTTTTAACCATTCCACATACGCGTATAGGTCTGTTTAAGAAATGTTTTAAAATTTTGATTTGACTTTCTTCTTTGTATTCATCAAAATCGGGATTAATAATGATAGAAAGTTTCTCTTGAATAAAGTTTTTAATTTCTTGTATTAAAATATTGTTGTATTTATTTTTATTAAGTTCTTTTAAGTAGTTGTGACTTTCACTGCGGATTTCTAGTAGAATGCCAGCTAAAGCTTTTTTGTATTTTGTTATAATTTCTGAATGATTTCGAGATACATTATCAATGTTTTTAATGAAAAGGATATCAGCTTCTCTTTGATTTAAATTGTAGAGTAGAGCACCATGTCCTCCTGGACGAAATATAAAATTTCCTTTTGCATTTTTTAATATTTTATTATTTTTTGTTAGTGCAATAGAATCAGTAGAAGGATCTTGATAAGAAAAACTTATGCGTAAATTTTCTTTTAATTCATTAGGTAACTGTTTAATTAATTCAGAAAATAGTGTTTCATGTTCAATTGAGATGGTGAAGTGGATATTTCCGTTACTACAGGAAGCGTATTGATTCGATTCTTTGAAATGTTCTTCAATAGGTGTGATAATCTTCTCTTCGTATTTATGAAAAGGTAATACTGCTTTTGGTTTGTTCAGAAAATTAAAATCAGGATCCTCCAGTATTGTTTTAATAAATAAATAATTTTTACTAGAAGTAGATAACTTTTTGTATTGATTATTTTGTAGAACTAGTTTGGAAACAACTTGGTGATAAAAAGGAAATTTTTCAATACCTGCAATAAATGTTTCTAAAGCAGTATTGTTCGTTCTATTAATATAACCGTTTATGGTTTCCTCCTCAGGGTTAAAATCGAGTATAAAATCATTTAAAAATTTAAACATTCTAGTTGCGGCACCTGAAGCAGGAATGAATTTTTCTAATGTTTTATCGGTTTTATTGACATCAAAATAATTGATATAATAATTTAGCTCTTGTGTGTCTAGTTTTATAATCCCATTTCCAATTGTAGCGGGAGCTTCTAATGTTGTTTTAACAATTCCTTTTTTTAAGGAATGAATTTGTTTGATGATTAAATCAATGTTTTTGTTTTGGTTGTAGAGTTCTACAAATTCATGGTTTGTAAGTCCTGCATTTAAGGCTTTTTCTAGATCGGTTACAATTTGGGTTGCCTTTTTTAAGCGTTCTTCCTTATTACCACTGATTAAAACAAAGGGTTTGTTGTATTGAATTAAATTTTTTTTAAATATCTCAAAGGAAGAATCTCGGTATTCAGCACTATCTCTCAAATCATCGGGTTCCCATGGTATGTCCTTATCTGTTAAGAAATAGAGGTCGTAGTGGTGTAAATTAGCAGCTTCTTCTAATTCTGGAGAGCATTGATTGTAATAAATGTCTGAGTAGACTTTAGTAACGAGTGCATTTGTATCACAGAATAAAAATCTATGAGCTTTTTTTAGAGCTTCATTTTCAATAGCAATTTGACCAATAGCAATAGGTAATAAATCCTTTTCTTCACAAGTACGCCCTTCTTTACCAAGAATTTCTAAAAGAAAATCTCTTGCATATTCTACTATCCAAGTGGTGTTAAAATATCTAGCTAAATCACGTGCTAATGTGGTTTTTCCAGTGCTCTCGGGTCCGTAAGTGGTTATTCTGAGGATGTTGCTTTTTCTTTGTTTAAGATTTTCTTCCATTCTAAATAGGCGAATATAGCTAAAATTGTGAAAATAATATATTGGAGGGCAAAGATATAAAGTTCTCGGGACCAAAGGATGGGGATGATAAGAAAATCTCCAAGAATCCATAAACTCCAACTTTCAATTTTTTTTAATGCCATAAACCACATAGCTGTAAAAAAAATACAAGTAGTGAAAATATCAATCCAATTATTTGTATATATTTTGACTTTAAAAATAGTATAAATACCAATACAAATAATACCTGTTAATAAGAACATTATAAATCCAATTAGTTTTTCTTTTTTATTAGTTCTTGTGATTTTTGATGTATTGTTTTTATTCAGGTTGGGCTGAACCCATTTGTGCCAACCGTAAATACTCATGAAGGTGTAATAAATATTAATACTCATGTCGGCCATATACTTGGCTTTATACATAATATAAACGGTTATAGTAGTTGCAATAATTCCAGTAGGATAAACCAAGTAATTTTCCTTTTTAGCAAACCATACACTTAAAATTCCGAAAATAAAAGCAATAGTTTCTAGTGCAATTTGCCAGTTTGGAATGTTTTGGTATTGTGCAAGTATTTCATTAATCATATTTTTTATAAGCTTTTTTGTTTTTTTAAAAAACAATTTGAAAAATGTCGATTAGACTTAATTAATCCGTAAAATATAAATTCTTCTCTAGCAAAACTAATGAAAAATGGATTAGAAAAAGGAAAGAATATTGTGTTATATTTTTGAAAAATACTGTTTTTTAAGAAATACAATAATTGAATAAAATCGTTTATCATTTCTTTTTCTGTATTGGTAGAAAACATGGGGTATAATACAGCTGTAAAATTTGAATTCTGGTATAGGAAGCGGTATAGTTTATGGGGTTTATATCCGAAAAGAAGGAATGTATGCCTGATATTCGAAAAGAAAGGAGTATTTTTTGATAAAAAATAGAATTTATGAAAACCAGAAGGTTAAGGAATTTTATTATGAACAAAAACTCAAAATAAAAATTATGACTGAGGGTACTAAAAGTTGAGAAATTGTAAAAATATAGAAGATATTCTAAAAAAGAGACTGTCCAAAAAGTTCGCAATCTTGTCATTTCGACCAAAGGGAGAAATCACATAATGTTAATTTATTACTTTTTGGACAGCCTCTTTATACTTATACAGTTTATCTTATATTTTTTAATAAGCTAATAAAATAGACTTTAATATAAGTCGATAGTATCATCTTATCAATTAATTAGTAACGATAGTATTCAGGTTTAAAAGGACCTTTAACTTCTACACCAATATAAGCAGCTTGTTCTTCAGATAAAGTTTCTAATTCAACACCTAATTTCGTTAAATGTAAAGCAGCCACTTTTTCATCTAAATGTTTTGGTAACATATATACTTCATTTTTGTAAGCTGTACTGTTAGTCCATAACTCAATTTGTGCTAACGTTTGGTTAGAGAACGAGTTACTCATTACAAATGATGGGTGACCTGTAGCACAACCTAAGTTTACTAAACGACCTTCAGCTAAGATGATAATTTCTTTACCGTTTACGTTGTAAATATCTACTTGAGGTTTTACTTCTTGTTTTGTAGCACCGTGGTTAGCGTTTAACCATGCCATGTCTATTTCATTGTCAAAGTGACCAATGTTACAAACGATAGTTTTGTCTTTCATAGCTTCAAAATGACGACTTACTACAATGTCTTTATTGCCAGTTGTAGTAATCACGATATCTGCATTACCTATAACAGTGTCTAACTTTTTAACTTCATAACCATCCATAGCTGCTTGTAAAGCACAAATAGGGTCAATTTCGGTAACGGTAACGATAGAACCAGCACCACGGAAAGAAGCTGCTGTACCTTTACCTACGTCTCCATAACCGCAAACAACTACTCTCTTACCTGCTAACATTACATCTGTTGCACGACGAACAGCGTCTACTGCACTTTCTTTACAACCGTATTTGTTATCAAATTTAGATTTTGTAACAGAGTCATTTACGTTGATAGCAGGCATGTATAACGTACCGTTTTTCATTCTTTCGTATAAACGATGAACACCTGTTGTTGTTTCTTCTGATAAACCTTTGATTCCTTCAACTAATTCAGTATATTTATCAAATACCATGTTTGTCAAGTCACCACCATCATCAAGAATCATATTTAATGGTTGTCTTTCTTCACCAAAGAATAAAGTTTGTTCAATACACCAGTCAAATTCTTCTGCATTCATACCTTTCCAAGCATATACTGGAATACCTGCTGCTGCAATTGCTGCTGCTGCATGATCTTGTGTAGAGAAAATGTTACAAGAAGACCAAGTTACTTCAGCACCTAGAGCTACTAAAGTTTCAATTAATACAGCTGTTTGAATAGTCATGTGTAGACAGCCTGCAATACGAGCACCTTTCAAGGGTTGACTCGGCCCATATTCAGCACGGATAGCCATTAGACCAGGCATTTCAGCTTCTGCTAATTGAATCTCTTTTCTTCCCCATTCTGCTAAAGAAATGTCTTTAACTTTATAAGGTACATACGGAATTGTTGTAGTACTCATCTATTTAGTATATTTGTTTTTAAATATTAAATTTTATAAATCGGATGCAAAATTACGGATTAGTTTTTGATTTGCCAACAGATTTGTATAAATTAATAATTGTTTTTTTACTGTAACTATTTAATTATCAATACATTTTATGTTTTTAAATCCATTTTCTATTGTTTGTGCTACTGTTAAAAGTAAAATTTGAAGTTGTATTATCTATTTTCAAATGAATTAAACAAATTTTAGGAATTAATAAGATTCAAGATGCCTTTTTATAAAGAAATACATTTTTCAAAAGACACTACCATATATCTTTGGAAAACCACAGAAACTTACAATCAATTATTTGAAAACGTATTGCTAAAAGATCAGTCCCTTGCTCGACTTGAAAAAATGAGTTCTGAAAATCACCGAAAAAGTTTTTTAGGCGTTCGAATGCTATTGCAATATTGTGGTTATACAGATCATGATTTATATTATGATGTTAGTGGTAAACCTATACTTAAATCAGAAAAGAATAAGTCAGCAGTAGAAGTAAGTATTTCTCATTCTGGAGAATTTTCAGCACTGGCATTAAGCAATGAACCCGTAGGGATAGATTTAGAGAAGATAAAAGAAAAAGTTCTTCGTATAGCTCCTCGTTATATGAATATGAAGCATATCGAAAATCTTTCAGTAAAGGAACAAATGCAAAAAGCGATTGTTATTTGGGGAATAAAAGAATCTATATTTAAAATAAAAAATGAAGTAGGCATTAGTTTTCCTGATCATATTTTTGAAGAAGTGTTTAACTTACATGACAATCATTGTAAAGCGCAATTGCGTTTTAAAAATTTAATTGAAGATTTTGATATTGATTTTTGTTCTATAGAGGATTATATGTTAGTTTGTGCTTATAGATCCTGAGAATGAAATTAATGAAAGATATTGCTTGTTTTTTGTGACTTCTTCTATAGAATTATAATGGTAATATTCGTAAAATATTAGTTTTAATAAAAAAGATTAAATTTACAGAGTTAAATTAATTAATGATGTCAATTACGGTTTATGAGTCTATTTTTAATGCAAAAAAGAGAAAACACAAGTTATTAGCTATTTTAATCGATCCAGATAAAATAGAACTGTCCAATATTAATAGACTAGTAAAAAAAATTAATGAATCTCCAGCTACTCATATTTTTATAGGAGGAAGTATTGTTAAAAACTGGATTATAGATGAATTAATCATAGAATTAAAAAAAGAATGTAACTTACCTATATTGATTTTTCCAGGACACCCTTCGCAAATTTCACATGAAGCAGACGGTGTATTGTTTTTAAGCTTGCTTTCAGGACGTAACCCCGAGTATTTAATAGAACATCATGTTAATGCCATAGATTTGCTCGAAAACTCGAATTTAGAAATTATTCCTACAGGTTACATTTTAGTAAATGGGGGGAAAGAAACAGCCGTTGAACGAGTAAGTAAAACAAAACCTATAGAGAGAAACGATATTAATTTAGCTTATAAAACAGCTAAAGCAGGCGAGTATTTAGGAAACAAACTTATGTATCTAGAAGCAGGAAGTGGAGCGTTAGAAAAAGTACCATTAGAAATGATTCGTAAAATCTCAAAAAGTCTTAGAATACCAATCATTGTTGGAGGAGGAATTCGATCAAAAGAAGCAATTAAAGAAGTGTATCAAGCGGGTGCAGATATGGTTGTAATAGGTACTGCATTTGAAAATGATTCGAACTTTTTTGATTGATTCAAGTTGTTTTTTAGAATTAAAGATTTATAGTTTTAAAGACATACTATATAATTTCGGGAAAATAGTTTACATATTGAAATCTCTTAATTATACTTCTTTTATGTCTTATAATATAAATGTATCAAACGGTTTCTGGTTTTACTGTTAGCTAAATGTTATAAAGTAAAGAAATTTTAGGGAAAAGATTGGTTTTCTTTATTCTTTATAAATTTAAAATGACTATATACCCATTGTATAGACTTTAGATAAAATAGTGCTACAAATTATAATTTAATCCGTAGTGCATTATTGAATTAGATTAATTTTTAAATTATTGATATTTCTATTGAATACGAATCTGTTTAAATATTGTATAGTTGTTAGTGTTGTTATTTTCGAAAGAATTCTTGTTTTAAATCCTTGGAAAGACTTAGCGTAATTTCTTCTTATCATGAATTGGTCGCATAATTGAGAGAATAAAGTTTCTATTCGTTTTCTGAATTTTTTGTACTGATAAAACTGAGGTTTATATCATTTTAATTTTACTAGAATAATTTATAATTTTAGGTATGCCAAAGAAAATTCAAAT
>NZ_PCMX01000160.1 GCF_002530675.1 Flavobacterium columnare NBRC 100251 = ATCC 23463
GGATAAATAAACGGATTTTTATATATTTGAAATGCCCAAAAGGCATACGTTCTTAAAAAAGTAGAAGTGTAAGGATAAGGCAAGCGGAAAAAAAAATTTTTAACGGTTTTGCCAGAAAAGAGATACCCAAAGTAGTGGTTACCCTAGCAAAAAACGCATAAAGTATTACCCTTTTGGTAGCCTCGTTCCAAATAGGCATTCGTCTAGTAATCAGTATAGATACGGATTTAATGGCAAGGAACTTGACAACGAACTTAAAGGCGAAGGGAATAGTTATGATTTTGGTGAGAGATTACTTGACCCAAGAATTGGTAGATGGTGGAGTACAGATAATGTAGAAAAACCTTGGTTAAGTACATATCAATTCGCATCAAATAATCCAATTAATAATGTAGATCCTGATGGTAATGATGAAATTCATTTTTACTACAAGACTCAACAAATGCTTGATAGAGAAGGTAAAGCGTATACACAATTAAGTTTATCTTCTGAAATTATCAAAAATAATGCAGAGCACACTTTCTTTATGCATTCTCCTACTGGAGATGTATCAGAATTTCATCCTTTCAAAAGTGATAGAACACCTGGAACAACTACTGAAGCATACAAAGCAGGACTTCCGTTATCAAAAGGAATTAGCTTTTTAGGTTTCTTTGAAATGGGAGTTGATGATAACGCCTATCTTGGTACATTGTTGCAAGCTGCTCCTGAAGTAATGGAACACTACAGTAATATCAGAGAAGATGGGATGAGATTTAAAAATGCTGTAGACAATTCAAATAGTGTTGATTTTTATGAGAAAGTAATAAAAGGTGTTGAAACAGCATATGCTATTGTAGATGGTTATTATTTGGTAAAGGGATTAAGTAAGTTTGTAGTTAAAAATTTAGCTAAAAATTCTAAAGGTGTAGATTTAATATTAAAAAACAAACCCAACTGGACACCTGAACAAAAAGCAGCAGCTTCAGCTAAAGCTAAAGCTTTGACTGAAGCAGAAACGGTTGTAGTCAAAAACCCTAAAAGAGCATCTAATTTAAGAAATAGATATAAAAAAGCAGGAGGGGAAGTTAAGCCCACTGAAGATGTTGATCATATAGTTGATTTACAATTAGGAGGAGCAGATGATATTTTAACAAATACAAAGCCTCTCGATAAAAGTGTAAATAGAAGTATGGGTAAACAAATTAACAATGCTATTAAAAAACTTCCTGCAGGTACAAAAATTAATAAAGTTATAATTAAAGATTGATATATGGAATTGTTTAAAACCAAGAATAAAAAAGACTCTATTGCTTTTGATTTATTGGGTAATAAGTACAGTATAAAGTTTGAAAATAAATATTAT
>NZ_PCMX01000161.1 GCF_002530675.1 Flavobacterium columnare NBRC 100251 = ATCC 23463
AATGAATTTCTTTTACGAGTCTTTTCATTTTTTCTACGTCAAATTTCGCCTCTAGCCTATAAAACTTGTCTTCATAGCCTGCATAATATACAATAGTAGCGCCTATAGGAGTGCCGTATTGATCTGTATAACTTTTACCAGAAGCCCCCCATTCACCAGAGGAACCGCCAAAGGGCATGTGGGCTATTTTTCCTTCAAGGGTGTATATTTCGTCTTCTACTAGTTCTATATTATAAATACTTTCATTGCCGTTAATATTAGGCTGACACATCTCGGGTGTCCATTGCGGTGGTGCTTCTTTCTTCATCGTATTGCAACTTATAGTAAACAAAAGTAATAGTACCATTGCTTGTTGTATTAATTTATCCATTTTGTATTTCTCGTTTGCGTTTGTCAAAAGTTTGTGGACCAGGTTCTATCCCTAAGGCATTTGTACGCTCATTAAGCCCAAATGCATCTGCGCGTACAGACCAATGAAAATAATTTTACAACAACAGTCACCCTATAAAGGTATTCTGATAAATATTATTAAAAAGACTTCCAGTTATTTTTGGAAGTCTTTTTATTTATTTTTCCTCTGTTACTTTTCCAGTTTCGCCATCCATTTAAAAAAGTATAGGTAACCAGCCACTTGGTTCGCCAATACTGTTTTCTGGTGGTGTTTTTATAACTTTTCCTTCAACAACTGTGATGTACCACATATTGTTAGACTCACTATAATCTAATTCAAAAACTGGACTTTGATTTCCGTTTTCTCTTCCTTTTCCTGTTTTTAAATCGATATAACCCTTTTTCTCTAAAAATGCTAGACAATCTGTATATTTAATTTTGCCAAATTTTTCGTCTTCATTTACCTTTTTATCTAAAGTACCGTCTTCATTATAATATTCAGAAATACCTATTTTGACATTTTCTCCTATGTAAGTTTCTTTACTATTTAGATTACCATTACCATAAAACCTTTTATAGATTTTTTTAAAAGATGGTTTAGGCTCAAATTCTCTTTGAAAACCTTTTTTATCTTTTATAAAAGCCATTTCAATAATTTCAAACCCATCCTTTTTTAAATATCTATTTTCACCATATTCTGTTTTTTTATACACTTCAAAATTAAATTTTTCAATCATAGTATTTTTAGCCTGTCCCTTACAAGCCACTAAACTCATAAAGAAAGTTAAAAGTAAAATTTTTAAAAATGTCCTCATCGTTATAATATTTTGGAATTTAAAACTTTCCATTGCCAATTATAAACTACTTTTATGCAAATATTACAACACTTATTTTAACAAAAAATAAACTTTTTTTAACCCTTAATTAGGTTATTAATAAATTTTATTCTATATCTAATTTATTAATAGAAATTATTTCTTTATTATTGTTCATTTTAAATTCAAAATATAAGTTTTGAATATTTTTTATTTCACTAAAAAATAAATTTTGAGCATCTTTGCTTGTTGCATCTAAATGTTTTGACGCTGAAGAATAATAAGTAAATTTTTCAGCTAATATATATTCTTTAGAATAATCGGTTACACACTCAATATCATATAGATTTGCGCAATATTCACCCTCTCTATTTTCATCTTCAACTGAAGCAATTCCTATTGATAAATTAGCACAATTAAATTTTAATATATTTTTATTTTCTCTTTTATTCAATTGAATTTTTGTTGCATAAAAAACCGTATCAGGTTTAATTTCGTTTTCACAATTACAATATTTTGATAATCCTAAACTTGATTTTATCTTTCTGTTATCACAAGATAACAAACTAAAAAGAAGCATAATACCTAGTATAATAACTTTAATTCTCTTCATAAGTTGAATTGTGTTTTTTAAAATCTATTCATTTTAATTTTATTTTAGTATTTAATATCTTCCATTGCCAATGATAAATGATTTTCCTTCTAACATAGCCAAATTGTGGTTGATGCGAAAATCCATAATGTTATCTGTTGACCTGTTATATAGATAAATTTTGCAGTAGCAGAAAAGTCCATCAAATGTATGCTGTGAAATATCATTAAAAAGGCTTCCAGTTATTTTTGGAAGCCTAAAAAATTATTTTTCTTCTGTTACTTTTCCAGTTTCGCCATCCATTTTAAAAACTATAGGTAACCAGCCACTTGGTTCGCCAATACTATTGTCAGGTGGTGTTTTTATAACTTTTCCTTCAACAACTGTGATGTACCACATATTGTCAGACTCACTATAATCTAATTCAAAAACAGGACTTTGATTTTCATTTTCTCTTCCTTTACCTGTTTTTAAATCGATATAGCCCTTTTTGTCTAAAAAAGTTAAACAATCACTATATTTAATTTTGCCGAATTTTTCATCTTCATTTACTTTTTTATCTAAAGTACCGTTTTCATCATAGTATTCAGAAATGCCTATTTTGACATTTTCTCCTATGTAAGTTTCTTTACGTTTGAGATTACCATTCGCATAAAATTCTTTGTACATTTTAAGAAATGAAGGCAAGGGTAACATTTCATCTTGTGAACCTCCTTTATTTTCAGTAAATTCCATACCAATTATACAATTTCCATTTTCCTTCGAATATCTTTTCAAACCATATTCCGTCTTTTTATATATCTCAAAATCAAATTTTTCTATCATAGTATTTTTATTTTGTCCTTTACAAGCCACTAAACTTATAAAGAAAGTTAAAAGTAAAGTTTTTAAAAATGTCTTCATTGCTATAAAATTTTGAAATTTAAAAGTTTCCATTGCCAATAGTAAATGATTTTCCTTCTGATATTACCAAATTGTGGCTGATGGGAATAATCCATAATATTATCTGTTTGACCTGCCATATAAGTAAATTTTGCAGCTGCAGAAAGTCCATCAAAGGTGTGTGGTAATTGCATAGCGTGCATTAATTCGTGTGCTAATGTTCCCTCGTTATGCCCGTTGAAATAAACGCCAAAGGTAGTGTTAAAATAAGAAAACCCGTTTAAATAACCTGTATGCACCCCGTTTTTAAAACTATAAAACTTTTCTCCAATAAAAAATACGGTGTAATACCCTTTGTATTTATCGCCAAATTGATCTTTTAATTGATCTTCTAAATAATTCCTAAGTCCAGCATCGGACGAAAGTACATTTTTTGTTACCCCTTTCTTATCGGTTATCGTTTGAGGACAAAATTTATTTTTAAAAGTATTCCATAGTAAGTTTCCTGTACAGTCTAAAAAAGTTGATTCTATCACTAAATTCGGAATTACTAAGGCTTGGTTTAAGCATTTTTTGAAAAAAGCATCTCCTCCTGTAATAGGTAATCCTTTAACAACTTTTCCATTTATATCAGTCTTTACTTTTACAAACACTACATTAATTTTCTTTTGGAATTTAGGAGTATTGGGGTGTATTTTTAAAGCACCACAAATTTCACCATCTGCTTTTACATACAAGGTTTGTGTCGTATCAAAAGCTTTATTGCACGTTATTTTTAAAAAATTCGATTTGGTTTGTTTGCCTTTACTCAAACCGCTTATTTGCTGTACATTTAGTGACAAATGTTTTGTTGCTTCCTTTTCTTTAAATTCAAGTGTTAGTTTTTTAGGTAATTCTTCTATTTCTATTTTTAAATTGAAAGTGGCTGTTTTTCCTTCTAATAATGTGATAATTGGTGTGGGGTATATAAAAGCATTTTTTCCTTTTTTTTGTTTCCAAGGAATGTTAAAAAGGGTATAATCACGTAGTAAACGATCATACATTCGAAGGTCTTTTTTAAAATTGACATTCCAATGATTAGTGTCTTTAAAAACGGTTACATTGTCGCTTTCATAATATTTTCCCATAATATTACCAAACCAAGAATCTCCTTTTTTTTTGGTGTCACCAGTTCGAAGCCAGTCAAAACCAAACTCACTGTCATAATTATCGTGCGGTCTAAAATATACTAAACATTTAGGCTTAATCTCGGGGTTTGGGCCTATAGGAGGGCTTTCAGGCTCACCATATTTTATATCTTTTTTGGCGGTTATATTAACACTTCCTTCTAAAGAAGTTAAAGTAATAGGTCCTTCAGAATAAATGTTATATTCACCTCCAACAATTTCTGTAATTTTCCCTCCAACAATTCTAGTTCTACTCATAATTAATATTGCTTAGATTTATTAGCTGAATTTATTTGAACTTCTTCGCCTGAATGTTTATTTAAATTTTTTGTACTTGTTATATCCATTCCTTTATCTGAGCTGACGGAGGTCTTG
>NZ_PCMX01000162.1 GCF_002530675.1 Flavobacterium columnare NBRC 100251 = ATCC 23463
GAAAAGACAGTAAGAGTTTGGGTTCAAGACTATTTAAAAAAAGGTATTTCTGAAATGTTATGTGTTAGAAGTGGAGGAAACAATACTAAGCAAATATCAGATAAAATGGCTAAGTCTATTGAGCAGAAATTGACTGATCCAAAAACAACAATTACATCTTATATAGAATTATTAAAATTACTTGAAGCAGAACTAAACGAAACGGTTAACTATGGAGCTTTATACGCTCATTGTAGACGAAAACATCAATCAAAGTTAAAAATAGCAAGAAAATCCCATTACAAAAAGGATGAAAACGCGGAAGCGTTTTTTAAAAAACCTTGTAAATAAGCTCGAAGAGTGTAGAATTATTCTTAATAAAAATAATTTCAAATCTGTAAACTTATATTTTCAAGATGAAAGTCGCTTCGGGTTGATCACAAAACAAAAAAGAGTTATTACGGCAAAAGGAATAAAAGCCATTGGTACCTATAAGCACAGTTATCTTTATAATTGGCTTTGGGGAAGTTTTTCCCCCATAACAGGTGAGAGTTTTTGTATGACAACACAGAGTGTTTGTAAAGAATTATTTATAAAATATTTGGAAGATTTTAGTAATCACAAACCAACAGAATTAAAGATTATAATAATTGATAATGCAGCATTTCATTCCACAAAAGATGTAATAATTCCTCAGAACATATTTCTGTTACCAATTCCTCCATATTGTCCAGAACTCAACCCTGCTGAAAAAATATGGCAATGAATGAAAGATAAAATTGCAATGAAAATTTATAATACTCTAGCCGAATTAAATCAA
>NZ_PCMX01000163.1 GCF_002530675.1 Flavobacterium columnare NBRC 100251 = ATCC 23463
TAATATTTCCAGACAGAAATTCCATATAATCTTTTGCGCAACCAGAAGTATGTTGATAATCAGTTAAAACTTCTTGATTGTTTATTATCCCGCCTTCTTTGGTTAATTGCCATTTTCCTTCTAATGATGCAACAGAAGTTATTGGTGTTGAATCATCATCTTTACTGCAAGATGATAAACCTAATAAAAGAATTGATAGTACTAGAAAAAGATTTTTTAAATTGTGCATAGTTCTCATTTTTAAAAGTTAATTATTATTTTTAGTTGACAAATTTATAAATTTATTTTTTATTTATTTTCCATTCAGCGGTAAACTGACGGCTGTTAGCCGTTCAGTTTTTTTGTTACTGAATTCTTGTAAAAACCGATAAATATGTTATTCCAGAACGTACAAATTTCATTTTTAGAGTTGTACTTGTTAGTTCTAAAATTTCAAAATTAACGTTTGTTGGTGTTGGTACATTTGTAAATGTTATTACAACTGAATTATTAGTTTTATTCCAAGTTCCAGTATCAATTGTTTCTTGACAATTAGGATTCTTGAAGTAATGCTCTTTAGTAATATTTCCAGACAGAAAT
>NZ_PCMX01000164.1 GCF_002530675.1 Flavobacterium columnare NBRC 100251 = ATCC 23463
GCTCAAAATTTTCTGCTAACGGTTTGGGGCTTTGCGAAGAAGCGGATTTAGAAGTACAAATGTTCAGTTTTGCACTAATGCCAAATAGAATTACAAATGTTCAATTTAGCACTGAACCCGCTTTTTCGCAAAACCCTTGTTATCGGCTGTTTTTTTTATTTTTCGTGTCATATTGAACCTGAATAAGATAATGATTTTATAAAATTTTCCATATACTCAAAGTCAGGTTGTCCATTTTTACTTGGTAGTTTTATGCTAATTTGTTTCATTCTTGTTTGGCTACATTTTCTGCCATAGTTGTAACGATACTTTTCTAAGTTCATAATGGTTACTAAAAACATTGCAACGTATTTATTCATTTCAAAAGTTGGAATAAGTTTTTCAACGTGGTCGCTGGCTGAAAAGTTAAAAGGTTGGTAAGAGCAATAGCCTAAAACTGCACTATCAACTGTCAATACATTTCCTTCTTCTGTGTAAAAATCATAAAAACCTTCAACACCATTGTTTGTGGCTTGTGTTGTAACGTAAGAATATTTTCCTTTCCCGTATTCTTCAAGTTCTAATAATGGTGTTGTCTTACTTCCTGTTATTGTAAAAAGTTTGTCTAATTCAAATAATTCCCACTTGTCAATATTTAGGTTTATTTCTGTATCTGAAAATGGATTTAATTGAATTTGATTTGTCAAACGATTACTTAAAAGAAAAGTTGAATAATTTAATAATGTGGTTATGAAATCTTCTTTTGTTATGGGTGAATAATCTGTTTCCATATACGCTTCTGCACTCCATTCATCTAATGGTGTAACAACTCTGTTAATGCTAAAACCTGCTTTTGATTTTCTGTTTAAATAGGACGAAGTCCAATTTTCTTTAATTGCGTCCCAACGTCCATAAGCATCTATTCTACCTTGAATTTTGCGTTTTACAAATCCATCATTTTTGTAATAACCAAAATACGTTTCCTTGCTTTTTGGGTGTGGTTTGTGTGCTGTGAATATCATTATACAAGAAACAACGCCAACCTTTGAATTAAAAAATAATTCGTCTGGCATTGATAAAACTGCTTCTAATGTATGATTATCTAAAAGTTTCTTTTTGTATTCTAAAACTTTTCCGCTTGTGGCTAATGCACTTTGCATAGGAACAATTGCTACACAAGTTCCACCATCTACTAAACTTTCAAGATTATTAAAAATAAATTCTAATTCATCTGTGTCATTTTTCTTGTCTGATTTGTAAGGTGGATTTAAAAAACCAACAGTGGGTTTTTTTGATTTTACTTCATTGATAATATCTTCTTCAAAGCAACTTCCATTCATTATATTGGTTTTGCCATCTTGGTGAATATACATATTTGATACAGCCAATGCAAAAATATGTGCTTGATATTCTACTCCTAAAAGTTGTTTTGATTTAATTTCTGCAATTTTTTTGGTGTCGCCTTTTGCATCTTCTATCATTTTTTTCATTGCTGAAATTAAAAATCCACCCGTTCCAGTGCAGTTGTCAAACGCAATAGAATTTTTATTTACTTGGGCTAATTCTGCAAATAATTCTGTGATATGTGGTGGTGTTAAAACAATCCCTAAACCTTTGTCGCTGTTTGCATAACGCAAAAATTCAATGTACAACTGTCCTAAAACGTCAAAGTATTCGTGAGTTTTAATAAATTGATTTATATTTTCATCAATTTCATCAATTAATTCTTTTAATACTTTGTCTTTTGTGGAAAGTGAAGTATCGGTTTTGATAAACCCAAATTGAATATTTAAGTTTTCTAATTTCTTACCTGAAATGTTGGCTTCTTCCAACTTTTCAGAGACTGTTTTTGTAAGGAAATCGGCTAAACTTTTTGGTGTTGTTTTTTTTGTATATGAAGTTTTAAAAGCATCATCTTCTAATGCAATTAGAATACAACTTATCAATAAACTTCTTTGGCTTTCAAGGATTTTGTAAGTGTGAAGTTTTTCGTTTAGTTTTTTGGTAAATTCTAAAAGTGTGTTGTAATCTTGTCTAAACTTTTCAGGACTTTTTAAATATCCGTCTAAATAATCTTGTGCAGATAATAGTTTGTCGCCAAATATTTCTGTTGCTTTTCGTTCATTCTTTAAATGCAAAAAATGCGAAACTTTTAAATGTTGTTTTGTTTCGCCACTTACTGCAATAGCCAAAACATCAAAGTCTTTTGATAAGTATGAAGCATACAATAAAACACCATCAACAGCAAATTCTGCGAATTTGTCTCTGTTCGGACTTTCATGTTTTGTGATTTCTGCTTTACATTCAATAACTATAAGTAAATCAGCATTTTTGTTATAAGTTATCAAAAATTCTGGTCGTCCTTTTCCTGTGCCTTTTTTTGAAGCACTTTTGAGTAATTTGTCAATTTTAGAAATGTCAGACGACTGTTCTTCAATGTGAATAATATCACTTGATTTCTCAAAATGAGAGTAAACAATTCTCTCTGTTTTCTTTTCGTTTGCCATTTAATTTGTCTGTTAGAAATTATTTTGCAAAGGTAATTAAATTTAGTTATTTTTGGAGGACTTTCCTTCTTTTTTATGTAATTTTGTCTGTCGGTATGCAGTTCGGTAAAATAGCCGATAACGTTTCGCAGCTTGCAGAAGTGGCGGATTAAGGAAGCCTAAACTTTCGATTTTTCACTAACTTTACAAGTACAAAACCAACTTCAAATTAAGCCCAAAACCCGCCATTTCCGCAAACTGCTGTTAGCCGTTCGGTTTTTTTGTTACTGAATTCTTGTATAAACAAACAAAGATGTAACTCCAAAACGTACATATTTCATTTTTAGAGTTGTACTTGTTAGTTCTAAAATTTCAAAATTAACGTTTGTTGGATCATCTGTATATGTTATTACACCTGAATTATTAGTTTTATTCCAAGTTCCAGTATAAATTACTTCTTTACAATTAAGAAGATCGAAGTAATGCTCTTTAATAATATTTCCAGACAGAAAT
>NZ_PCMX01000165.1 GCF_002530675.1 Flavobacterium columnare NBRC 100251 = ATCC 23463
TTAAATATTAACTATTACAAGAAACTAAAAAACATATCTTCGCTACCATTGATGCCTTTATTGCCAAAACTAAAATTCAGTCCATCTTAAAATAATCGTTTTATTTCTTTACTACAACCCACAAAAAAACACGCCCTAAAGCGTGTTTTATTTTTTAATCACTGTTGCGGGCACAGAATGCAATTCTGCGCTAACGTTTGCGTTGAGCCAAGATTGCGCATATCACTTTCTGTCATATCCGCGACATCTGGTAACCTTTGCGTTGAGACTCACTTTGTGTTATATCCGATCGATCGGGGGCATATCCGAGCGATCAGGTTCATTTCCGCAACTACGAGGGTTTAGCAGTTTTATTATCATCTAGTAAAAAAATAATATTTTGTAAACACTCTTTAATCGGTTTGATCTCTAAATAAAAATTATTGTCTAATTTTTCAATATCTTCTAAATGCAATAAATTATTAATATAATGAGCTTCAATCCTATCTATACCTTTTTCATTAAGATTTTGTATATAACCATTTATTAAATTTATAAAAAATATTTTTTTTTCATTTGTTTCAAAATATTCCTCTAAATCTAAATATGCCCAACCTATTGGCTTAACATCTAACACAACATCAATAACCTCTTCCAAATATCTATTGAACCATTCTGGCAAAGAATCTCTTTTTAAATTTCCTAAAAAAAATGCTAATGCAACAAATAAGACGAAATCCTTTGTGTTTATTTTCTTTTCCCCGTATGTAATAATACTATTTGACATATCTTTCCGTTAGTATAGTTCTAGCTTTATTTTCCTTACTTAATCCTCCAATGTGTTTCCTTACAATTTCTTTGGCTTCGTTTCCTAAAGCTCTAATATCTATATTAACTAAATCAACACCATCTTTTTTGTAATGAGCATCAACAGAAGCTATAAATTTTTTAATATTGAAGTTTTTGTTATTTACTGCACTAACTAAATCGACAGATTTACCAGCATATTTACCAGAATTAACAATAAAATCACCAGCCTTTTTAGAGTCTTTAATATTATCAAGAGCTCTAACTGTTGTTTTGAAAGTTTCTTCAAAAATCGCCATTCCTTCAGCTTCTACTTTCCTAAAAGTTCCTTGCCCTCCAACATCTCTAAAAGTTTGTAATATTTCAGCTGTTCTAGAACTAATTTTTAAGCCTCTTAATATAGAAGAAATAGAATTTGCACCTATACCTGTTTTAACAGCTAAGAAAACACCACTCTTTGTAGGCATAACACTAGCTACGTCTAAAGCATCACCAACAAAAGTCAACAACCTCTTACCTACACCTTCCTCTGGTATAACTCCAGTATTTCCTGCAGAATGTGACCTTAAATCAAATGAATTGGCTAGCTGTACATTCGAAATACCTGAATGAAGCTCTTTTTCAAAACCTAGTTGAGTAAGAGCTTCTCTAAGTTGTTTTCCTTCTTGTTCATCACTTTGTACCGCTCTTAAAAGAGGTAGCCAAATTATATTTCTAACACCATCTTTTGCAGGAGCAAATATTTCATAAATAATATCTATGTCTCCTGAAATTGGAGGACTCATTTCCTCCATTCCTTCTCTTTCAATAAATTGAATTGGCTTATTCCCACTAAATTGGTATGGTGAATACCAAGGATATTGATGTGTCAACGGGTCAACAGCAAAAAAACGTCCCACCCTCGGGTCGTGCATTCTAAAAGTATAATTCAAAGAATTTCCTTCGCCTTTAATTTCATCATCTTTTTCTTGCCCTTGGAAGCCGTAACGGTAGGCTGTGCTTGAGCCGTGGCGGTTTGGAACCAAGGAGCCGAAAGGGTAATACTTTATGCG
>NZ_PCMX01000166.1 GCF_002530675.1 Flavobacterium columnare NBRC 100251 = ATCC 23463
TATAAAACATCAATCCTAAAGTCATTAAGTTTGAAAATAAGTTGTACAAACTCAAACCTGAACCATAATTATTAAAGAAAATCAACATCATAATAGGTGAAATCCAAATCATCATTTTCATGATTCCTGCCATATCAGGCATACCTTCTTGTGGTGGTGCTGACATAGCTTGATCTCCTGTTGTGTATTTCATATAAAAGAAAATAGCAATAGCAGCTAAAATAGGGAACAAACTGATATGATCTCCATATAAAGGAACATTAAATGGTAACTTGGCTATTAAGTCATACGATGATAGGTCTTTTGCCCATAAAAATCCTTGTTGTCTTAATTGAATAGCTGACGGGAAAAACTGGAAAGAAGCATACATAAAAGGCAACTGGATTAAAGCTGGGATACATCCTGCCATAGGATTAACGCCTGCTTTGTTATAAAGTTTCATCGTTTCCTGTTGCTTTTTCATTGGATCTTTAGAAAACTTCTCATTTATTTCATTCATTTCTGGACGCAATACTTTCATTTTAGCTTGTGACAAGAATGATTTATAAGTAAATGGAGACATAGTCAACTTAATTAATACTGTAAATAGAATAATAGCAATTCCATAAGGTAAAAAAGTACTCATTAACCCAAATAATGGAACAAAAATAAATTTATTGATCCAACCAAAAATCCCCCATCCTAATGGAATGATTTCATCTAAATTACGGTCATAAGCATTTAAAATCTTATAATCTGAAGGACCATAATACCAGTTCATTTTATAATCTAATTCACCATTTGTATAAGCTAGGGGTAAAATAGCTCCAAACTTTTTAGTAAAAGTAGTATCTACAGCAGCATCTTTTACTAGATTTTGAGTTGATAGTTTGGCTACTTTAACAGGTGTTTTGGTTAATAAAATAGATGAAAAAAAGTGTTGCTTAAAAGCTACATAAGTTAAATTTGAAACTTGTTCTTCTTCATCTGATTGGTTTAAATAATTGTCTTTTCCTTCTTCATACTCATAAACTACTTCTGTGTAACGGTTTTCATAACTTACACTTTTTTCATTTCGGTAGGTTTTTAGATCCCAAATTAGGTTAGCAGGAACTGAAGTGTTAAACACCGTAGCTAAACCTTGCGATCGCACATCAAAATCTAACATATAATCATTAGGTTTTAATACATATTTATACTCTAAATACGCATTTTGAGCTGTTTTCAAACGCATTGAAAGTACTTGATTGCCCCCTACTTTTGATAAAGTAGGTTCGAAAAACAAATCCTTCGTATTTAAATTCTTTCCTTCTTTTGTTTGAAAAGCTAGATTAAACTGTGCATTATTATTTTTTATTAACTGTACTAACGGTCCTTTTTCATCTATTGATTTAAAGTTTTTCAAGGTTGCATCTACAATATACCCTCCTTTGTTAGCAATTTTTAAACGTATTAGTTCGTTTTCTAAAGTTGTAAATTCCTCTTTTGCTGAAGGCAAGGTTGCTGAATAAGCAAAACTTCCCAATGTAGCTTTTAGAGCCGCTGTTACTTTTGTAGAATCACCTACTACAGAGGCTAAATCTGTTGTTTTAACTAGTGTTTTCTTAGCTTTTACTATTTTTTCTTTTTTAGCTTTTTCAGCATCAATTTCGGCTTGTGTGGGTTGATTTTTATACATTATCCACATCATAATCCCGAAAATTAACGTAAATCCGATAATCGAATTAAGGTCTAACTTTTTTTCTTCCATTTCCTTTTTAGTTCAGCGTTTAAAATTCGGAAAGTTTAATGTTTGAAAACCACTTAAACATCAAACATTTTATTTTAAACTAATTAATTTTATTTTTCACGGTAGCCTCCACAAACTTAACAAAAATAGGATGCGGATTAGCTACTGTACTTTTATATTCTGGGTGGTATTGTACTCCTATAAAAAATGGGTGATTTTCTAATTCAACTACTTCTACCAAACCTGTATCTGGATTTACACCAGAAGCTTTTAAACCTGCGTTTTCCATTGCTTCTAGGTAATCACTATTAAATTCATATCTATGTCGATGGCGCTCTAAAATGTCAGTTACGCCATAAATATTTTTAGCTAAGGATCCTTCTTTCAACTGGCATTTCCACGCTCCTAAACGCATTGTTCCACCTTTATCTGTTATGCTCTTTTGTTCTTCCATTAAGTTAATAACAGGAGCTGAAGTTCCTTTGTTCATTTCTGTAGAATTAGCATCTTTCAAACCTAATACATTACGACCATATTCTATAACGGCCATCTGCATTCCTAAACAAATTCCGAAGAAAGGTATTTTATTTTCGCGAGCGTATCGAACGGTTTCTATTTTTCCTTCTATTCCTCGTTCGCCAAACCCAGGTGCTACTAATATTCCGTCTAACCCCTTTAATTGAGTTTCCGCTGATTTAGCATCTAAATATTCTGAATGAATAGAAATAACATTTACTTTGGTTTCATTTTTTGCTCCCGCATGAATAAAAGCTTCTAAGATTGACTTATAGGAATCTTGTAATTCTACATATTTTCCTACTAGACCAATATTTACTTGATGCTTTGGATTTTTTAAACGGTGTAAAAATTCATTCCATTGTTTTAAATCGGGCGTATTTTTTTCAGGTAAATTTAACCTTTTTAACGCTACACGATCTAACCCTTCTTCTAACATTAAGTTTGGCACGTCATAAATAGTAGACGCATCTATAGACTGAATAACGGCTTCTTTTTTTACATTACAAAATAAAGCCAACTTTTGTCGCATATCAGAAGTTAACTCGTGTTCTGTTCTACAAACTAAAATATCAGCTTTTATACCGCTTTCCATTAATGTTTTTACTGAATGCTGTGTTGGTTTAGTCTTCAGTTCTCCTGCTGCCGATAAAAAGGGGACTAACGTAAGGTGTATAACGATGCCATTATTATCACCCAATTCCCACAACAATTGACGGACTGATTCTATATAGGGTAACGATTCTATATCTCCTACAGTTCCACCAATTTCTGTAATAACAATATCATATTCACCACTTTTACCTAGTAGTTGCATACGTTCTTTGATCTCGTTAGTGATATGAGGTACAACCTGTACCGTTTTTCCTAAAAATTCGCCACGCCTTTCTTTTTCAATAACTGATAGATAAACTCTACCTGTAGTAACGTTATTAGCTTGTGATGTAGGTACGTTTAAAAAACGTTCATAATGACCTAAATCTAAATCCGTTTCAGCACCATCGTCTGTTACATAACATTCCCCGTGTTCATACGGATTTAATGTACCTGGATCTACATTAATATAAGGATCAAATTTTTGAATAGTGGTTCTATACCCTCTTGCCTGCAATAATTTTGCTAATGAAGCTGCTATAATTCCTTTACCTAAAGAAGAAGTTACCCCTCCTGTAACAAAAATATACTTTGTTTGATTCATTGTGTTGTGTTGTTGTATTGTTGTTTAAAACCGCGCAAAAATACAATTATTTAGAATGAAATTCCAATTTAGAAATCACAAAAAGCAAATAAATTTGAATAGTAATTTCAATTTTGAATTTCAGTAAATAAAATTCTTTAGATCTTTGAAACTCCAATTTATTTTTTGGGAAAATTTTGCCGAATATTACGCACCAACTCTTCAAGTCCATTGAGTTTAAGCTCATACACTAATTCTAGTTGTTGACCTAACATACCATTAGGAAATCCCTTTTGTTTGTACCAAACTATATAATGTTCTGGTAAATCAATTAAATAACGTCCTTCGTATTTTCCGAAAGGCATTTTAGTATGGGCTAATTTTATAAGGTGGTCTTTATTCACTTATTTTTTTACTAAAAAAGCATTATTTATATTTTAAAAAAAAC
>NZ_PCMX01000167.1 GCF_002530675.1 Flavobacterium columnare NBRC 100251 = ATCC 23463
AAACTTCCATCGAGTTCATCAACTTTTAAAATGATACTTTCAAAAAGTACTTCGGTTGCTTGTTCTATGTCTTCGATTTCGGTTATTAGTTGATTGTTATTGGTTAGTTTTCTTTGATATTGATTTAGGAACGTTACTTGTTTGATTACGGCTTGATACATTTCGTTTAATCTTCTTATTTTATGTACTTTTTCGGGTAGATGTAATTGTGTTGCATAAGGATTTATAACCTCGTAAACCTTTAAATTTCTGATGATTTGTTGGATAAAATTGATTGCTTTTTGGCTTTGGTTTGGATCTATTTCTCCTGCATTGCGTTTGTTTTGATAATCTATAATTCTTGTGGTTTGTTCTTTGCTTTCATCGACGGCTATTAAAAAACTTCTGCTCATATTGTCTTCGTAGGTTTCGCCTTTGGTTGTTGCCGATAAACTAGAGAACTGACCTTTTACTATTTTATGACTGCTTTTATTGTTTCCTTTTTTGTCTTTTATCGTTACCGAACTTCTTAATACTTGATTGCTTATAAATTCTCGCAAGGCATATAGTGCATCTTCTTTTAAACCGTCTAAATCTTCAATAAT
>NZ_PCMX01000168.1 GCF_002530675.1 Flavobacterium columnare NBRC 100251 = ATCC 23463
ATAGCCTTCAAAGGCTTATTGGTAACAGGATGATGACCCGGTTGATTGAAAAGTTCAATATGATCTTCATCCATCTTACAATACCAAATAACGGCCTTACCATTTTTAAAATAAGTAATTGTATCGTTAGGTATTATTCTGCGTAATAAAAGCAATCTTTCATTATACGGAACCTTTGTATTTAGTTCAGCAAAACCATTTATTTCTTTATTACAAGCAACTTTAATATAACGGTTATTTTGCCATTCTAGACAAGAATTTTCCCTTTTAAAATTCCAATACACAATAATTGATAAACACAAAAATAAGCATATAAGGATTAAAAGCCTGTTACGACTAGAAGAAATCATTTTTTTAGGTAAAAGATCCATAGGCTTATTAGATAAAACAACTGAAGATCCAGTTTTGTCAATTGCATGATTTTTAGGTGGATTGTGTTTGGATTTCAAAAAGTCTCCTAAAGGTCTAGGTTGTAAATTTACTAATAAGGCCATTACATCTAAAATATCTTGATTAGGAGCCGATGTCTTTCCTTTAAAAAAATTACATATCGGGCGAAATTTATCTACATCAAAATTGGGTAAATTGTAAAATGTTTCAAGAATCATTGAATCTTTTTGAGACAATCCTTTTTGCTTTAAAATTTTACAAAAATCATTTAGTAAAGCTGGTGATGGTTTTGATAAGTAACTCGCATAAATACCCTTTTTTTCAACTTCATATTGAGCTTTTATTTCTGTAATATAATCTTTATAAGTAATGTTTTTCATAAGCATTATACGGAATTATTTAGAACTATCGGAATCCTTTGGAATTATTGGAATTTCTTTACAAACCCCTAGTAAAATCAACACACCTTTGCCTCAGAATTAGTTCTTGTTCTATTTCGCGATAAGAACAAATGTACAAAACTACTTCTAAAAAAGTGAGACTAATCCGTTCGTATTTTCTGTCTTGGGGAGTACATAAAAAACTTTCTGATATAGCCCACTTCACTTCCCAAGATGGTGCCATAAGCATTAAAACTAGGTGGTAAAAAATTCGAAAACTTATTTCGAATAGCCACAAATATGTCAAAAATTAATTAAAAAAGTATGAAAAAAATAATATTAATTGCAGTTCTAAATACGGTAGGTTTTACTATAATCTCTTGTGAAAAAGAAAATTTAAATACAGCAAATACAAAAGAAATGGAAATTAAAAAAGAAAGCAGGTTATTACAATTTGCAGATTCTACAAGTATTGAAAGGATCATACCTGTAGAAGGAACAGGAGATGATTTGGTTCCTATTAAACCTCCAAAATCTTAATTTTTTTAAATTAAATTAAAAAAAAATAGTAAATTCGGGGAAAGTATC
>NZ_PCMX01000169.1 GCF_002530675.1 Flavobacterium columnare NBRC 100251 = ATCC 23463
CGCATAAAGTATTACCCTTTCGGCTCGCTCATTCCAAACCGCCACGGTGCTAGTAATCAGTATAGATACGGATTTAATGGTAAAGAAGATGACGATGAAATAATGGGAGAAGGGAACTTCCAAGATTATGGAATGCGTATGTACAATCCGAGAATTGGAAGGTTTTTTAATGTTGATCCTTTGACTAGAAAATTTCCAATGCTAACACCTTATCAGTTTGCAAGTAACACGCCAATACAAGCTATAGATTTAGATGGATTAGAAGCTTATATTGTATACAATAAGGCAACTAGTACATTAGCTATTATTCCAAATTTAAGTAAAATCAATAGTAAATTAGCGTATAAATTCGTCAGTGCTTCAACATATGCCAAACTAAGTATTAAAGAAAAATCAAAGTATAATTATGGCATTAGAGTTGAAAACGTATTTACAGGCGGACATTCTTCCGATGAAGGTCAACAAAGTACAATAATACAGAATGACCCACAAAGACCAAAAGAGAAACCAATCTCAACGGGAATTTATAATATACTAGAAAATAAAGGAAATACAGATCCAAATCACTCATCGTTTTTTGTTTTAGACCCTCAAGATGCAAGTCAATATGACAAAGTTGATGACAGACCAGGAGAACTAAATTCTGATGGAGAAAAAAGAAATGGTTATAATTTACATCCAGGTAGAGTAAGTTGGGGCTGTGTAACTTTGTGTAAGGATGACCCTAGTATGACTGTGGAAGAAAGAGCTGAAGAATGGAATATTGTTAATCAGGCAATAAATAATACTAAAACCGAAGAAGTTCCAGATAGAAGAGGTAAACAAAAATATGTTCCTTTTACTACTCAAATTAAATATGGAACATTAGAAGTGATAGATGAAAAACCTGCTCCTCCAAAGCCTGCTGATAAAAAGAAAACAAAAAAATAAGATGAGAAAAACTGTATGTATATTGGTTTGTTGTTTGTATTTAAGTTGTCAACAACAGCCTAAAATACCTATCTCAAATAATTTAGAGATAGCATTGGGAGACAGATATGATGAGTATATAATTAATCTCAATAAAGCATATGAAAATGATAGTATCTCGTTATCAAATTTTTTAAAAATAGATTACATTAACGATGCAGGAGGATATGACCACGGGTATGTTTTGTTTTTATTAATTAAAAAACTTGGGGATGAGAATTTCGCCAAAATTTTAGGTAAAATGGATGATAAAACTATTAAAAATGTTTATCAATATATAGAAGTAGGTGTTGATGCTAGTGATAAAAACAAAAATGATTTAGAAAAAAATTATCCAAAAGTTATAGGTCTTTTAAAATCAAAATAAATTTTTAATGCAGAATAAACTAAAAAAAACACGCCCGTAAGCGTGTTTTTTTGTGGGTTGTAGTTATCGTGTTTATAACTTAAAATACATATTTATGAGAGTAAAAATATATGTTTTAAGGCAAAAAATAATTTTCAAGAAAGTTGTTTTTGAATGTCTTTTTGAAACACAAAGGCTTTAAGCATTGTTTTAACGCTGGTAATTTCTTCAGGTTTTAGAAACTGGATTTTATTAAAAAGCTGTAATAGTTCCTCGTCTTTTAGTTTGTCGTTTATAATTTGTTCACTAGAGCCATAAATTAAATAGTCTGTAGTTACGTTTAAGGCATCGGCTATCCTTTTAGCAACTTCAATAGTTGGAGCGGTTAAATTACGCTCATAACGTGAAATATGGGTTGCGTGAACTTCAATAAGTTTTGCTAAATCTCCTTGCGAAATATTCCTTTCTATACGAGCTTTTTTTAAGTTATCTCCAAACGACATAAGTGTACTGTATAATGTTTTATATGCTTAAAATGCTTTACAAAAATACATTTTTATAAGCATAAATTATATGTTGGATAATTTTTTTGACAAAAAACATATTTTATTATAAACAAAAAATATATATTTGTAGTCAAATATGATTATTTAAAACTTATGAACAATCTCAACACCTCCAACCCCAACCACTACCTCTACGAAACCAAACACCTTAAAATCTCTATTCTAGGAGGTATCAGGTTCAATAATTTAGAAGCGTTACGAGTCACATTAGGAATAAGCAAACAAAAGTCGGAGCAAGTATTAAGACAGAATATTGATTTGTACAACGACACCAGTATAGAAAAACTCACTAGAAAAGTAGCCGAACGACTAGAAATAGGCACCACCATAGTAAGACGAGATTTAGACCAACTTACAAATGAATTAGAACAATTTAGATTACAAGAAGTAGCAGAACAAGGCAAACTCTACGAAAAACAAGTAAAAGTACTCACAGAAAAAGAAATCAAAGAAGCAAAGGAATTTTTAAGTCAAGAAAAACTAATAGAAAGCACACAAGAGTTAATCGGTAAATCGGGAGTAATCGGTGAAGAAATTAACCGATTATTAATGTAT
>NZ_PCMX01000017.1 GCF_002530675.1 Flavobacterium columnare NBRC 100251 = ATCC 23463
TTCTTTGTTCTTTTAATCTTAATCACAAAAGACTGACGCATAATCTAGATCAACCTTTTTAGAAATATTAATCAAATATTATAAGAATATTTAAGCAAGAACCTTTCTATAATAAAAAAACCCAAGACAGCTAGTTGCCGTTTTGGGTTTTTTATTATTATAAGGTAACTAAACTTTATTAAGATAAAGCTACTTTTACTTGATCAGCTGCTTCTTGGAATTGAACTGCTGATAAAATTGGCATACCTGAATTATCAATTAATTCTTTTGCTATTTCAGCATTCGTTCCTTGTAAACGCACAATAATAGGAACATTAATAGCATCTCCCATATTTTTATAAGCATCTACTACTCCTTGTGCTACACGATCACAACGAACAATACCACCAAAGATGTTAATTAAAATTGCTTTTACATTTGGATCTTTTAATATAATACGAAAAGCTGTTTCTACACGTTTAGCATCTGCTGTACCTCCCACGTCTAAGAAGTTTGCTGGCTCATAACCTGCATACTTAATTAAATCCATAGTAGCCATAGCTAAACCTGCACCATTTACCATACAACCTACAGTACCATCTAAATCTACGTAATTTAAACCGGCTTCTTTAGCTTCTACTTCAATTGGGCGTTCTTCTGTAATATCGCGCATTTCAGCTAAATCTGCATGACGGTATAACGCATTGTCATCTAAAGATACTTTTGCATCTACAGCCATAATTTTATTGTCTGAAGTTTTTAAAACAGGATTGATTTCAAACATAGAAGAATCAGATCCAACGTATGCTTTGTATAAAGCATCAACGAATTTCACCATTTCTTTAAATGCTTCACCTGATAATCCTAAGTTAAATGCAATTTTTCTAGCTTGAAAACCTTGTAAACCAACAGCTGGATCTATTTCTTCTGTAAAGATTTTATCTGGTGTGTGCTCTGCTACTTCTTCAATATCCATACCTCCTTCAGTAGAATACATGATCATATTACGACCTGTTCCTCTGTTTAACAATACAGACATATAAAACTCTTTTGTTTCACTCTCACCTGGATAGTACACATCTTCTGCCACTAAAACTTTATGAACTCTTTTTCCAGTTGGAGGTGTCTGAGGAGTTATCAAATCCATTCCAATGATTTGACCTGCTAATTCTTTTACTTGATCTAAGTTTTTAGCCAACTTAACACCACCACCTTTACCACGACCACCAGCATGTATTTGTGCCTTAATCACATGCCATCCTGTACCTGTTTCATCTGTAAGTTGTTTTGCCTTAGCAACCGCTTCTTCAGCATTGTTTGCTACATAACCACGCTGAACACGTACTCCGTAGCTTGCTAATATCTGTTTCCCTTGATATTCGTGTAAATTCATAATATTTCTTTTGACTTTTATAAAGTGGCACAAAAATAATAATTTTCAAAAGAAAAATAGAATTCCATCTAACTTTTATTTAAAGTAATGAAATAATATTATTACTTGTTTTAGATTTTTTAAACCCCTGTAGATTTCAAGCAATCTTTTAATTTAAAGTGTTACAAACAAAACATTTTGTTGTTATTTTATTTTAATTCTTAATTTATTTTATCCAAAAAAAAGAACTTTTTATTTTTATCAAAATTTTAAAAATGGAAGAAACTAATTTATTACAAATCGAACAATTATACGGAGCACCTGTATATGTCTATCATGCAGAAAAAATTGAAAATCAGTACAATCGATTAAAAAATGCTTTCACCAAGGTTCAAAAGCTTCAAATAAATTACGCAGTTAAAGCATTATCTAATCTTTCTATTTTAAAACTATTCAATAAACTAAACTCAGGATTAGACACTGTTTCTTTACAAGAAGTACAGCTTGGTTTATTAGCAGGCTTTACCCCTAACAAAATAATCTTTACACCCAATGGCGTTTCTTTACAAGAAATAGAAAATGCCTCTGAATTAGGAGTTCAAATTAATATCGACAATTTATCTATTTTAGAACAATTTGGCAATAAACATCCTAATATCCCCGTATGTATACGCATAAACCCTCATATCATGGCTGGAGGAAATGCCAATATTTCCGTTGGACATATTGACAGTAAATTTGGCATATCTATACATCAGCTTCCTCACATCTTACGAATTGTCAAAAATACAGACATGCACATTAACGGATTACACATGCACACAGGTTCCGATATTTTGGATATTGAAGTTTTCTTAGAAGCAACCGAAATATTATTTGAAACTGCCAAAAACTTCACTCAATTAGATTTTATAGACTTCGGAAGTGGTTTTAAAGTATCTTATAAAAAAGGAGATATTGAAACTGACATTGAAGAATTAGGTAAAAAATTAAGCAAACGATTTAATCATTTTGAAAAAGAATACGGAAGAGAATTAACCTTAATGTTTGAACCAGGCAAATTTTTAGTTAGCGAAGCTGGGATTTTCTTAACAAAAGTAAATGTAGTCAAACAAACTACTTCTACCGTTTTTGCAGGAGTTGACTCTGGTTTCAACCACCTAATACGACCAATGTTGTACGGATCTGAACATCAAATCATAAACATTTCAAATCCCAAAGGAAAAGAACGTTTCTACACCGTAGTAGGATACATTTGCGAAACAGACACTTTTGCCACCAACAAAAAGATAGCAGAAATTAAGGAAGGTGATATTCTAGCTTTTAAAAATGCAGGTGCTTATGGATTTTCAATGGCATCTAACTACAATTCCCGTTTTAAACCTGCCGAGGTATTATGGAAAGATCAAAAAGCGCATCTTATACGCCAACATGAAACCCTAGAGGATTTAACACGAAATCAAATTTTAGTTGACTTTTAAATTCAATAACAAACTAGTTTTAGTAACTCCCTCAACAGCCAAAGGGGGAGGCTAAAAAGGAATAAATCAACATCTAGTTTGTTAGTTTTTCCTATTATCGAAGTGACATCATCAGTATAGTAATTTGTTTCATCTGTTCGCTTTTTTCAACCCAGATTATGCCTTAGATTTTGTGATGAAGAGGAAAAGGACAAAGTAATTAAAAATGCACAATTTTTATTACTGCAACTTTGTTTTTACTATTGAAGACTAAAAATGGAGTACTTTTTTAGATTCAAAGTCCTTTTTATCTGTACTAAATTTCTAACGCGCAACCTGGGTTCAAATCTCCTTTTTGTTGGTTGTAGCAATTTTAAAAAGCTAAAATTCAAACTGTAATTGTTTTTAACAAACTCTAAGTAATACTTCTCATTTTTTGATTATTTTCGCACAAAAAAATATGTACAAAATTTTAGCAAAAATCAACAAAATCATCTTACCTAGTTTTAGTAAACAGCAACTTGATCCTGCCAAAGCAAAGAAATGGCAATTAGCAATATTAGCATACCGTTATTACGTAACAACTAGAGCTCTTTCTAATAAGTAACCGCAGAAAACAGAGGTTTTCCCTCTAATTTTTTACGACCATTTAAAAAAGTTAATTCCATAAGAAAATTACATTGAACAATCTCACCTCCTAATTTTTCTACTAATTCACACACGGCTTTAGCAGTACCTCCCGTTGCTAACACATCGTCATGAATTAATACTTTTTCTCCTTTTTGAATAGCATCTATGTGCATTTCCAAAACATCTTCTCCATATTCCAACTCATAACTAGCCGAAATAGTCTTATAAGGCAGTTTATTTTTCTTTCTTACAGGAACAAAACCTACGTTTAATTCCTGAGCTAACAACATTCCGAAGAAAAAACCTCTAGATTCTATTCCTACTACTTTATCTATTCGAATATTTTTTAACTCAGACAAGAGTTTTTCTAAGACTTCATGCCTTGCAGAGGGGCTTAATAATAGCGGTGTTATATCTTTAAACAAAATTCCTTCCTTCGGAAAGTCTTGAATATCACGGAAATACTGGTTTAAACTCATTTTTTTACAATTTTTTATTTGCAAGATAAAGAAAAGTTTCTATATTTGCACCCGCAATCAGGAAGTTAATATACAAACTGATTCATTTAATGGCCTCGTGGCGCAACTGAATAGCGCATCTGATTACGGCTCAGAAGGTTACAGGTTTGAATCCTGTCGAGGTCACAAAACTAAATAAATACTTATAATGGCCTCGTGGCGCAACTGAATAGCGCATCTGATTACGGCTCAGAAGGTTACAGGTTTGAATCCTGTCGAGGTCACAAAGCTCACAACAGTGGGCTTTTTTTATACCTTCTATTTTTGAATTATTATTTAGGATCAAGTCTGATTTAAAAAGATCCCCTTTTATTTCACAAAATTCTTTAACAAATTTTAAAAAGTTATTACATCTCTTATTTAACCCAAAAAAACTACCTTTGTGTTTTGCTTTAAATTATGCAACATACAGAGGAAACTATTGAAATTATAGGTGCTCGTGCACACAACTTAAAAAATATTGATATTACCATACCTCGTGAAAAATTAGTTGTTATTACAGGTTTATCGGGTTCTGGAAAATCTTCGTTAGCATTCGACACTATTTATGCTGAAGGACAACGACGTTATATCGAAACTTTTTCAGCCTACGCTCGTCAGTTTTTAGGCGGACTAGAGCGTCCTGATGTAGACAAAATTGATGGTCTTTCCCCTGTAATTGCTATTGAACAAAAAACAACAAGCAAAAGTCCACGTTCTACTGTAGGGACTATTACCGAAATTTACGATTTTCTTCGTTTGCTTTTTGCTCGTGCTGGAGACGCTTATAGTTATAATACTGGCGAAAAAATGGTTTCATATTCTGATGAACAAATCAAGGACTTGATTCTCCAAAATTTCGACAAAAAGAGGATCAATATTTTGGCTCCCATTATTCGTGCTCGTAAAGGACATTATGCTGAGTTATTTCAACAAATAGCCAAACAAGGGTTCTTAAAAGTACGCGTCAACGGACAAGTTCAAGACATTGTAACAGGAATGAAATTAGATCGTTACAAAACCCATGATATTGAAATTGTTATTGATCGTTTAGCTGTAGACAAATCCTCAGATAGCGAAAAGCGATTAATGGAAAGCATTAAAACAGCGATGTATCATGGAGAAAATGTACTCATCATTTTAGACCAAGATTCAGGAGAAATCAGATATTTTAGTCGAAACTTAATGTGTCCTTCTACTGGAATTTCATATCAAAATCCAGAACCTAATTTATTTTCTTTCAACTCGCCTAAGGGAGCTTGTGATCGTTGTAATGGATTAGGAACTGTAAATGAAGTTAATCTAAAAAAAATTATTCCAGATTCCAAAATATCCATCAAAAGTGGAGGAATTATAGCGCTAGGTGAATATAAATCCACTTGGATCTTCAAACAATTAGAAACCATAGGCGAAAAATTTGGCTTTAAACTAACTGACCCAATTGAAACCATTTCTTCGGAAGCCATGAATATGATTTTAAATGGGGGCAATGAAAAATTTAGTATTACTTCAAAAACAGCAGGTGTAACAAAAGAGTACAAAATTGAATTTGAAGGAATTGCTAATTTTATTAAAAATCAGCACGACGAAACAGAGTCTACCTCTATAAAACGCTGGGCTAAAGATTTTATGGATGAAGTAAGCTGCCCTGAATGCCATGGCTCTCGATTAAAAAAGGAAGCATTATACTTTAAAATTAATAATAAAAATATCCAAGATCTATCCAATACAGATATAGCTGACTTAAGCGAATGGTTTAACACATTAGAAGATTATTTAACTGAAAAACAAAAAACAATTGCTTCAGAAATAGTAAAAGAAATTAAAGTTCGTTTACAATTCTTAGTAGATGTAGGACTAAACTACCTTTCTTTAAGTAGAAGTTCTAAATCCCTTTCTGGTGGTGAAGCACAACGCATTCGTTTGGCTACACAAATTGGATCACAACTAGTAGGCGTATTATATATTTTAGATGAACCGAGTATAGGTTTGCACCAAAGAGATAATGAAAAACTAATTCGCTCCCTAGAACAATTACGTGATATCGGCAACTCCGTTTTAGTTGTAGAACACGATAAAGATATGATAGAAAGAGCCGATCATGTAATAGACATAGGCCCTAAAGCCGGACGTTATGGCGGGCAAATTATCAGCCAAGGAACCCCACAAAACTTATTAAAAGAAAATACGATTACAGCTCAATTCATGAGTGGTAAAATGAAAATAGAAATTCCTGAAAAACGTCGTGAAGGAAATGGTAAAAAAATCAAACTTACAGGTGCAACGGGCAATAATTTAAAAAACGTTTCTATAGAGTTTCCATTAGGCAAATTGATTTGTGTAACAGGCGTTTCTGGATCGGGTAAATCAACTCTAATTAATGAAACCCTCTACCCTATCCTCAATCACCATTTTTTTAATGCGGTAAAAAAACCACAACCCTATAAAAAAATTGAAGGCTTAGAACACATTGACAAAGTAATTGATATAGATCAAAGCCCAATAGGCCGTACTCCTAGATCTAATCCTGCTACTTATACCGATGTTTTTTCAGAAATTCGATCTTTATACACACAAACCCCAGAAGCACAGATAAGAGGATACAAACCCGGACGTTTTAGTTTTAATGTGGCTGGTGGACGCTGTGAAACCTGTGAAGGAAGTGGAGTTCGTACTATTGAAATGAGTTTTTTACCTGATGTATATGTAGAATGCGAAACATGTCAAGGAAAACGTTTTAATAGAGAAACCTTAGAAATTCGTTATAAAGGTAAATCTATTTCAGACGTATTAGATATGACTGTAGATGAAGCTGTTGATTTCTTTGAAAACATACCAAAAATCTACCGAAAAATTAAAACAATTCAAGATGTAGGATTGGGGTATATTACATTGGGACAACAAAGTACAACCCTCTCAGGAGGTGAAGCTCAACGAATTAAATTAGCTACAGAACTTTCAAAAAAGGATACAGGAAATACTTTTTATATAATGGATGAACCTACTACAGGTTTACATTTTGAAGACATTCGCGTGTTAATGGAAGTTATTCATAAATTAGTTAATAAAGGCAATACTGTTTTAATCATAGAACACAATCTAGATGTAATAAAACTAGCTGATTATATAATAGATGTAGGATATGAAGGCGGAAAAGGCGGAGGTGAAATTATTGCAAAAGGAACCCCCGAAGAAATAATTAAAAATAAAAAAAGTTATACCGCACAGTTTTTGAAAAAAGAATTATCTTAGTTGGCTGATTTTTTAAAAAATTTATACTAATAATAACTGAGTCAATCCTAAAGACTCTCAATAATAAGAAGATGAAAGAAATATTTTCAAATGAAGACGAAAGAATCCAAGACAAACTAAAACAAAAAACTTGGAACGAGATACGATCAAACGATTCTTGGGCTATTTTTAAAATCATGTCTGAATTCGTAAATGGTTACGAAACCATGGCTCGTATAGGGCCTTGTGTATCTATTTTTGGTTCAGCAAGAACAAAACCAGAGGATAAATATTATCAATTAGCAGAAAGAATTGCTTATAAAATCACCAAAGCGGGATATGGCGTTATTACGGGTGGTGGTCCTGGTATTATGGAAGCAGGTAATAAAGGAGCACATCGTGGTGAAGGAATATCAGTAGGTTTAAATATTGAACTTCCTTTTGAACAACATTACAATCCTTATATTGATAAAGATAAAAATTTAAATTTTGATTATTTCTTTGTTCGCAAGGTAATGTTTGTGAAATATTCCCAAGGCTTTGTTGTAATGCCTGGCGGATTTGGTACTTTAGATGAACTTTTTGAAGCCATTACATTAATTCAGACAAAAAAAATAGGTCGTTTCCCAATTATTCTTGTTGGAACAGAATTCTGGAGCGGGTTACTTGATTGGATTAAAAACGTTATGATAGACAAGCAAAAAAATGCAAATCCTGAAGACATGAACTTAATAAAAATTGTAGATACAGAAGATGAAGTTGTAGAAGCTTTAGATAATTTTTATAAGAAATATAATTTATCCCCTAACTTTTAATCAAAACCTTTTTAAAAGGAGGTTTATAATACCAAAGAGGTTGCCCAAAAAAGCTACAACCTTCTCATTTCGAACATAGGAAGGAATCACATAATGCTAAAAATGTGATTTCCCCTATCGTTGAAGTGACGAACTAGATATTGAGTTTTAACTTTTTTAGATACTCTTTTTCTATAAATAAAATTCAATATTCCCTAGAATCAATTTAAAAAATCTTTTTTATTATTCAAAAGTACATTT
>NZ_PCMX01000170.1 GCF_002530675.1 Flavobacterium columnare NBRC 100251 = ATCC 23463
GTAAAAGCCATTCATACCCGTAGCGGTATAGAAACCCTTGCAAACGATGCTGAGGGAAGCTGGAAACAAAGCACCCCAGATGGTAACTACTTACAATTTGATGGACAAGGCAATGCTACACTTAATATCCCTAAAAACTTCAATATAATGGTAGGTAATGATGTTACGATAACCATAGGAGGGAATTTGTATAAATTGGTAGCATTGAACGAAAATGATACCATAAGTGGTACATCTACAGAAAGTATAGGAGGTGTAAAAAACACGTATATAGGAATGGATATGATGACTCATATAACGGGTAAATTAGTAGAGGTCATTCAAGGGGATGTGCATAGTGAAACAAAAAACGAACGTAAAGAAACATCTGAAAAGCCAATAATTATATTAAGCAACGAATCTATTTTTAAAAATTCTGATAAAAAAATATTCATAACTAGTTCTGAAAACACAAACATTTTTTAAATATGAGTAGAACAAGAATTATTGGAGGAAAATACACTAAAATGATAGGTGGAAATTATTATATCAACTCAAATGAAAATATAAGTCTAATTTTAGGAAATAAAGTTTTTTTAAATGCAAAAGGGGGTGTTCATCGTAAAGATTTAGAAATTGAGGAAGACTCAAATATGAAACAAATATTAAGTGCTGAATGGATACCAAATACTTCAAATGAAAAATTAATTGAAATTGGTGACAAAGTATCCATTTTAGTTAAAACAAGAAACTATAAAAAAGATGAAATTATTAAAATTTCAATAAAGAATACTTTTAATAATGATGATATTTTTATAAATGGTAAAGTTGATGAAAAAGGAGAAGTTTTAGTTCAAAATATCTATTTAAATTTGATATAAATATGGGTAAAATCAAATTTTATTTTTCACAAATTGAAGACAGTAAGAAATTTCAAAATAAAGAATTAAATGTAAAACTTAAAACAAACATTTTAATTTGTTTTGAAAATCTATCATATACTCAATTTTCAGACACAATACAATTTAATTGGGAAATTAGACGCTTGAATCATATTAGTGATTTAAAAAATATATTAAATGAATTTGAAGAAATTAATAATATTGCTTTGATTCATCATGGTGGTTTGTATTCATCAATAATTACTAATGATATAGAAAAAATCAAACTAAACGAGAAGATGATTTGCGAATATATTCCTAATGTATTTGATGCATTATCAAATGATGAAAAATCTTTAGATATTGAAATAGTCGCAGATATTATGCATGAACGTTCTAAATTTCTTTATAAAAATGGTATTGAAAGGAAATATTTTATAGGATATTTATATTTAAAAAAAATGATTTCATCTATTTCAGATAATGGGAATTATTTCTCAATCGCCTGTGATGAGGCCGATACTGATGAAACTCTGAAAGCATTAGGCAATTTAACAGAAAAAAAAATAAAAATTTTTGGAAATACTAATTTAACTACTATTGGGTATTCAATTACATACAAATATCAAGGTATCGATGTTTCAGGTGTTGGTTCAATATTAAATATACCGTTAACAGACTCATGGGATAACAAACTGGGTTGGAAATATTTTGATACAGCAGAAAAAAAAGTTGTTATTACAAATAAAGATTTGGTTTTAAAAGGCACTGGTAAAACTCCTTATAAACTAATAGAGAGAAATTTTTATACAAAAGGTCAAGATTATATATATGTAATACTGTATTATTCAAAAAAAGTTAAAAATTGGTTTTTAAAAAACAGTAATGAAATTGAATATAAAAATTGGAAAAATGAAATTAAAAAAAATTATCATAATAAGCTTATTAACGATTAATATAAGCTATGTTTTTAGTCAAAACTTAAATTCAATTCAATCAAAATATTGTAAAAAGGAATATAAAAAATTGCATAATAAAATACTATTTAAAAAGAATGATAAATTTAAATTTCCTACAAACTTTAAAAGCACAAAAACTTTTAAAATGTTTAATATTCCAGCAAACATTAGGTTGAATCTATTTCCTTTTAAACAATATGATTCTATTTTTATTGCAATACCAAAACATCAAGAGGACGTAACGGATGACTATTTTTCGGATGAAAAAAATTATTTAAAAAAACAGTTGCTAACTCAAGAACAAAAGAACTATGTTTCCGATATATTATTTAATTATTACAGAGATAAAAGTCAAGGTATATTCACAATAGAATCAGTAACATGTAAAAACAACTTACATGATGTATATTTAATTTTACTTTTTAAAAAAAATAACAATCTAATATATATAGCACTTAACGAAAAAGGTTATTCTAAAGATAATTTTTTAAGAGAAGAGAGTTTTGAATTGGATATAAATGAGTTTAAAACTAATAACCTTTTCAAATATTTTAATTTTTATTTGCAGTAAGTAAACATTAATCCTTGTTTGATACACTACTATCCGCTAGACTCGTTAAGAATCCAAAGACTAGGAA
>NZ_PCMX01000171.1 GCF_002530675.1 Flavobacterium columnare NBRC 100251 = ATCC 23463
GAAAAAAGTAATCGCCTTTTTCCTTAAAATTATATTGCAAGTTCGCTATCCAAACTAGGTCAGGATACACGAGCATTTGCAAACTAGGGTAAGTCTTATCTGCAAAATAGGCGCAGGTTTTCAAAGGCGATAATTTTTAATACACTTTAAACTCTGTTTCGCCCTCTGGAATGTAGAAATAACGATTTATAAAGAAAGGTCTTAAACCTTCTTGATTAACTTTAGCCCATAATGCAGTATTCCCTCTGTTTCTATAATCAGGATTTGTACTCATTAAAGCTACTAATTTACCATTTGCAAAAAACTCTAACTTATAATCTTTGAGGGGTTGCATTTCAAAAGTGTCATTTTTTACTAATGAAATAATGTTTTTCCAACTCTTATCTATTTGGTCTATATTTCTATAACTATTAATTGACAAATCATTTAAAGAATTATACATCAATCTTGCAATTCCATCTAAATCTTTATTGTTATATGTATCCCATACTTTTTGATATGATTTAATTAATTTAGTTTTTAATTCATCTGGGTTTATTTTGCTTAAATCTCTACCGTTACTAAAAACTGGTTTATGCTTATATGGCAGTTTTAAATCTATACTGAACTCTTCTTGAAAGTTCTTTTTTCCACTGCAAACAAAATTATCTTCTGAATATTTATCTGAAACTTTAATTTGGCTGGATGGTGTAATATGACTATAATATTTTTTTTCTTCATTAGTTTTTATTGCATCATACGATTCAAGTGCTAATTCCAGATAACTATTATCTGCCAAATACTCTTCTCCTTTTACAGGATATAATTTATATTTAATAATGATTTTTTTTGATTCAAACAAGAAAGGATTTAACTCAACAGCTGATGATACAGAGCTTTTGTTAAAAACCTTATGACAAATAATATCATCAATAAATAACTCATAATTACAATTATTACTTTCACAAGTCATAACATAGATAGGTTGTTCTTTGTAATTTTCTATATTTTTATTAATCTCTTTGACTATATTTTCGGAGTTAATATTTTCATTTTGCATAACAATTTCTTTTTTTTTACAACTTATGTTTAATATTATAGTTAGAATAGTTAAATATAAAATTTTCATAAAATTTAATTTTATTTGTTATTATGATTAAATAGGACAATCTTCATCATATCTATTTCAAAAGGCTCTAAAATAGTAAATGGTATAGGTTTTTTTCCTGTGTCATTTTCATATGTATCACCCAAAATATCACTTTGATAGCTAATTTCACCTTTATATTCCCCTTGAATACCTGAGAAATAAAATGTTGGGATAAAATATAAACCAGAATTATCATTTTTTACGTTACTACCATCATTATAGCCAAACCTTATTTTAAGCGCAACAGAACTTTTTAATTTTACGTCAAGTTTTGCATCGATTTTTTCTTGAAATTTATAAAATTCAAAGTCCCGTCGATATTTTAAATTGATTTTCGCATCAAACTTAATCTGAGGTTTCAATAATACTTCATTCTTATTTACAAAACCATTTTTTAATTGGTCAATAATAGTAAATTCTTTTGTTAGGGTATTTACAATAACATTATGCTCAAAACCTATTTCGCCTGTAACGACAATTTCACCAGTTACCTTTAGTCCTGC
>NZ_PCMX01000172.1 GCF_002530675.1 Flavobacterium columnare NBRC 100251 = ATCC 23463
GGCTCACATAAAAAATATGGGGAGTAATTGTAAATTGCGACAAAAAAAGTAAATGGATTTTTCGATACTTTCTGCTTTTCTACCCGAAGAATTATTATGTCATTTTGATATTGTTGATTTTATAGAATTAGGAGATATTCAAACAAAAAAGGATTGCTTTTATATCTATCTTGATGAAAAGAACATTATTCCCGAAGGTTTCATTTCAGAGGAATATGAGTCAAAAGGCTTTTGTGAGCGTACTTTGATACAAGATTTTCCAATACGAGGAAAGGCTGTTTATTTAGGTATCAGAAGACGTAGGTGGCGAAATACAGTAGATAAGTCAGAAATTAAAAGCGATTATTCTTTTATTGCAGAAGGTTCCAAATTAACTGTTGAACTTTCGGATTTTTTAAAAGGTACAGGTAGAGACCCGAGAAGATACGATAAGTAACATTGCCAGTTATTATGGCATTAAAGCTGATTTACTGCGAAGACATTACAAAAAAAGAATCAGTGGTTTTACAAGTTGGAAACAGTTAGAACATGCCGAAAATCATCTGATTTACCCCGAAAATATTGGGGAGAATTTAAGTATTGATGAAGTAAGTTTGTCAAAAGGTGAACTTTATACTTTTGTAACCAATAAACAAGGAAGAGGCAAAAAGAAATCCTTAGTGGCGGTTATAAAAGGCACCAAAAGTCAGGACATTATTGATGTGGTTACTAAAATTCCACTTTCGCATAGAAAACAAGTAAAATCGATAACACTTGATATGGCAAACAATATGCAATCAGCATCAAGAATGTGTTTTCCTGAAAGTTACCTTGTCACAGACCGTTTCCATGTGGTAAAGTTGGTAATGGAAGCTCTCCAGCATTTAAGGATAAAATATCGCTGGGAGGAGATTGAAAAAGAGAATCA
>NZ_PCMX01000173.1 GCF_002530675.1 Flavobacterium columnare NBRC 100251 = ATCC 23463
GTCCTAATGTATTTTTATTATTCTATTTTAGAATTTAATTTTAGATAGTTTTTAATTGTTTGTTCTTTTAAAAGGATTAATTTTTATTTTCATTCCAATAATAGCTATCGGGGTATAGCCTTTGTCCAAATATGGCAGTACCAATTCTTATGATTGTTGCTCCCTCCTCTATGGCAATTTCTAAATCACCACTCATACCCATTGAAAGTTCTTGCATTTCTACATTGGGTATATTTAAGGTTCTTATTTGTTCTTGGATATTTTTAAGTAAGCAAAAACATTCTTTAACTTTATTAGTTTCTGCACTAAATAAGCCTATGGTCATAAGTCCCTTTATTTTTAAGGTATTAAACTGAGCTACTTCTTTTATAAAATTACTAACATCATTAGGATCTATTCCAAATTTACTTTTTTCTTTTGAAGTATTTACTTGTATTAAGACGTCTATACTTTTGTTTTCAAGTTGTAATCTTTGGTGTAATTTTTCAGCTAAGTCTAAACGATCGAGTGATTGAATACATGAAACATTATATTTTAATAGATCTTTTATTTTATTTGTTTGTAGATGTCCAATAAAATGATTTGTATGATTAAATTCTTTTAATGAGTCATGTTTTTCTTTTAGTTCTTGTACTTTATTTTCAGCTATTAAGTAATTACCTGCTTTTAATGCTATTTTAATGCGTTCAGCTGAAACGGTTTTAGTTGCTAGGAGTAATTTAACTTCATCAGGGTTTCTATTACTATTTTTGCAAGCATCGTTTATTCGTTTTTTTATGATAGCTATATTTTTTAAAATTTCTTCAGTCATAGATTTATATTTTTTGGTTTTCTTCTAAACTTTTAATCAATATCGATTTTATAATGTTATATGCGTGATCTTTGGCTTGGGCAAAGGAAATATTATACTTACGATCTATATGCTGTAAATTTGTAGGAAACAATGATAAAAGATTGTTATAATACTGATCTAGAAGTTCTTTTTGAGGTATTGTAAAATGTATTTGTAACTGAAAACGTCTTATTAGAGCTGTATCAATAATTTCAACATGATTGGTAGCGCATATTAATAAAGCCTTATTGGGAAAATAATCTATAAGTTGAATAATTGTATTTACTAATCTTCTCATTTCTCCTACATCTTTATCATCATTTCCTCTTGCTTTTCCGATTTGATCAAATTCATCTAAAAATAAAACGGCTTGATCTCTGGCTGCTTTATCAAAAATTTGTTTAAGATTTTGAGAGGTTTCTCCTATACGTGAAGAAACTATATTGCTCAAGTTAAGGATTAGAATATTTTTACCTAGCTTTTGTGCAATAGCTTTGGCAGTCATAGTTTTACCACAACCTGAACTACCGTAAAGTAAAATTTTATTGTTTATAGGTAAACCATATTTATTTAATTGATCAAAATATGTGTGTTCTTTTATGAGTTGTTCAATATTTATTTTATTGGTTTTTTCTAGAAATATATCATTTAGGGATATTTGTTCTTTGTCGTTGATGATGAGATTATGCAAATTCATTTCATTTTTTATTTAATAACAGAATAAATAAAAATTTATAATGTTTTTATTCCTATTTTATATAAATTCTGGTTTTATCTTTAGATTATATCCTGTTTCTAATATATGGCATAAGTTTTATAATTTTGGAAAAATTTAATCGTTTCAAATTTAGTTAGGAAAACTAACAAAAACAAATTTATTTTAAGTATTTAAATAACTTAGATAGGGGAGAAGGTAGAAAGATTTAAATTATTAAAAAGAGTTTAATTGGTATTTACTAAGTTGTCAGTTTAGTAAATACCAATTCTATTTTTATTTTGTACTAACTAAATAAAAAGGAGCGAAGATTTAATCTAAACTAAAAAACGAATCATTTTTATATTTTACCCAGATATGTATTTTCCAAAGGACAAATTATTTATTTTTCGAATAATTATTGTTGAAATAATAAAACACAATATACTTGTTACTGGAATTCCAATTATCGGATTTATGAATGTATAAGAAAACCCTAATTTTTCCAAATTTGTCATTACGAAAATGTGTATTGAATATATGCCATAGCTAGCTATACTTGCTAAAGAAAGAAATCGTTTTTGAGTTGAATTTTATAAAATCCTTGAATACTAAAAAAATACCTATTGAAACGATCAAAACATTTGGCATTAGATATGAATAAAAACCTTCATAAAATTTCCCTTTATATTTCGTTGCAAAAAAAGTGGCGCATATTGTTGTTAAAATTCCAATTAAAATGAAAAAAGTGTAGATAATTTTCTTTTTTTTAAAATTAAAATTTACCCTGTTAAGGTAATACCCTAAAACAGGATATCCTATGTACCCTGAAAAATAAGAAATTTCAATATTTGGAATTAATTGATTGATTAGGGGGAGTTTTATAAAAATTGTGATTAGCCAGATTATAAGAAAGTATTTTATTTCATTGTTGTTAGCAAGGCTTAACCACTTTCCAATAATAGGAAAAATTAAATAAAGCCCAATGATCATATAAAGATACCATAAGTGAAAACTAGCTCCAGTTTTTAATTTGCTCTATATAAATTTTAAAATTTGTAAAAAAGTTAAATTTTCTCCCGTATAAAATTTGTGCAAAAGATCTAATAAAATATAGAATATACTCCAAAATAAAAACGGAAAAATGATTCTTAAAACTCTTTTTTTAAAATATTCGGTATTATTCTCATAGGTTTTAGATAAAATTAAAACACCTGAAATCATTAAGAATATAGGAACACAAAATCTAACAGAACTATCGTAAAGATTACCTATCCACCAATCTACATTAGAAATGGTTCCATACTGATATAATATTCCTGATGAAGCGTGTAAAAGTATCACACTAAATGTTGCTAAAACCCTTAGAGAAGTTATCCAACTCAAGTTTTCATTATTCATTTTAGTTTTTTATTAGTTTAATGGTATTCATTGTATTTCCCTGATGGATAAGAATTAAATATAAGCCTTTGTTTAAAAAACTAAAATCAATATAATTTTTTTCTAATATTTTTTCTGGTACAATAATTTTTCCATTTAAATCAGTAATACTAAATTTAATTGTAAAATTCTTTATAGTTTCTAAATAAAATAAATCTTTAACAGGATTAGGATAATAGCGGTAATTTGTTTCACTAATTTGATCTATACTTAAAGGTGAAATATCAATGGTTTGAGTACTGGATTCTGAACATCCGTTCTTATGGGTTGTCAATAGAATCGTTTTTAAACCTGTAGTTCTGAAATTATAACTAGGAGATAGTTCATTTGTTCTGTATTCGTTATTAATATTCCAAGATACTGAATCATAATTAGTAGATGTATTTTGTAATTGTATATTCATTCCATTTAGTAAAAATGAAAAATCAGTATGTAAATTATAAGTATTTATAAGCCAATTGGGTTTGTTTTTGAGAATAACATTGTCAGCTATTTTTTGTAGATAGATGGCAGTAGCATCATTAATACCTCCATAAAAATTACAAGGTTCTATATTTTCTTGATATAATGTATTAAATATAGAGCAAGCAATAAGATAAGAACCTTTTAAGCCAGGGTGTACATCGTTATAAGTCGAATGCAGTAAAAGATCCTGATTGGAAATGTAATGTTGTTTAAAACATTCACCAGCAGAGGCAAAAGGTATCTTCATACCATGTGCAATTGCGGTTATAGAATCTTTTATTTTTGTTTGACTTATAAAATAATTATCGTATTTGCCTCCGCCATTGTTGTTGGATTCAATACCATTTGATATTTCATATAATATTATTTTAGAACAAGGACTATACTTACGTATAGAATCTATGAGTTGTTTTCCTCTATTTATTGTTGTTTTTGTAGGAGAAGATATACCTGCTGATTCTCCTGTACCAGGTTGGAGAATAACTGTATCCCAAATTTGGGACGCAAATAAATTATAAATATTATTATCGTTTATATGATTTACAAAACCCGTTCCTCCTAACGCATATTGTTGGACTTGAACATTTTTTCCTTTTGCTTTTGCAAGGTCTTGAAATAATATTGGCATATTATTAAAATAGGTCATGCTATTTCCTATGAATAACACTTTTTCTTGAGCCGTAAAATCTAGATAGTTAGATAAAAAGAAGACTAGTAATATTATATTTTTCATATTTTTTGTTTTATCTGTATCTAGAATATTTGTTTATGAGAATTAAAAATCATATTACTAAACTAATGTTTAACTTATTTTTTAAAGCCTCATAAAGTCTTAAACTCTGTAAAAATACTAAAATGATTATTATAAAAACAAATGAATTTCTAGAAGTAGAATATTTACTATTATCAAGACTTAGGGACAAAAGGGATGTTTACACTTACAAATTATCTTATTTTTTTTAGCAACTATTGAAATAACTTTATGCCCTTTTAGTTGATTACTAGGTTTTTATGATTAATTTAGCTTTTGATTTATTGATAAATAATTAAAAATGATTAAATTTGTTGTAAGATTGTATATTCAAATATGATTCAAAACTTAAAAATGGTCGATTTTTTATCTGATTTAGCGGATATTTTTACAGGAAACTACACTTACAAAAGAAGTAGTGACCTTGATACTATGCGTAAAGATATCATGAATGTTTCTCATATCCCAACGGCTTTTGAAGATCGAGAAAATTTAAGAAACGATTTGAATAGTTTTTTAAAAGATACCTTAAAGGCCAAAGGAGAAATAATGGTAGAGTTAAAAAATGGCAAAACAAAGTAGAAAAGCTCAATTAACACGATCTCATTCTCATCAAGGACATACAATTCAAGAAGTTTTTGATGATAATCTATTGCCAGATGCTTCAGAAATTAAAAAACTATCAGAATTAGACCCTAATATAATGTCTTGGCTTAAAGAAAGAGCAGAGAAAGAACAGGATTTCAGGCATGGTGCTTTCAATAAAAGGTTACAGATAGTTTCAAAAACAGAAAGAGGCTCAAGATGGATAAATTATTTAGGTCTTCTTTTTTCATTTGTACTGCTTTCAGGGGGAATGTATTTGTCCTACACCTTAATAATTGAAAAACACGAAATTATTGGTAGTGTATTTTCAGGTGTAATGTTAGTTGTAATTGCTTCGATTTTTATGAGTAAAGTGAAGAGTAATAATAACGAAAAGACACCTACCTAATGTTAGCTAATTCTCTTAAAAAAAGACTAAAAGCAAATAAGATGTAATAGGCTGTAAATAAAATACTTACAATACAGAGTAAGTGTTTTAGAGTTATTATCTATATGAGTCACCAATTCTAAAGTTGTATTATCTGGGTTCTTAGTTAGAATAACAAATTTTGAATAGTTCTCCATTTTTTGTTTTTAAAATTTTTATAAAGATTTAAATTTATTAAAAAAAGGGGTAAAATAATATCCAATACCTAATTGGTTTTAAACAGAAAAGGTTAAAATTTTTTATACACTACTATTATTTATTTATCAATGTAATTTACTTCTTTTATTATAGAAATAAAATAGTTATAATTAATTCAAGTTGCT
>NZ_PCMX01000174.1 GCF_002530675.1 Flavobacterium columnare NBRC 100251 = ATCC 23463
ATAAAGTATTACCCTTTTGGAAGCCTAATTCCTAACAGACACGGAAGTGCCCAACCTGAAGGTTACCGATACGGTTTCCAAGGTCAGGAAAAAGATGATGAGTTGAAAGGGGAAGGGAATTCGTTGAATTACGAGTACCGTATGCATGACCCTAGGGTGGGGAGATTTTTTGCTGTGGATCCTTTGACAAGTAAGTATCCTCATAATTCTCCTTTTGCTTTTAGCGAGAATAGAGTAATGGATGGTATAGAACTTGAAGGTATGGAATTTTTACCAATTAATAATCCAAATATTCCTAGTGGAGGTGCCGTTGCTAATAATTCAAACCCTGATAATACAGATTTGGATTTTGGAAATGGACTCAAAATAAATAATGTGCCTATGGTTGAACTTGGAGGGTCTTTTTATTATAACATTGGAAAACACTTGTATCATAATAATAATGTTTGGAGTGAAACTGGAAATAGATCTGAACAACAAACTGAAGAAACAAAATGGGGTATTTCTCTGATTAATCATTATTCAAATTTACCAAAACAAGATGTTAGTTTGGAAATGCCTTGGAGAGGGAAAAATAACGAGGAAACTCTTGATATAACTAAAAAAACAGGTGATATGGTTAATCAAGTTTTAAATACAGGAGGGGTTTGTTTTTATAGCACTATTTGTCGAACAGACAATATTTATGAAACTATCTCGGGAAAAGAAGGTATAAATACTAAGATTGGAAGTATAGACTACAAAGTAGCCGCCTCAATTACTGGGAATAATTTAGGTTATGGTGCCGCAGCTCCTTTTATTAATAAAGGATTAGCTAGCAAGGTTACTAAAGAGGATATTTGGAATGGTGCTTTACAAATTGGAGCCCCTTTGCAGTTATGGTTTTCACCAAATAATTTGGATATGTCAGAAGGGGGACATAGTTTTTCATTTACCAAATATGATTTTGACTCTTCAGGAAAAATACAAGGACTGTTTTATATGGATTCTCATGGTTTGACAAATAGAAGAGGGACACTTAACTATTTGCCGGCAGGATCAAATGTTGTAGGAGCTAATTTAAAAGATTAAAAAAATATAATGAATAAGCTAACTTTATTTTTGTTTTTTTTATACAAAGTAAATTACTCTCAAAAGATAATTACTCAACAAATATTAGATAGGAACATCCTTTGTGAAAAAATTTATCACAAAGAAATCTTAAAAAATGAATTCATCAATGCTTTCAATTATAAACAGGATAAAATTGATTACTTTTCTAATGAACATATATCATATATCAAAATTTATTCATTAAATAATTCTTTTTTAAAAGGTAAGGATAGTTCATTGATAAATGGGAATAACAAAATAATTGAAATTACTTATTCAAATGAAGAAGTTGCAAATATTGCTTTTAAAAATTTGTTAGAAGAGCTTAGATATGTAACAAATGGAGAATTATTTTTTTTAATAAAACCAGGTGCCTTTTTTTATTTGCGAAAAAATAAAATATTTATAAACTCTTTTAATTTTTATTTCAATGAAAACATTTATTTGATGACAAGGAGCTATTTAGCTAAAAGCAAAAAAACAACTAAGATAATAGAGATAAATGGGGATTTACGTATAATAAAGTAACCACTTGAAGCAAAATATCCATGGAATTCGCCTTATGCATTTAGTGAGAACAGAGTTATTGATGGTGTTGAATTAGAAGGATTAGAAGTTGTGCTAATTGGGAAGCAAGTTTCAGGAGGTGCTGGAGTTACAGGTAATTCTGGCGCAGGAATTTTAATTGCTCCAGATGGTGTTTATCCCGTCGCAACGGATATGACACAAAGTGATATACGCAATCTTGGCTCAACGCAAACGTTAGCGCAGAAATGTTTTCTGTGCCCACAACAGAGAGTAAAAAACAAAACACGCTTTAGGGCGTGTTTTTTTGTGGGTTAAAGATTGTCTAAAGCCTTTGTAAGATTGTTTTTAAGCCGTTTTCTGCTTACAGCTATATCAATGATATTGTAAATAGATTTTCGTTCTTCTTCGTCTAATTCTTCAATTAATTGTACCTTTTCTATAATGGTCTTTTCAAACGAATTAATATCAATCGTATCTTCTTCAAAAAACTGATATACTTTTACATTTAAAGCTTCTGCTATTTTTTCTAATGATGATACAGTAGGTTCTACTTTTCCACTTTCTATACGGCTGTATTGTGCTTGGTCTATTCCTATGGAAATGGCTACTTTTTTTTGAGAAAGGCTCCCCGATCGCTCGGATATGCGGTAAACGTTAGCGCAGAAAGGTTTTCTGTGCGCACAACAGAGAGTAAAAAACAAAACACGCTTTAGGG
>NZ_PCMX01000175.1 GCF_002530675.1 Flavobacterium columnare NBRC 100251 = ATCC 23463
GAAAAACTCAAAGAAAAAAAAGCGATATCCAACTTGTAAAAGTCTAGAAATTATAAAATGAGAAATTCGACAAAATAAGCAACAATTTAAGAGTAAGAATTGCAGACAATTATTTACTGCTGGGAATAAATCAGTTTCAAATTCTAATAAATAAATTTGGTTTAAAAATTGGGTAATTGGGATGGTATTTATATTATGAAAAATAGATTTAAATAGGTTTTTCTTTACCCTATTTAGATTACCGATAATTAATAAAAAAGGATAGCTAAAAACTATCCTTTTATAATTATCGTATTATAATCATCAAACTTATTACGGATTGGTTGCTCCTCAGACAACCAAAGTCCTCTCTCATTTGATAGGACACTATAAGAATTAAAAGGTAAAAAAACAGTTGGTGTTTTTTTTACCACATTACCGTTTTTATAGATTGACTACTATTTCTTTTTTTCCAATTCCATGACCTATATCAAAATGAAATTGTAATTGAAGCATTAATTTACCTTGTTTTTTAACTGCTGACGTTATCTGAAAACTAAAGTTAGAGCTTATGTATATATCTTTATGTTCAATGTTTTCACTCAAAGGTACAAGTATAGAATTTTTAGGATCATTATTGGATTTTTCTTTTAACTTTAGCGCTAATTGTCCATTTGATAAACGAATAACAAGATCATCTCCTAGGGTATTAATAATATTATCTTCTCTAATCATACCGTATTGAAGCTCTTTTTCAATTTTATCACGTAAAGGAGAAACTATTGCTTTTACATCTCCATCAGGTATATCTTTCAAAATATCTTGCATATAACGATCTAGCCCATCGGTTGTTTGAACTATAAATTCTTTAGAAAAGTCAGATGAAGTCTTGAAACCAGAAATTGTATATTGAGAGATATTAACTAACTTTTCATTTCCATTTCCTTTTTCTAATAAAGAAACAGAACAATAAAAACGACTTTCTCTCTCACTTATACTGGTCCTAATAATATCTAAAACAAAATCATTTGGGATTTTAAACAACCTTTGTTTGAACTGTTCTAAATTTTGATACACACCAGTCACATAATATTTTCTTACTTCATCTTTGTTTAAAACAATCTTTTTTGTATAGTATTTTTCTTTATCAAATTTAAACATCAATTTACATGAATGTTTTTTATATTCTGAAATTAGTTCTATATATGTAAATCCAGCTTTGAAATTTTTTATTTCTGTAATTTTAATATTTTTTAAATCTTCAGAAGTAAATTTATATGCCTCATCAGAGTTTGGTTTTTTAGAATAGAAATCAAACCATTTACTTAGGTATTCTATAGTAGATAAATCAAACTTTTTTAACCTATAAAAGGCATCAAAATCCAGATCTGTTAATTCTCCATTATTGTCTTTAAATTCAGGTTTCCATTCCATTTGAATATTTCTGGCAATATATGAATCTTCAGAATAATCAATAGGTCCATCTGACGAGCAAGAAAACGTATATGATTTAGAAAAGGGCTTATTAGCAAATTTTCCTGAAATTTTTGCAATTACCTCTCCTTTAACAGCATCTTTTTTTTCTATTATGGTATTCTCAACTAATAAATCAACCTGTTTATACCCTACTTTTTTAAGTCCTCTCGTGTTAGTAATACTATTAACGATTTCATCTGCCTTTTTAATAGATGTTACTGGAAAATCAAAATATTGTTTTATATCATTTTCTGTTGGGTCTTGAGCAGCTATATCAGTAGGTTGGTTTGTATTTAGATTAACCCAATCTTTATCATTACTACAAGATAGTAGTAAGTTAATCAAAAGAACTAAAATTACTTTTTTCATATTATTATATTT
>NZ_PCMX01000176.1 GCF_002530675.1 Flavobacterium columnare NBRC 100251 = ATCC 23463
TATAAGGAATCCATTTAATGTGACTGCATGTATTGTTCTAGGGAATAATTTTTTAATGTCACTTATTGTGGTTTCTACTTTTTTTCTCATTTTTAATTTTTCATTTTTTTGTTGTTCAGTATCAAATCTTTTTGAATTTGATTTTCGTTGTACTTTCAATAAAATACATTTTTCTTCTTTAGCAAAATCTTCTAATTTATAATTTGTATAAGCACTATCAGCGTATATTGATGCTTCAGCTGGCAATTTATCAATCATTTTCCCAATAGCCTTTGCATCTCCAGTTTTCCCTGGTGTAAAATGAAAAGCAATTGGTATTCCTGCTTTTGTTGTAAGTAATTGAACTTTTATTCCATAGAAATAGCTTCGCATACTTGCTGTATAACCTCTCCATTTCTTACCACTAACAATTTTACAATTCGCAATTCGCATATTATGACAAAATGCTACTGGAAATGAATCTATTATATATTGCATCTCACAACAAATATCTTTAAAATAAGAACTTATAATCTCAAATAACTCATATAGGATTGATCCAATTTTGTGTAACCTTCTGTTAAATCTACTTTTATCTAACATATCTGGAATAAATCCATATTGTTTCATAAATCGAATAGCTGAATCATGATTTCCATAAAAACTAGTCGATGAAACTAAGGCTGTCAGAATGATTTCACTATCACTTACTTTTCTTCTTATATCATCTTGATGATTAATTCCTTTTAAAATATCATCAATTAAACAAAAAA
>NZ_PCMX01000177.1 GCF_002530675.1 Flavobacterium columnare NBRC 100251 = ATCC 23463
TGCGTAATCTGGGTTAAATTAGTTTTTATAATTAATTTTTTCCTAATAGAAAAGGGTTTTTTAAAACAGAAGAAAGGGTTTGTAGTCTTTCTTTGAAGAGTTGTTTTTTCTAATAGACAGTGTTGTTTAATTGATTTAAAAGGTCAATAATCTATTAAAAACATCAAAAGAGGGGGTAGTTTAGTTTACAACTAAAAGATTAAATTTACAGACACGGTGATTAGCTGTTATTCTAATTAATAGATAAACCAATTGGTTTATCTAGAAAAGTGGAATATTAAACCCAGATTATGCGTTAGCCTTTCTTATGAAGGTGTAAATCAAAAAAGAAAAGTACGGAAATTTTCTCCCGAAGCTATAGTTTTGCTAAATTGAAGACAAAAATGGATTGTTTTTTTAGATTCAAGGCATTTTTATCTGTAATAAATTTATAAAGCGTAATCTGGGTTAAATGATGTAATTCGAAACATTTTAATTTAGGACTCTGTAAATAGCGTAATGAATAACTTCGTATCAGGAATTAACAAAAAGAATTCAAATTTTTGACGATGCTATTTTTTAAAATATCCTTATAAGTTTTTTTAAAGAATATTATCTTGTTGCCACAATTTTTCCATTCATTCCAATTATTAAATTTTTCATGACGGGTTTGTCTTTATCAACCATTGTGGTGATTTCTATTTTTCCTGTTTTATGCATGACTAAAGTAACTAGCTTACTTCCTCCTATACCTGCATAAGAATAATAATCACCAACTTTTTTTGAATCTATAATTTTGCTAGAATTTTCTTTTGTTACATTAGCAAAAATGGTTATAAATTTTCGATTTCCATGATAACGAGACGAAAAAAAAGTAACTTTAAAATCTTTAATTTTTCGTTCCCCAATTTTTGTAAAACTATATTTTTTTAACAAATTAGAGTTTTTGCTTAAAGAAATAAGTTCTTTTTTATGTTTTGGTGTTAACAATTTATTAATAACATTAGAGTCTTTGATAGCAATATATGGGCTATCAAGATCAATTAATTCATTGTAAACTTTTTGATCAATAATAAAAGGGAATTTCTTTTTCTCCGAAGGAATCAAATAAGGCGTATTGTCTTCCTCATTAGATTCATCAGTAGTACTAAATTGTTCTGTAGATTGAGAAAAATTTGGAGTTTTCATTTTCTCAATAGAATAATTATCCGTTTTACATCCAATAGCTAGTAATGATGAAAAGAGTAAAATTGATTTTTTCATGCGTTTATCTGTCTTATTAAGTTTATTCCTGAAAATAGCGTATGCTAAATATTCAGGCATTACTCAAAGCAGTATTTTGGAAGTAGATTTTTGGGGAGTATTTATACTTCAAAGGTACTAAAAAAATACCAAACAGTGCGTGTACAAGCTTAAGAATAGAAACTTTTGTGTTAAGCTTATAAGATGACTATGTAAGTTTTAAAAATCTGATATTTTTCAAAAAGTAAACTTTAATTTATTATAAAAAGAGTCATTTATATTTTCAATATCTAAAAAAGAGAAAGACACAGCGAT
>NZ_PCMX01000178.1 GCF_002530675.1 Flavobacterium columnare NBRC 100251 = ATCC 23463
CTAGCAACTTGAATTAATTAGTTTTAGATAAACTATCTAAAATAAAAAATAGGTATCTCAATTTATTTTATCAATAAATAAAAATCTCATAACGAGTATTTTTTAATTTATGTTTTTTAAAATCAATTGTTTAGAAATTATTTATTCACTGTTTAGAGTATACTAACTGAATAAAGTTACCCCAGATTAGGTATTAGAAGGCACATTCATAATAACATAAACACTTGCTTATCAATAAAATAAGTCTTATCTTAGAAGAAACAAACCCCGAAAAAGCTCAAAAAGAGTCAAAAACGGGGTTTTTCTTTAAATGCTATGGCAAAAAAAATACGTTTAAGCGAATTTCAATACCAAATTCCATTTTTTACCCTCAATAAAGATTTTGATGGTTTTTACGCCCAATTTTTAAAAACAGATTTGGGAAAAATTTATCTTTCGATGCCTTTTTCAGAGCTAGCTCAAGCCTTCAAACTGAAAGATTCTCAAAAAGGAACTCATTGTTATTTTAGCCCTAAGGGTAAAATAGCTCTGATGATGCTTAAAAACTACTACGGCTGTTCTGATAAAAAGTTGATTGAACTTCTCAACGGAAATATCTTTATGCAATTTTTTTGAGACATTTTGATTCCGATTGAAAAACCATTGAAAAACTTTAAAATCGTGAGTCAAATCAGAATGGAGCTATCCAAAAATTTAACCATCCGTAAAGCCCAAGAAGTACTAGCAAAGAGCTGGATTCCTTATATGGGAGATTTAGACAAAATGCTTACGGATGCTACCTGTTATGAGAGCGAAGTGCGCTTTCCTACAAACCAGAAATTGCTTTGGGAATGTGTACAGTGGAATTATAAGCAAATGGAATCTTTATGTCATTTATTTAAAATAAAACTACCAAGAACTAAATATTTAGATTGGTGTAAGCGATACAAAAAATATTCAAAAAAGAGAAAAAAACAATCAAAACATCGCACAAAAGTTACCCGAAGATTACTTAAATTATTGTACAAACTCAATGACGAACTTAGCCGTATTGAAACACAAAATCCATTTGAAGCCACTACAAAATACAGCAAACAATGCTTGATTATCAATCAGGTACACAAACAACAACTTCAGATATTTAAAACCGGCAAAAGTCTTCCAAACAGGATTGTAAGTATTAGCAAAAGTCTTCCAAACAGGATTGTAAGTATTAGCAAAAGTTATATCCGCCCAATTGTCCGTGAGAAAGAAATAAAGCAAGTTGAATTTGGAGCCAAAGTAAACAAAATTCAAATCGAT
>NZ_PCMX01000179.1 GCF_002530675.1 Flavobacterium columnare NBRC 100251 = ATCC 23463
GTATGAAATTTTTCCTGAGTTTACTGTTTTTCGTATGGTTTATAGTAATTAGTTGTACAAAAAAGCAAGAACATAAAATTGAACATAAAAAAATAAATCCTGTAGAAAGAATAGCCTTTCAACTCCAAAATAAAGCCGAAAAAGAATGGAATGCTAATAACTTTCACAGTGCATATTACTATTACGACAAAGCAAAGTCATTGTATCAAACACTTAATAAAAATGAAAACATTGTTTATTGCCTTATTCAAATGGCTAGTATCCAGCAGCTTGAAGGGGATTATTTTGGTAGCGAATCCAGTTTGATTGAAGCGTTACCTTACATAAAGAAAAATAAAACCTATCAAGCTGCTATTCATAATCTATTGGGTATAGCCTCTAAAGAACAAAAAAATTATAATAGTGCTATTGAACATTATAATATGACTTTTAATCTTGCTGAAAACAAACTTACTCAAATAGTTTCTTTAAATAACATAGCAAATGTATATATTCAACAAAAAAAATTTGATAAAGCACAAACAATTCTTAATAGAATTTTAAAAGAAAAAGGGCTAGATTCCTTACCCTTTCGAAAGGCTATATATTTAGATAATTTAGGATATAGTTTATATAATTTAAATCAAAAGGAAGAAGGATTAAAACTTTTAAAAAAAGCGCTTCAGACAAAACTTCAAAGCAATAATACTTACGAAAGAGTAGAAAGCTATTTGCATTTAGCCGATGTGTATATAAAGTTAAATCCTCAAAAATCCTTTTATTATGCTACAAAAGCTTACCAAAATGCAACCTTACATAAAAGTATTGATCAAAGGCTTAAGGCTTTATTACTAATCATTAAGTTGCCACAAAGTACTCAAAAACAGGCATTACAATATGCTAACTTACAGGATAGCATTACACAAATAAGAAGTACAGCTAAGAACCAGTTTGCCAAAATAAGATACGATGCTCGTGTAGCTAAAGAAGAAAATTTAAAACTAAAAAACGAAAAAATAGCTACGGATCTTAAACTACAAAAAAGTCAAAATGAAAAAAATATTTGGATTTCAGCTTCTGCTTTACTAGCAACTTTAATTTTTTTTATTTATAATTATTTAAAAAATAAAACACAATTAGAAAAACAAAAAGCAACCTATTTTACAGAAACTAAAATTGCTAAAAAAATTCACGACGAAATTGCCAACGATGTGTTTCAAACCATGTCATTTGTAGAAACCCAAAAAATCGAGAAACCAGAAAATCGAGAAATTTTAATTAGTTTGTTGGATACTCTATATCAAAGATCTAGAAATATTTCAAAAGAAAATGAATCAATAGAAACAGGGATTTTTTTCTTTGAAAGTATATTAC
>NZ_PCMX01000018.1 GCF_002530675.1 Flavobacterium columnare NBRC 100251 = ATCC 23463
AACACGCGCATCAATGGATTATTTATCCCCAAAATATGGGGACACATCTATCAATTGATGAAGTAGCTTTGTCTCAGGGGAAACTTTACACTATTGTAACCAACAAAAAATTCAAAGGTAAAAAAAGTTCCTTAGTAGCTATTATTGCTGAAACAAAGGATGATCAAGTCATAGAACTTATCCGTAAAATTGATCCTGAAAAAAGAAATTGTGTCAAAGAAACAACATTAGATATGGCCAATACTATGAAATTGATAGCTAAAAAATGTTTTCCAAAAGCAATACAAGTAACCGATAGATTCCATATCCAAAAACGAGCCTTAGAAGCCTTACAAGAAATCAGAATCAAATACCGATGAAAAGCTACAGATATGGAAAATCAAGCCATAATAAAAGCAAAATCAGAAAACAAAACACATATTCCACAAATTTTACCCAATGGTGATTCCCCAAAGCAATTATTAGCTAGACACAGGTATTTACTCTATAAATCTCGCCAAAAATGGACGATAAACCAACAAGAAAGAGCTGAAATTCTATTTGAACTATATCCAGAGATAAAAACAGCATACCATTTATCTCAACAATTAAGAAATATCTACAACACCAATAACGATAAAAATGTTACAATGTTAAAATTAGCCCATTGGTATAGAACAGTAGAAGAATCAGGATTTAAAAACTTCAACATTGTTCTAAATACAACAACACTCAATTATCAATCAATACTAAACTACTTTGATAATAGAAGTACTAATGCAGCTGCTGAATCTTTTAATGCTAAAATAAAAGCCTTTAGAAGTCACTTTAGAGGGGTAAGAAAGATAGATTTCTTCTTATTCAGATTATTTAATCTTTTTGCATAATCCCCAACTTTTGTTCTTGATTTAAGAAAAACACATTTCTTTTTTTGATATTTTGCCATCGAAGTAAAAAAAAGCTCGTAAAAATAGGATTTACGAGCTTTTTTTAAACAGTTCTAATCGTGGAGTCGCCGAGAATCGAACTCGGGTCCAAACAAGCAATCAAAGAGCTTTCTACATGCTTAGTTTTCACTTAATTTTTCGACTAAAAGCAAGGTTGAAAACGACCACTTTTAGCTTAGCTTTATTCGTGTCAAAAAGGATTCAAAGCTTTACCTTTTCTAGGTTTATTTTTACGGTTCTCCTTTTTCAACCGCCACAAACCAAGGCTTTTGAGGAGAATCTAGCTTTCCTACCTTGTAGGAACTAGGCAAATCGTACTATAATTCGGATTAAGCAGCTAAAGCGTAATTATTTTCGCCGTGTAATATTCGTATAGCAGATATTTACGAGCCTACCATACTTGGCTCGACATGCTTACTAATCAATTCCACTCGCTGTCAAAACCAGTCGACCCCAATTAGTATGGCAAAGGTAAGAACTTTTTATAAAATACAAAGATGATTCCGTAAAATAAATTATTCTACCAACTCATCCCCTTTTTTGTGTATATGAAAAGGATAATCTCCAAATAGCCCTGTTGCCAATTTCATATAATAGGCCTTACGTGTATACTTATTGGATAAAGCAATCAGGGTTACTTTTTCTTTCTTTAATGTGATGTAAGCAGAAGTATTTCCATGCCACCACCCATTGTGATAAAACATTTGTTTACCATCCTTCCATTCTAAGAGTCGAATTCCTAAACCATAGTTTCGAACTCCTCTGGCTTCATAACTATACCCTTTATAGACCTCCGCTAGTAGCTTTTTGTTTAAAAAATCGGAGTTGTATGTTGCCATATCAAACTTTAGCAAATCGCGAGGCGTAGAATATATATTTTTATCACCATAAATATCATCTAAATGGTTTAAAGGATATTTTATATAATTTCCTTTATAGGAACAACTGGCTGTATCAGCATGCTCATTTAAATCAAAAACATAGGTGTTTTTCATTCCTAATGGCTCGAAAATCATTTTACTCATAGCTGTTCGATAGTTCATTTTAGATATCTTTTCTATAATTAATGCAAGTAATGCGTAATTGGTATTACAGTAACTAAATCGAGCATCGGGTTTAAACTCTAAACCTATATTCCCGTTTTTCATAACAGATATTAAGTCACTATTATGCAATACTTTACCTCTTTCCCAAACTCCTTTATCTTCTATAAAGTAACTATAATTTCTTAAGCCACTTCTGTGATTTAGCAACATTCGAACCGTTATATCTTCGTAAGGAAAACCGTCTAAAATAGTTTTTACTTTTTCATCGAGTTTTAACATATTAGAATCTATCAACAATAATATTGCTGTAGCTGTTAAAACTTTACTAACAGATGCAATATGAAGAGGCGTATGGGCTGTTACGGGTACATCCTTTTCAAAATTACCCATCCCACTATACTTCTCATATAGAATTTTTCCGTTTTTAGCTACTAAAATACCCCCTGAAAAGTCATTGCTAAAAAACTCTTTATTGTATAGATAATCCATACTATCTTGGACTTTTTTCAGTTCTTTTGAATCAATGACTGGTAATTCTTCTTGATAAGGTTTCATAGTATAAATTTTACCGATTTTATACTCCTCTTTGGCTTTTACTTTAGCTTTTTTATCTGTACAAGCAGACAAAACAAACAAAACAACTATACTGTGTACTAATACTCTAACTAACTTCATAATTAAATTCTGAAATAACATTCTTTTTTAAGGATTATTACTTCTTATAAGGTTCTCCTATTAATCTCACCCAAAATGGGCGACAAATATAACCAAACCTCTATACTTTTCATAAAAACATCTCTTTTTTAAAATTGTATAATGCTTTTTAAACGTTATATTTGCAACAATATTAAACTCTTTCGTTACAAAACCACCCTTTTAAAACTACTAAACACATGAAATTTGGCATTATCAAAGAGAGAAAAAACCCACCTGATAGGCGTGTTGTTTTTTCTCCACAAGAATTATTAAAGGTCAAAGAATTTTTCCCAGAAGCAAACTTTAAAGTTGAAACTTCTGATATTCGTATCTTTAAAGATGAGGAATACAGCAATTTAGGCATTTCAATAGATACGGACTTAACAGATTGCGATGTTCTAATAGGTGTAAAAGAAGTACCTGTTGAGGCTTTGATTCCCAATAAGACTTACTTCTTTTTTTCGCACACTATAAAAAAACAACCTTACAACCGTAAATTATTAATAGCTTGTTTAGAAAAAAACATCCGACTGATTGATCACGAAACAATAGTGGATGCTAACAACAAGCGTTTGATTGGATTTGGTCGCTATGCTGGAATAGTAGGTGCTTATAATGGCATTAGGGCTTTTGGTCTAAAATACGATTTATTCAACATTGCAAAAGCAGAAACTCTAAAAGACCAACAAGAGCTAATCGACCGTCTAAAAAGAATTACTCTTCCTCCCATAAAAGTAGTCCTAAGTGGGCATGGAAAAGTAGGATTAGGAGCAAAAGAAATGCTAGATGGCATGAAAATGAAACAAGTTAGCATTGAAGATTTCTTAAACAAATCATACGATCGCGCTGTTTATACTCATATTGATTTAGAGGACTACAATAGCCGAAAAGACGAAAAACCTTTTGATAAAAAAGATTTCTACGCTCATCCTGAGAAATACCAATCCAACTTTGAACGTTTTACCAAAGTTGCTGATGTTTTTATGGCAGGCCATTTTTACGGCAACAACGCCCCTTATATCCTCACAAGGGAAATGCTAGCCGCACCTGACAACAAAATAAAAGTGGTTGCTGACATATCTTGTGATGTAAACGGTCCTATAGCTTGCACGCTTAGAGCTTCTACAATTGCAGAACCTATTTACGGCTATTTACCTAATGAGCATCGCGAAACTCATTTTGAAGATCCACGAGCTATAGCTGTAATGGCTGTTGACAACCTCCCTTGCGAACTCCCTAAAGATGCAAGTGAAGGATTTGGGAGAACTTTCTTAGAATCTGTCATCCCTTCATTCTATAACAATGATGCTGACCAAATATTAGAAAGAGCTACTGTTTGTCAAAACGGAAAACTAACCCCTAAATTTGAATATCTTCAAAATTATGTAGAGGGGAAAGAATAAAAAACGAATAACACTAAAATATCCTACAAGCTAAAAAAGCAGATCAGAAAAGGATAGCTTTCCTATATAATTCCATAAAAAAGAGTGTCCAACATTTTATGGTCACTCTTTTTTACTACTACTATTTACCGGTCAAACCTTTTTTAATCCAAAACAACTTCCCCTGATTTACGATAAAGATATTGTCCATAAATATGTCTTTTAGCAAATCTATTAGGAGATTCTGCATTAATCATTTTGATATAAACATTTTTAGGCACCCCAATATATTCATAGGTTATTCCGTTAAGATACGTTACAAACAAAACTTGCTTTTCAAGATAAAAATCAGCTATAGGAGAATTTAGAATCATTTCTTCATACTCAGGAAGATTTTTATCACGTGTTTCATTAGCAATACTCACTAAAAAATGATACGCATTAATAATATCTTTACTCTTTTCTTCTGCTAAGGTACGTCCTACATCATCATTTGCAAATTTATCGGGATGCGATTCTTTCATCGCATTTCGATAAATAGTTTTTAATTCTTTTAAGGTAACATTTTTATCTACTTCCAACAATTTGCGATACTCTACTACTCTTCTCATATTTTTATAATAAAAAAAGTCATTCGTTCCTAAATGACTTACTTAGTAACAAGAACAGGATTCGAACCTGTATCCGCTGAAACGGATATAAACCTAGGTTTTTATAATTCAGACACTAATCCTTTTACCCCCTTTATTCCTTCATTTCTTCTGATTCAAAATATTTTAAACTTAAAAAACAGATACGTTCTTTTAATCAGAATCTCCACTTCTATTCAAGCCACTTTCCTCTATTTAATTTTAAAGCAAAAGACTCTAACACCTCTTCTTCTTTTTCAAAAACAGAATCTTATTTAGCATTAGAAATTTTTAAATCAAAACGAATCGCAAAGATACAGAAAAACTTCAGCTAGTATTAACACTCCAATAGCTAAACCTTTTTATTCAAACAAAAAAACAAGGAAAAAAACCTATTAAAACCAATTCTACTATAGAGCAAGATATCCTATCCGTTTTTTTTCTTAGAGTTTGATCCTATTCAATCAATTTAAATTATTTTTATCCCATCAACTTAAAAACATAAATAAATGAACCCTTATGAACCTGCTAAAGAATTTCACATTTCAAAAAAACTACGTTTTATAGAAAACCTTCACATTGTTTTTTGGTTGATAAAAGATATGTGTTGGTGTTTAGAATTTAAAACATTAGGCATAACAATGGCCGTTCCCACTATCTGTATCAGCATTTATTTTATTTTTAAAAACAAAGCTGATATTTCTGAATTATACCACAACATGGCCGTGTTCCTCTGGATTATTGCTAACACTTGGTGGATGTCATCCGAGTTTTTTAAGTTTGATGAAAACACACTAATATTAGGTTTAAAAGGACGTTCTCTTGCTGCTTTTCCTTTTGGATCAGGCATTCTATTATTACTTATTTTTTACATCTCCATCTACCCTAAACAAATACAGACGAATAAAAACCACTAATTCAGAGTTAATTCCTAATGTATCAAACACTCTTTTTTTTAGACTTGATCCAACTTTCGAACCTGATTCTAGGGTTATTCCTTTTTAGACTAATCAATTTATATGTTTAATTTAGCAATCCTACAGGCTTTTGACTTGATCCAAATAAAAGCCTTTAGAAGTCACTTTAGAGGGGTAAGAAAGATAATTTCTTCTTATTCAGATTATCCAATCTTTTTGCATAATCCCCAACTTTTGTTCTTGATCCCCTAATTTATCAAATCCACAGGTTTTAGACTTGATCCTAGATTTTTAAGAAATCCTTGTAGAATAGATAAGTATAAAGCATAAAAAAAGAGAACCAATTATTTTGATTCTCTTCTTAGTAGCGGGAACAGGACTCGAACCTGTGACCTTCGGGTTATGAGCCCGACGAGCTGCCTACTGCTCTATCCCGCGCTATTTCGAGTGCAAATATATAACGTTTATTGATATCTACAAGCACTTTTAGCTTTTTTAATTTATTTTATTTTCAAAAAACTACAAATCAACACTTTAAACTTAACACATCCGAAATAAACTCGTCTATTTGCTCAAAAGTAACATTGGGCATGCAAATAATATGAGAATATCCTTTTTCAGTAGCTAGTTGCCATTTTGCACAAACCTCCACGGAGGGGGAAGGAAACACAACCGTAATAGCATTAGGATTACGCCAAGCCTTTACACCTATTTCGTTCAATTTTTGCTCAGTATAAGCTGCCACTTGCAAACTATGTTGTGTCCGTAAAGCAAAACCTTCAAGACCTAATTTTTTAATGGCATACCATAAAAACAAAGGACTATGCCCATTCCTAGATCCTGTAATCGTAGCATCTGAAGAACCTATATAGGCAATTTTTTTAGCTATTCTATCACGATTTTCTTTTTTTACCACTACTACTCCTGAAGGCATAGGCGAACCAATAAATTTATGCCCACTTACGGATATACTATCACATCCATCTACAAAATCAAAAGCAGGACGAGGCTCTACGAAAGGAGCAAATCCACCTGCTAGAGCAGCATCAGCGTGAACATAATGTTTTTCAATTGCCATATCTGCAACAATTTGTTTGATCGTTGGGATATGATCTTTAGCTTCTGTCATAGTTGTCCCAATATTTGCTACTACTACAACAGGACGATGTCTATTATAACGAATGGCTTCTTTTAGATCTTTATAGTCCATCTCTCCATTTTCTTGTGAACGAACAATGACATACTCCATATTAAGAAGCGTTACATTTTTTTGAATACTATAATGAGTATCCTCAGAGAAATAAACCATAGCATTAGGATACAATTCCCTGGCAACATACAAACCGTATAAATTGCCTTCTGACCCTCCATTTGTAACATACCCCCAGACATTCTCAGGATTGGCTCTAAAAAGTTCTGCAAAAAAACGAACGACTTCTCGCTCCATTTCGCGTGAATCTACTTGATAGGTTGATTTTACAAATGGATCGCCTAAATTGTTCATTGGAAATTGCAAAAAAGGGAGTAGTTCAGAATAATCAAAATCTTTAGAGACTGGATATCCTAAAAAATATTTTGTACGGTCTTCTACTTGTGATAATAATTGTTGTAATTGCTGAGAGACTTCTAAATCGGGATTACTCATTGTGTTTGTTTTTTCAACAAAAATAACATTATCAGAATATTATATTACAAACAAACCTATATTTAGAAATTAAATCTATTTTAACCTTATTAAACAAAAATAAATTCTAAACAACAAACACTTCAACAAACGAAATCTTAATAAATTTCGACTCTCCAAAACAGGAAACCCAAACGAATCTTATTATTTAGATTCATTTGGGCTTTAACCTGTTTTGTGTTTTATTGAAGTACTATTGCCTTAATTCTTTTTGAAGAAAGAGGCTTGTCCGAAAAGGTTGTAACCTTGTCATTTCACCCTTTTCAGACACCTTCTTCGTTTTATAATTACTCTATTTTTATTTCAGTGCTTTATATAAAATCTCTACTGGATGCTGCGCTTGCCTACCAGTTCCATCTGCAATTTGATGACGACAGCTTGTTCCTGATGCCGAAATAATTGTTTCTTTTGATTCTTGGCGAATCGTTGGAAACAAAACCAATTCTCCGATATTCATTGAGATTTCGTAATGTTCTTTTTCATATCCAAATGAACCTGCCATACCACAGCAGCCACTTGGTATATTTAAAACTGTATAATTTTTAGGTAATGACAATATTTGTTTCAAGGGTACTAAGGAAGATAAGGCTTTTTGAAAACAGTGTCCGTGCATACGTACACGTTCTTCTTTATCTGTAAAATGATCAGAAGTTATTTTTCCTTTTTCTATTTCTTGTGCTAAAAACTCTTCTATTAAAAAAGTTTTTTTAGCAATTTGTTTTGCTTTATTTTTTAAATCATTTCGACACAAATCGGGATATTCGTCTCTAAAGGTTAAGATAGCAGATGGTTCTATTCCTACTAAAACAGCCTCTTTAGGCAGCAAATCATATACTTTTTCTACATTTTTTTCGGCTATTTCACGGGCAATTTTTACCATTCCTTTCGATAAATAGGTTCTACCGCTGATTCCTATTGATGGAACGATAACTTTATAACCTAATTTATTTAATAATTTAACAGCTGTTTGCCCAATAGTTACATCAAAATAATTTAAAAATTCATCACTATATAGATAAACTTCTCCGTTTTCAAAAGTTCCTTCTTGATTAAATTTAGCTATCCATTTTTCAAAGGTTATTTTATACATTTCAGGAAGGGAGCGTTCTGTAGCAAATCCTGTTGTTTTCTTTACTAGGGTTCCTAAAAATCCTTTGGTTGACAAATTATACAAAAAGGGTACTTGAGCAAACATTTTGTTTACTCGTGGCGTATGACCTATTAATTTAGAACGAAATTTTATTCCATTTTTATCATGATACTGTTGCAGGGCTTCTGCTTTTAACTTAGCCATATCTACATTTGAAGGACATTCTGATTTACATCCTTTACAACTCAAACATAAGTCTAAAACATCTATTATTTCTTCGTGATCAAATGGATTTATTTTTTTAGAATGTGTGATGGTTTCTCGTAAAATATTAGCTCTTGCTCTTGTGGTATGTTTTTCGTTACGAGTGGCCATATAACTAGGACACATGGTTCCTCCGCTTTTTTCGGTTTTACGACAATCTCCAGAACCGTTACACATTTCTGCGGAACGCACAAATCCATTTAACTCTGAAAAGTCAAAATATGTTTCTGGCATTGGTGTTACTTGTCCTACTTGGTAACGCAACGAAGTATCCATGGGAGGTGTATTAACAATTTTACCTGGATTGAAAACTCCCCAAGGATCCCAGGTATTTTTTACTTGAATAAACATTTGATAAATATCTTCACCTAACATGAATGGAATAAATTCGCCTCGTAACCGTCCATCTCCATGCTCTCCACTTAATGAACCTTTGTATTTTTTTACCAAATATGCAATATCTGTTGCTATCGTTCGGAACATATTTGTTCCTTCTTGTGTCTTCAGATCTATAATAGGACGCAAATGCAATTCGCCCGTAGCGGCATGCGCATAATGTACGCAAAATAGATTCCTGCTTTCTAAAATTTTGTTGAATTCTTCAATAAAATCAGGCAAATCTTCTACAGCTACTGCCGTATCTTCTATCACGGCTACGGCTTTAGCATCTCCTGGAATATTAGACAAAAGTCCTAAACCTGCTTTACGAAGATTCCATACTTTATTTGTATCTTCTCCATAAACAATTGGAAAATGATAACCTAAGCCTGCTGCTCGCATCTGCTCTTCCATTTTTTGAGCTGTTTCCTGAATTTCTTCTACTGTATCACGAAGAAATTCTACTACTAAAATAGCTTTAGGATCGCCTTGAACAAAGAAACGATTTTTACTTTGTTCTATATTTTCTTTGGTACAGTCTAGAATATAATGGTCGATTAACTCTACACTATCTGGATTGTATTCTAATGCAATTAAATTAGCCTTTAAAGAAGCATTGATACTATCGCAGTGCACACACACCAAACCCGCTTTAGGTTTTAAGGCATCCACTAAGTTTAACTTGATTTCTGTAGCAAAAAATAGAGTTCCTTCCGAACCTGCAATGAGTTTACAGAAATTAAATTTTTCTTGAAAGTTTCCAAAAGGTGCTGTATCAGCTAATAAATCTAAAGCATATCCTGTATTACGCCTTGGAATTGTTTTTTTGGGATAATTGGCATTAAACAATTCTTGGTTTACGGGGTTAGATAGTATTTCTTTGGCTTGCAAATAAATTTTTTGTTCTAATTCACTTACAACATTTATACCTTGACACTTAGCTTCAAACTCTTCATTGGTTAATTCTCCAAAAGTAACCTCATTCCCATCTGCTAAATATCCTTTGATTTCTAATAAATGTTCACGAGTAGAACCATAGACGACTGAACGAGCACCACAAGCGTTATTCCCTACCATTCCTCCAATCATACAACGATTACTGGTGGATGTCTCGGGTCCAAAAAATAAACCGTATTTTTTTAGATCTAAATTAAGTTCATCTCGAATGACTCCTGGTTGTACCCAGGCTGATTTTTCTTCTTTGTTGACACTTAAAATAGATGTAAATTTTTGGGATATATCTACCACAATACCTTGCCCAACGACTTGACCTGCTAAGGAAGTTCCTGCAGCGCGTGGTATAACACTTAGTTTATTTGTACGAGCAAAATCTATTATTTTCTTTATATCTTCTTTTGATTCTGGCACCGCAACAGCCATAGGCATTTCACGGTATGCACTAGCATCTGTGGCATACAGTGTACGCATGGTTGTATCATGGTATAACTTTCCTTGTAATGATTGTTCTAAAACATCTAATTTCATGCTCACTTTTTAATTCTTTTTAAACAGAAATTTTTAATTTCTTTTGATACGTTATGTTTTTAATGATTAATACAAGATTCTATATCATATTGTATTGGGTATCATTTTTAATTGTTTTTCTAAATCTGGATCATAAAAACTATCTACATCTGTAATTACGTACCCTATTTGTTCATTTGTTTTTAAATATTGTCCTAAAATGTTGCAATTTGCATTGGAAAATATTGTATTAATTTGTGCCAATATCCCTTTGACGTTTTCGTGTATGTGCATTACTCGATGGGCATTATCAAATTCAGGTAATTGAATTTCGGGCAAATTAACGCTTCCAAAAGTAGTTCCTGTATTGATATACTGTATTATTTTTCTTGACACATAATTTCCTATATCGTGTTGGGCTTCTTCTGTACTACCTCCTATATGTGGTGTTAGTATGACATTATCTCTTCCACGCAGGGCGGAGAGGAATACCTCATCATTATTTTTAGGTTCATAAGGAAAAACATCTATAGCTGCCCCTCTTATCTTACCACTATCTAAATTAACAATTAGTGCATCCATATCTACTATATGTCCGCGGGACAAATTTAAGAATACTACTCCATTTTTCATCGCACTAAATGCGTTTGCATCCATCAGTTGTTCATTATTTTCTCTTCCATCAACATGCAAAGACACCACATCTGCCACTGCCAACAGTTCTTGTAACGATGCGCATTTTTTAGCATTTCCTAAAGCTAGTTTATCTACCACATCATAAAAGTAGACTTGCATTCCTAGGGCTTCAGCTAAAATAGAAAGTTGAGATCCAATACTACCATATCCAACAATTCCTAATTTTTTCCCTCTAATTTCTACACTACCATTAGCCGACTTATCCCAAATTCCTTGGTGCATTTTTTGACTTTTTTCAAAAGTAGCACGCATTAGCATGATCATTTCTCCTATTGCTAGTTCTACGACTGAACGTGTATTACTATAAGGGGCATTAAAAACAGCTATTCCTTTTTGACTACAAACTTGTAGGTTTACTTGATTGGTTCCTATACAAAAAGTACCAATTGCATGCAGTTTATGGGCGTTTTCTAAAACACGTGCTGATACGGTTGTCTTAGAACGAATTCCGAGTATGGATACCTCCTTAATCTGTTCACACAACTCCTCTTCTGATAGTGATCCTTTTAAACTGGTAACTTGATACCCTTCGCGTTCGAATTGAGCAACTGCGTCTGGGTGAATGTTTTCTAATAGTAAGACTTGTATTCTATTCTTAGGATAAGAAACGGACGCTTTTACGGACAAATCGTATAAGATCTCATCTAAAGAGGGAGCTACTTTTTCTGCTAAATCTAATACTACTTGACGTTTTATATTTTCGGTAAAAGCATAAAATTTAGATACTACTCCGTATTGTAGTGTTTCGTAATCGGTATAGCCATCACCTATCATGATTACTTCTCCTTCTAACTTTAAGGATTGAATTTTTAATGCTTTTCCTTTATTTTCACACAGTTCTTCTTTTTCATCAAATCCTACTATATTTCCTTGATGATCAAAAACGAAGGTATTTGCTAATACATTTTCGGGTTTTATTCCAAACTCTTGGACAATAGGTACTATTATTTCTTTGAATCCGTTTGATATAACGTACACTTCTTCGCTGTGTAGTTTAAAGAAGTTTTTATTTTGAATAACAGATGTGGAAATTTTATCTTTTAATTTTTTTATTAATTCTTCTAGATGATCTCGATGTGCTTGTAATAAATGAATTCGTTTTGATAACGATTCTTTTAAGGTAATACGTCCTTCCATTCCTTGATTGGTTATTTCTTGAATGGTTTTTAGAACTGTTTCGGCTATAGGTGTTTCTCCATGAATAATAGTACACAATTCATCGAGTGCTTCTACTTGTATAAAAGTACTATCGAAATCGAAAATAAAGATTTTGCGTTGTGCCATAACAGATTTAGTGTATTTTAATAATTTGAAAACTAAATTAATAAAAGAATTTACTTGGCTACAGAAACGATCTGAATTAATTCATCTAAATGTTTTAATTCGTACTTTTTCAAGATTTGAGGGTCTATATCTAAGTATTTTAAGATTTGTTTATTTGCTGTATCCTTTTTATTGGATAACCGAACGCCTTTATTTTTTCTTTTGTCTTTTATGATGAATTGCTTAAAATCTAATGCAATATAAAATTTTTGATTTTCATATACTATTTTTCTAAATACAGACCAATCGGGTCTTAATTCTTGTGCACTTTGTATCGTTTCAAAAATTTCAAAAACATCTTTATTAACTACATCAAAAGCAATGTAGGCATTGGATTCGTAATGATTTTCTATAATTACTTTTTCATCATATTTTCCATGAATAACATAGGGTTTCAAATCCGTATCTAATGGTTTAAAGTAAATGTGTTGTTTACCAGTCTTAAAACTAGGGTCATCATTAAATCCTTTTACTAGATCAAAAGTCCCTATTCCCACAATATCTTCATGTCTACACAAGAAATATTCAGAACTTTTGTCAATATATTTCACTTCTTCATTTTGTTCTGAATCGGTCAAAACAGGGGAATAGTTCCTATTGATAAAATGTCCCAAATGATAATTCTGTTGAAAAGCCTTTGTCGCTAAAAATTGCATTATTACTTCTTTTGGCAGTGTGTCATATACATAATTCACACCGTTTCGAACGACTAATCGATCGATTTGCAAAGCTTCTGAAATCCTGAAGAAATCAGGATGTCCATAGGGAGCGGTATCTTCTATTGTGCAATAAGAAGCAATTAAATTGCGATCTAAATCAAATAGGATGTATTTAATATAATTTAGTTGATAATTTTTACATTTTAGACTTTCTTGTTTCTGTTCAAAAAAACCAACTTTTTCTCCGTGAACGAGTAAGTCATTTGCTACGATTTTAAATTCTTTAGTACTTATGTTTTCTTCAATTGGTTTCGTTTCAACGGGTTCTAACTTTAATCTTTCTTCATCTATTGTAAAAAGACGTTCTAAATCAAGTCCTTTTTGATTCAATACATGGTACTGACATAGCATCTTGATAAATTCTCTGGAACGACTAAAGGATTCTTCTAAAACTTTTAATCTTTTTACATCTGAGTAGTTAGGGCTAATCAATTCAAATTGAATTTCATTTATTTCTTTACAACCTCTACAAGGTATCATTTTCGCATGAAGCATCAAATTATTATTCAGATCATATAGATCATATTTGAAGCGATTGGATATTACTTTTAGCTGAAGAACTGGAACGCCATCTATAGTTACTTTTTCGTTTTTTATTTGAATAGTTTGCGCGCCTGCTGTTAGAGAAATGAGCAATAAGAAAATTTTTTTAATCATGCTAGTTTCTTTTAATTTTTTGTTTTAAAACAAAAAGAGTTCTCTTATTTTCACAAGAGAACTCTGTATTATTTTTTATATAAAAACTTATTTTGCTTCATTTTGAAGTTTCACGTCTGTACTTTCAAAAATTTTATCTGCTGAAGCAGCTATAAATCCTGAATAAAGCTCTCCATTAGCCATTGGATAACGCAACGCAAATTCATAATAGCAAGAAGGTATTTCTTTAGCTCCTTCATCAAAGTTTACTGTATATAAATCAGCTAATGTGCTTGATTGTTCTAATAGTTCAGCAGGAGTTCCCTTAATTTCACCACCAGAAGTATTTAATTTCCAACCATTGTCTTTTAAAAATTGGTTTAAAGACTGTAATGTCGGAAATTGGGTTAAGGCATTCACATTAATTGTAAAGTGATTAGCTCGGAAACCATAAATATACATCCACGCTGCATACTCTGACTCTTCCAATAAATTGGAATAGATTGCGTTAGAAGAATTATTCCATACAGCGCCACTTAAAATTAAATCTTCTTTTTGAAATACTGATTGGTCACAAGCATCTAAAGTTTCTTTTACTGTTTTTTGTAATGATTCTGAACATTTAGCTAATTCTAATTGTGAAATAAAAACGCGTGGCGCGCTTTTATCTGTAGCGTGTTCATAATGTTTTGCAAATAATTTTTTAGATTCAAAAACATATTCGCCTTTTGGCTCATAACCTGCTTTTAAAAAAGGTTTTTCTAAAACCGAAATATCGACACGTTTATCATCGTATGTACGAATAGCAATATGGTCATTTCCTATTATTTCTCCTTCAGCAGCTAATAATGCGTGAATTTTTTGAGCAGATGGAGTAATAGCGATGTATTGCTCCCATAATTTTGACAATAATTGATCTTTATCCATGGTGTTGTTTTCTTTTAATGTGACACAAAATTAGTATATTTATAAGTATATTTACAACATCTAAGTAAATTTATTAAAATTTGACTTTTATAGACTCTTAATTGTGTTAATTTAACATTTTAAAAACAATATAAAATAGGCAAAAAGATCAATATTATTTTTTTACTTATTTTCTCATTAATACCAAACTTTAAAAAGAATAAAAATGTCACAGGGGTTAAATAAAATAATAGATTATATCAACAAAAAAATAATTGAAAAGCTAAGTTTAGATGGTCGTTTTGCCTATTCTGAATTGGCTAAGGAATTAAACATTTCTAATTCATTAGTTCACCAACGAATCAAGAAAATGCAAGAAGCAGGTATTATCAAAGGTTTTTCTATTAAGCTTGATGCAAAAGCTATGGGCTACGAAACTATTACCTATACAGGAATTGCTACTAAAGAAGCTCGTTATTCTTATTCTATTGCTGAAAGACTAAAAGAGATTCCAGAAGTTGTAGAATGTCATTTTGTGTCTGGCAAATATGCTTTATTTTTAAAAATTGTAGCTACTAACAATGAAGAGTTTAGGAAAATTTTATACGAAAAAATTCATATTATTGAGGGTGTTGGAAGTACTGATTCATTCATTTCTTTTGGCTCTGCATTTGAAAAAGAGATCCCTATACTTTAAGCTTATCCTTTCTATTTTTGTATATCTGTTCATCGAATTTTAAAAATTAAATAGGTAAATTCCTTTTATCTATTAGTGTTATTTTACTAGAATCCTAAAATTACTCAAACCTACTTTAATAAGTAGGTTTTACAAATAAAAAAGAACATCATATTCACTATACAACGCGTATAATTATCAAATCCAAATTACGCATTAGAGAATTTTAAAAAAAATATTGATTACCAATACTTTATTTTTTTAAGAACTAGAATTGATAAAAATTAAAAATTTTTATTTCAATGAGTTGTAAAAATTAGTTTTTCTAATGCGTAATCTGGGGTAAAAAATACTTACTGACTCAATAATGAAATGCTCCATTCAAAATTCAATAAATTTAAAATAAACTTCTTGTTTGAGTAAATAAAGTTTTTATTTCTCCTTATTTTTTCGACGTTTTTGTGATCATAATAATTATTTTAGTATTCCCATGAAAAATAGTCTTTCATAAGACTACTGAAAATCTAGTTCTACTAGTCGTTTGGCAATATAACAACCAAAAACACTCTGTCAAATATTTTTTTGTAAATTTGAATCATCAAACCATTTGGAAACATGAAGGCTAAATACATCAATCCGTTTACCGACTTTGGATTTAAAAAAATATTTGGGGAAGAAGCCAGCAAAAATTTGCTCATAGACTTCCTTAATACACTATTGCCTCAACACGACCAAATTAAAGAACTTTCTTTTAAAAACACCGAGCAACTCGGAATTACCGACCTCGACAGAAAAGCCATATACGACATCTATTGCCAAAATGAAAAAGGCGAAAAATTTATCGTAGAACTACAAAAAGCAAAACAAAATTTCTTTAAAGAACGAACCATTTATTACGCCACTTTTCCTATTAGAGAACAAGCCGAAAAAGGAGAATGGAACTATCACCTCAAATCCGTTTACTGCATAGGTATTTTAGATTTTACTTTTGACGATTACGAATCTGAACCCGAAAAAAGCGAAGTCGTACACACCATTAAACTAAAAAACCAAAATGGAAAGGTTTTTTATGATAAACTGACCTATATTTATTTGGAAATGCCCAACTTTAAAAAACAGGAAACTGACTTAAACTCCCGTTTAGACAAGTGGTTGTATTTTATTAAAAACCTAGAAGACTTCCAAAATATACCTACCATTTTCAAAGATGAGGTTTTTACTCAAGCCTTTGAAAAAGCCGAATTGGCTAATTTTGGACAATGGGAATTAGATAAATACGAAAGTAGTTTAAAAGTGTACAGAGACCTAAAAAGTATTATTGACACGGCTTTTGACGACGGTAAAGAAGAAGGAAAGATTCAAGGAAAAATTGAAGAAAAAATTGAAATTGCTAAGCAAGCAAAAACGATGGGGCTTTCAATTCCTGATATAATAAAGCTAACTGGACTATCCGAAAAAGAAATCAACGAGCTATAAAAGTGTACCCAAATGGTATCTAACTTTTTGGGGGCAATGCAATCCTCTGGCACACATTTTTATTACAGGAGACATTACTCTTCTTCTTATTATAAAATTTAAAATTATTTTATCTGTAAATTTTTCAATGTATAATTGTGGTTAAAACCTTTTATTTTATTTCTCTTATTTTTATTTTTTTTGAGGCCATGCCAATCATTTTAATATTTTTACAAAATAGCGTTTGATCCCCCCTTCTAAGGTTTTTGTTGACAAACGTCTACTTTATTACATTTCAGCTTAATTGAAATTTGATTTTGTACTTACAAACTACTATCTTTAATAAGAACAAAAAGCTAACGGGTTCTGCCATCATCACTAAGACGACAGAACATTGATAAAGATTTAACCGTATTTTTTCACCTTAAACAAAAAAAATGAAAAGAATATTAATACCATTGTTTGCCCTAATAATAATCGTTTGTATCGTTAATCGTTTGTATCAGGCTAATCATTGTACTTCTCCAACTAATTATTATGTATCGCCAAGTGGTAATGATGCCAATCCTGGAACGATAGATTTCCCTTGGAAAACGATTCAACATAGTTTAAATAATATGCGCGCTAATAGCACCTTAAATGTTGATAGTGGCGTTTACAATGAAAAAATTCAAATTCCAGTTAATAATATTACGATTAAAAACCAAACTTCTACCCTTCCTATTATTGATGCAACGGGTATTGCCAATAAAAATTCTATCATCTCTATTTTAAACAAAAACGCTATTACAATAGATGGTTTAGAATTAAGAAATAACATCCAAAATGATGCCCAAGGTATTTTAATAGAAGGCTTGTGTAATGAAATAACTATCAAAAATTGTATAATTCATGATATTCATTTTTCTTCCAATCCAAGTGCTCCTGTAAACGCATCAACTAATGCACAAGGAATTATTGTTTATGGTACCAATCCTACTAAAGCAATACGTAATTTAGTAATAGAAAACAATCAATTATTCAATTGTAGACTTGGGTATAGCGAGGGAATTGCAATTAATGGTAATGTTGATAATTTTAAGGTTATGAATAATACTATTCACGATTTAACGAATATTGGGATTGACGTAATTGGGTATGAAGGCACGTGCCCTTTTCCTAAGAATGATCAAGCAAGAAATGGTTTGGTAAAAAATAATACCATTTATAATTGCGTTTCGTCTTCTGCTACATCTGGTGGAATTTATATAGATGGCGGCAAAAAAATTACCGTTGAAAATAACGAATCACATCATAATGGATATGGGATTGAAATTGGTTGTGAAAATATTGGTAAAACTACTGATGGAATTGTAATTCGTAATAATATATTTCATAATAATCAAGTTTGTGCAATTGCATTAGGAGGTTTTGATTATCCAAATGGATCCGGTAAGGTTACTAATTCTATCATTATAAATAACACTTGTTTTTCAAACGATTTTACCAGTTCTGGCAACGGAGAATTGTACTTATCTTATAGTGAAAACTCTATCATAAAAAATAACATTTTTCACACAAATTCAAACAGTAATTTAGTTTATGCTGAATTAAATCAACCTAATTTAAATTTTAATGATAATATTTTTTATTGTCCTGACGGGATTAATAATCTGTATGCTAATTGGAACGGCTCAAGTTATACTGGCTATTTTTCATTTATTATAGGGACTTCCTCTAATTTAAATTCTAAGTTTGCTAATCCAAGCTTTACTTCAACAGATATTAGTCCTCCGTGCTTTAATTTATTATCGAATTCATTAAGCAATTAATGTCAAAATAATTTTGAAAATTTTATAAACAGAAATACTGTTATTCATCATGGTACAGACAAATTTAACACAACTTAGTGGATCAAACTTATAAGACCGTAAGACATATTAAAATAGGCTCTCACCAGAAAAGTTATAATTTCCTTTCAAAGGGTAATTAAACCCAGATTACACATTAGAAGTTTATTACATATAAAAATGACTTTGAATCTGAGGCCGTCCAAAAGTGCACTGCCCCCAAAAAGTTAGATACTATTTGGGGGTATTTTTATGGAAAGAAAAGTCAAGTATGATTATGAGTTCAACTTTTAGAACACCTTCATCCTCAATATAGCAAGACTATAGCTGTGGGACAAATTTTTAGTACCTTTTTACTTTCTTTGCCCTTTCATTTTTACCACAAAGACTAACACATAATCTGGGGTACATTGGGTTGGTGTTCTTATTTAAGACTCTAAACGTTTAACTATTAATAAAAATATTGTTATAACACAGGGTATTGAATTGTACCTCCATTTATTATCAGGAATAAAATTTAGGGGAGGCTATAAAACATTAACATTTATTTATAAAACAATCGCCTTATATTTAGGCGATTATTTTTTTATTTTGGAATCAATTACGTTTACTATACACGAGGCAATCCAAGATCTTCCTGTTACATGGAATACGATTGCGAAGGACAATGTTTTTTTACAAACACCTTATCTATCTGTTTTAGAAGAGTCTTCGCCTGTTAATATGCAGTGTTTTTACATAGCTATTTACGAAAAGGATCAACAGATAGGTGTTGCCTTAGCTCAATATATTCAATCACAACAATTATCTTCATTTGGTGATCGAGATAAGTGTCTTAGAGTTTACACAAGAAATTTTTTGCTTCGCCATTTTGCTTCTAATGTGCTATTTATTGGTAATAATATGATTACGGGACAAAATGGGTATGCGTTTAGCAAAAAGATGAATTTTTCTACTATTAGTCAAATTTTACAAGAATGTGCAAATCATTTGATCTTATATTTTAAAAAACAAAATATCAATATACACATCGTTACTTTTAAAGATTTTTATGACGATTGTAGCAATGAGTTAAAAAAATATTATTTTAAGAATATTTTTGAATTTAACATTCAGCCTAACATGATTTTTGAGTTAAATCCAGAGTGGAAAACAAAAGAAGATTATATAGCTGTTTTATCAAAAAAATACCGAGATCAATACAAACGTTCACATAAAAAGTTTGAAGGTATTGTTGCCCACGAATTATCATTAGAAGAAATTAAAATACATGAAGAAAGAATATATGCTCTTTATCATCATGTAGCTAAAAACGCTCCTTTTAACACATTTTTCTTGTCAAAACATCACTTTTATACTTTCAAAAAACAATGTGGTGATGGTTTTAAACTAACGGGGTATTTTTTGAATGATAATTTAATTGGTTTTCACACCTTACTTTTAAATGGTGAGTTACTGGAAACCTATTTTTTGGGATATGATGAATCTGTTCAAAAAGAAAATATGTTGTATTTAAATATGCTGTACAACATGACTGAATTTGGTATTAGAAATCAGTTTAAGAAGATTATTTTTGGCAGAACAGCTTTGGAGATCAAAAGTTCTATAGGAGCAAAACCGGTTGTAATGTCTGGTTTTATTTATCATAGAAATACGATTATCAATCGTTTTATTCATAAAATATTTGCTCGTTTAGAACCTCAAATTTCATGGCAACAACGCCATCCTTTTAAGTAGTTAACAGTAAGCAATATTTCCGTTATAAAAACAGTCTATTGCTTACTGAAAATTAAAGAACTACCCTTCTAGTTCTATTTGTATATTTTCCCAATCTATCATTAGTTTATCTAGTTCTTTTTTCTTGTTTTCATAAGCAGCAAAAAAAGAAGTGTCTTTCGATAATTTTTCGTAGTTTTCGGCTAATGCAAGATCCTCTTTTTGTATTTTTTTTTCTAATTCTTGAATTTGGCTTTCTATTTTCGACAGTTTATTTTGTAACGCTTTTTTTGCTTTTTGCTCTTCGTAGCTCAGATTTTTAGTTTGGGTATTGAAACTTGAATCGGGTTTGATTTCATCTTTTTTCTCGACTTCACGGAAATTATCTACGTTGCGTTGTTCTAAAAAGAAATTGATATCGCCTAAATACTCTTTAATTTTTTGATCTTTGAACTCATACACGGTATTGGCCATTCCTTGTAAAAAATCACGATCGTGAGAAACTAACAACAATGTTCCTTCAAACTTTTGTAAAGCTGCTTTTAACACGTTTTTAGACTTAATATCTAAATGATTGGTGGGTTCGTCCATCACTAACACATTAAAAGGCTGTAGCAATAGCTTACACAATGCTAAGCGATTTCTTTCTCCCCCTGAAAGTATTTTTACTTTTTTTTCTACATCATCACCCCGAAATAAAAAAGCACCTAGCATGTCGCGTACCTTGGAACGATTCGAGTCTGTAGCAGCATCAATCATTGTATCTAAAAGAGTTTTTTCACCGTCTAAGTACTCTGCTTGATTTTGGGCAAAATAGCCTAATTGTACATTATGTCCTAATTTAATGATTCCTTCATAAGGGAATTCATTGACAATTGCTTTTATAAAAGTGGATTTTCCTTGTCCATTTTGTCCAACAAAAGCAATCTTACTTCCGCGTTCTATATTTAAAGAAATATCTTTTAGAATTGTTTTTTCGCCGTATGCTTTTGTAACCTTATCTGCTTCTACAACTACACGGCCAGGAACTACCGAAATAGGGAATGAAATACTCATAACAGAATTATCATCTTCATCTACTTCAATAACCTCCATTTTATCCAACTTTTTGATAAGAGATTGAGCCATGGATGCTTTAGTGGCTTTGGCACGGAATTTTTCAATTAATTTTTCTGTTTCTTCTACTTTTTTGAGTTGGTTTTTTTGGGTTTGCAACTGTTTTTCACGAATTTCTTCTCTAAGTTCTAAATACTGTGTATATGGCTTATTATAATCGTATATTTTTCCTAGTGAAATTTCTATGGTTCTATTGGTTACATTATCTAAAAACATTTTATCATGCGATACAATAACTACTACTCCTGGAAAAGTTTTTAGAAAATTTTCTAACCAGATAATGCTTTCTATATCCAAGTGATTAGTAGGTTCGTCTAATAATAAAATATCATTCGTTTGCAATAATAATTTAGCCAATTCGATACGCATACGCCAACCTCCAGAAAAGGTATCTGTTTGGCTATTAAAATCTTCTCTTTTAAAACCAAGTCCTAATAAAACTCTTTCTGCTTGGCCTACATAGCTGTATCCTCCTAGTATTTCATAGCGGTGTTGTAAATCGCTTAATTTTTCTATTAGCTCTACATACAATTCACTTTCATAATCAGTACGAGTAATTAATTCTTGATTAATTCTATCTATTTCAAATTCTGTTCTTTTAATATCTTCAAAAGCCATATAGGCTTCTTCAAGTACCGTTCTTCCTTTCACAAAATCAATATCTTGGCGCAAGAAACCTATTTGTACGTCTTTTTCTGTTGCTATATCTCCAGAATCAGGTTTAAAATCCCCTGAAAGAATTTTTAACAGAGTAGACTTTCCTGCTCCATTTTTTCCTACTAATCCAACGCGATCCCCCGCGCCTAGTCTAAAAGTTACTTCTTCAAACAAAAAAGTTCCTCCAAAAGAAATTGATAAATTGTGAATATTTAGCATAAAATGTTAATTAAATTATATATTCAAAAGCGTAAAAAAAACTACCTTTGATAAAAAAATTTTTGCAAATGTTAAAAAAAGGATTGAAAATCAATAGCATTTTAACAGGAAGTTGTCCTAAATGTCAACAAGAAAGCATGTATAAATCAAGCAACCTGTTTAACCCAAAGTATACAATAAAAATGAATGAACATTGTTCACACTGTGGATTGCAGTACTCAATGGAACCTTCATTTTTTTATGGTTCCATGTATGTTAGTTACGCTCTAGGTGTTGCATTTGGCGTAGCTGCATTTATCATTTGTTACGTATTTATAAAAACGAGTCTAAAAACAGCTTTTATAGGCATTAGTTTAACTCTTATTCTTTTTATGCCTATTATTATGAGGCTTTCTAGGAACATCTGGATTAGTTTCTTTGTTTCTTATGATAAAAATTGGCAATTAAATTCCAAAAAGTAATCATTTATGAAGCTGTCCAAAAAGACCACAATTTAGCATTGAAATGATAAACTAAATATTAGGTGATTCCTTTTCGGACAGCTCCTTTTCTTAAAATATATACTTATATCCCAATCCAAAGGTATTAAAATTGTATTTAGACTGAAAATTAATATCAGCCGAAACTTTTAAGTAACTGTTTTTCATTACCTTATAATGAGTATTTACTCTAAAATTCATAAAATTATCTTCAAAGGAATCAAAATAATACGCTCCTGAAGTATATAATTTAAATTTAGAATAATCATCTCCAAAGTATCTATTCCTAATTAGGTAAACAGGAGCTACTCTTACTCTTTCATCAATATTTGCAAACTGACATAACCCTTCTAAGTACGGAACTACTTTCCATTTTTTTTCTTTATTTGAAGCTGTTTTTATTCTAGAGCTTAAGGTAAAATTAAGATTTGAAGGACTAGGATAATAATCTGTTACGAAGTAGGTATCTAGCTCTAAAAATTCAAAATATCTGTTATAGGCTGCATTCCATTGTAATTGATATATATTTTCGCGGTAAGCCTCCCAAAAATTAGCAGGGGCATAGTCTAAATTTGTACTTAAATTGTACTTCTTGGTTATTATATTAATTCCTCCTTTTGCATTGTAATACAACTTACCACTCCAATCTTTTTCTAAACCTAATCCGTAGGTATAAAAAAACTTATTGATCTGGTCAGACTGTTTTCTTTTAAACTCGTAGGCAAATTCTAATATGGTAGCTAAATTATTAGTTGTTTGATCTGTACCACTATACAACTCTTTATGTTTAACAAAAAAATCATGTGAATTTTTTTGCTTATCAAAATGACCGTATTTTATATAGTTTTGAAAATTGGTCTTTTTATTTACAAAATAGCTCAAAGTAGAGTTTGCATCTAGATAATCTCCATACAAATCTTTTAATTTTATTTGAATTTTTTCTTTGTTGATGGCTGTAAAAATAGTGGGGTATTTACGAATCAATTCTTCCTGTGTTTCTATATCAAAATAAAGAATTTGTTGATTTAGGTGTTCTTTTATTTCTTCAAATATTTTTTGATCTTTTATTTGTAATAATACACCACATGCTTCATCATACTTCCCTAGTACTTCATATATCTGAAACATTCTTTGTTTCATAGCTTCATCATTTGGATTTTGGCTTATATATTTACGATAATACTGTTCAAGTTCTACATACTGCCTTAGTTCAAACATCCATGACAAACGAGTATCTGGACTTATTAAGGATGTAAACTCTGACCAATTAATAGCATTTTGGTAATCTTCATTTTCATTAACGTAACTCCAGCTAATATCTGAGACTAAATTTTCATTAAAATGAGTAGTAGCTGGATCTAGTGTATTCAAATATTTAAAAGCTTCTTCTTTTGCGTATACAAGAGCATGATAAACATACGCTTCTTGGTTTTCGCAATTAGGTTCTAACTGAAATATTTTAAATAATACTTTTTTAATTTCATCATAATCCTCTGATGCAGAAATAATAGATAAATATTCTTTCAATACAGATAATTTTTCGTTATTCCATTGATACTGATTGCATATCCATTTTGTATGTAATTCTTCAGACGAATACCCTAGTATATTTGACAATTCAAAAGAATAATTAATATTGTGTTTAGAGGGGTACTTATCACAATGTTTTTCTAATAGCCCCCAAACTTCGTCACCTTTACCCTCCCAAGACATATAGGTAGCATATTTATTCCAGATAGCATAATTAATTTTAGGTTGACTCATCATTAAGACCAACAAATGTCTTTTTTCTTCTTCTAGTTTTTTATAATAATCTTCTACGCCTAATTTACCTGAAAGAAAAAGACCTCTGTTTTTTTCAAACAGTTTATATTCTTCCCATACTTTATCATAAATAAGATCCTCATCTATTGTTTTTTTCTCAAGCGTAAACGACAATCTATTACTAGATTTGAGAGAAACTAATTTACCTCCCATAAAATCTGTTATACTATATTTTTTGGATTGGCGAGCTAATTCTTCTTTATTCTTCTGTGTTAATTCATCAAAATAAACCCCCCAAGTATTCCCTTCTTCTGTAAATAAATTTGTTTCTTCTTGAACTGTATAACTTTCTTCTTTAGCTATATGTTTATAATTAGCCCCTCTCCATTTCATTACTATGGGGGCTGCATTTTTTACTGTATAAAACTCACTTTGTGGATAAATTTCTTTAAACTCTGTCAAAAAATCATCAAAAGTGCTGTATAATGTTTTTTTTCCTTTTTTCCAATTTAATCCTAAATCGTTTCTTAATTCATAATGATATTTTTTCTTTTTCTTTTCTTTAGCATTCCCAATCTGAAAAACGTCGTCTGGATGGACGAAATGAGTCCAGACACCAGTGTACAAATAGGTAGAAAAAATATTATAATACTTTTCATCATTAAAATAAAAACCACTCGATATCCTTGGATAATCAAATAAATCTTTGTGAAAGGGTTCAAAATCAAATTCTCTGTCTCCTCCTTCTTTTTTATCACCTAAATACAAACTTGCAAAATATTTTAAAGAAGGCATTCCTTTTTTTAACTGAACTATCCCATAAGGATCTATATAATTAGAAGGGGGTACATAGCTCACTGGAAAATCTCCAAAATTATTAACTAACCATTTTTTCTTAGTTGCCTTCAAGGAAAAAAATATTTCTTCTGGATTTTCCCATTCTTCTTTTAATAACGAAACGTGATTATAACCATGAAATCCTAACTCATGATTGTCTTTAAGTAAATCATGGGTTAAAAAGTTAGAGGTTCCCTTTTGGGTTTTCCCTGTTCCTTGCATTTTTGCAAAATCCCATTGTTTAAAAGAAAAGGGAGCCCTTCTGATATCATCATAATCAAAAGCAAGTAATGCAGTATATTTAATATTATACTTTTGAGCTATTTTTTTCATATCAGGCCACCATTTTTTATACACAAACTCATTCATTGTTAAATTGTACTCGGTCTTAATAGGCTCTAATTTCACATCATATAACGGCGAAGGGAAATCATCTAAAAAGATTGTACTTGTATTAGCCAATGGATAGGGTATTCCAGACAACCCTCTTAATAGAAACGTAAAAAGTAGTCCTCTATCTCTTTTTTCAAATATTTTAGACGAGTTACAACAAATTACTTTCCCAAATCCTATATTATTTTCTAATAATAAAGGCATAGTCATTTGATTATCTGACCAAATATTGATCCTTAGATCTTTTTTGAAATTAGATTTAGCAAAGGCAAAATGTTTGGTATCGCTATACAAATTAATTTCTCTTTTACCTGATAAAGGAATCGTATTTAGGCACATTCCCTTAGAGGTAATATCATAACTCAAATCCGAATCATAACGCATTCCCCAAAAAAAGATAAAGCGTTGATCTTCTCCTATATTGGGAAAAATTAGAGTTCCTCCTTTACTAACAAATTTCAACAAAACAGGTATGGTTTGATTATTCAGCCTTTTTGTATCATTAATAACTAATATTCTAGCCGAACTTTCGATTTTTAACTGTTCGTTAAATCTATCTATTATTTTAAAGTTAAAAGGAATTTTTGTATAATCACATAACTTTCGAAAATGTTCGTAATAAGACATAGACAAATCGTCCTTAGAATCTAGTATATATTCTACAACGGGTCTTTTACTCAGACTTGAAGATTCATACGGTGATAAGAAATCTTGTTGTTGCTTATTTCTTAAGTAATCATTTTTTAATCTATAAAGAGAATCTATACTATTACAGTTAAACAATGTTAAAGAAAATAAACAATACACCAAAATTTTAAAAGACCATATTGGAAATTTTACTTGAAAACGGTTTATTAATAATTTCATATACCTCTAATTGATTACTATCAAATATTTTTTTAATATTTCTGTTCCTCTTTTTTAAACGTTTAAACCTATCTAATAATTCAGCATTTAATTCTTCATATTCAGAAGTAGTGTATTTAAAAACGAAAATACTTGAGGGTAAAATAAATTCTGGATGCTTAATTAAAAATTTATTTCTTTTTATATTCTTAGCATAAATAGAATCTACTTTAAGGTAATGGGGGGCAAGAAAATCTTTATAAGGTATAAAATAACGTCTTCCACTACTTAGATTAAAGTATTCATCTTTATTTACTACCGCATAGGTTCTATCTAAATAACCTCTCAAAATCATTTCGTTTACTGCTAGAATATTTTGATGTAACTTTTCCGTCTCATTCATGGGTAAAAACAAAACATTCTTTTCTAAGTAAACAAAAATAGAGATAGAAAAAAGTACAACAAAACCTCCTTTGTATATAGGGTATCTTTTCTTTGAAAACATTTTAAGAAAATCTGACACAATTGCTATATTTATCCCCATCAATATGGGTATAAAAACAGATAAAACTTTAAATAATACGTCTTTATCTATCCATTCGTTATCTACTTGAGTCAACAAATAAACAGCTGTTACAAATAGAAAAACCAAAACTTTTTTCCGCCATCCTCTTTTTAAAAAAATAGCTGATAATAAGTTAAGTATAAATCCTATTATAAATATAATCTGATAATAAAACATTAACCTATCTATTTCAATTCTTATAAAAGGGTTTGAAAAGGACAATTGTACATCAATTAAGGTTCTTCTCAGAATATCATTAAAACTTTCTTGGTGAATAAGCAAGAAAGAGGAATAAACGGATACAACGATAATCAAGGAAAGAACATACATTTGGAACACTACCGATGATTTGTTTTTTTTAAAATACACGATTACTAGAAAGATCACCAAAAAGGGCAATAGGAAAAGAAATGCATATAAGTCTAATAATCCTATTGCTATAAAGGCTAGTAAAAACTTGAAATATTGTTCTTTCCTTGTATAAGGCAACATCCTTAGTTTGGTCATATAGATTACTAATGGTAGAATCAATGTAAATGCCAGCAAAAGAGAACAACTTTGATAAAAATTTGTAATATCCGATGGAAGGAATGTAAATCCTAAAATATAATATACGGTTACAAATATTGGTATAATAATCATTGATTTAGTTATTTTTTGAATAAACCAAAAAACAACGATTGTCATTGATAATAATTGAAAAATAGAGTATACATAAATACTTATTTCTAAGGAAGAGTTTGTTATATGAGAAAGAAAGCTCACAAAAGCATAAACCGCTTCTGGGTTAACTTCTTCTGTAAACCATCTATTGTTGTCTTTTGCTTTTATTCTTTCAAGTGTATCAAACCAATTACTTGAAAAAAGATAATGGTCAAACTTTATAAAATAAAAGGAAATAACACAAATAGAAAATAATAGAAATAGTAGAGAAGAAATAATATACACATTTTTTCTTTCTATCTTTAAGTGGGCATTTGAAAAAATAACTTTCCAATTAAATTCTTTATTCTCTACTTTTTTTAATACCAAAAGGAGACGTTTTTTAAACTTACTAACAATAATACTTGGCAATTTTATAGGATTTACGATCCTTAAATAATCACATAATCCAACGACTACAAGTAAGCCTGTAACAACTAAACCATCATATATTTCTAAATTAATGGTTATAAATAAAATAACAATGAGTAAACTTAAATACTCAAAATATTTTCGAATAATGCAGTCTAATAAAAAATTAAAATCACGACGCAACAACACGTATTTACGAGTTGTAAACAAAATGATTAAAACAATAACTAAAATTTTTAGTATTCCTACCCCTATAGCTGTGTAAACATTCATACTAATCCTTTATTTTTTGCAAAGATATTTCTGATATACTGTAAGTTATATTTTCTGATTTAATTCTTTTTCTGATTTTTTTGATTTGACTTTCATCAACGGCATATTCCAGCAGTAGTGGTTTAATTTTGTATTTGTTTATTGCTTTTTTTAAGTTCCCTAAACGTTCTGAAAAACTTTCACTATTTCTTATTAAATATCGTTTTTCTTGAAAATCATAATCGGTGTATACCGATTCTACTAAAACATAATCAATTTGATTATGTAATACTTTTACCAAATCTAGTCCTGCATTTTGAACTAAAACTTTATTAGGATATTCTCTTCTAATATCTCCTATAAATGCTACTAAATTATTCTGTAAATTGTACTGTACGCCATGTTCCGTATAGTTATCTATATTGTCTAAAAAAAGACCATCGTAGCCCATATAAAAAATATTTTGTATACGGCTTTTTAAAACCTTTTGAATTTTTGATGAACCAATATCTAGATAATAACTATTCCAATCTGTATTTTTTTCACTAACAGCGCTTTTAAGTAATTTATAATCCTTAGCTCCTTCATTAATTTCTCCAAGGCTTATATAAGCTATTACCTTTTTATTATTCCTTCTTAAATACGAAACTTCATTGTATGTAAAATGGGCTGACTCTACAATTAATAGATCATAACCGGAAACTTTTGTTATATCAAATTTCCCATAACAAACTAAAAATTTAGTTTTTGAATGAGAATTAAAAGAAAAACAAAGAAATAACATTATAAGTTTAAAATGACGCATAATAATAATAATCCATTTTTTTAAAAAATTTATACAAGTGATATGATGTAAATAACATAAAGAACAAATTCCCTACTAAAAAACCTACAACACTAAGGTCGTAAGAGAAAAATCTACTAAAAAATAATCCAAAGACTAAATTAATCACAAAAGAATACAAAATACTCTTAAGAGGGATTTGTGGTTGTCCTAAGGTAAAAAAATGTAAAACATTTAAAACCGAACATGAAAAGAAAAAATATCCCAAGGAACCTATTATACAAACCTGTCTATTAATACTATTTAATTTAATTTCAAAACAGGCATCATATCCATACGGTGAATATAATATAAATAATTCTATTATAAAAGCAAAACAACTTGTAAGTAGCAATAATAAAAAATTCCCTAAATAACTCTCTACAAACCCTTTTCCATAATTTTGTATACTGTCAAGAGTTACCTCTGATTGCAATCTATCTAGTAATTTTGCAAACCTAACTATTCCGAATTCAAAAACACCAGCAACCAAAAGATACATAAGCAATGCTATATCCATTCCTATTTCATAATCTTTTTCAAAGAAAATAAAATACAAAAAACGTTCCTTTTCATGTACCGACCAAGCAATGATTCGATCTAAAAAAACATATAAAAAAAATAGCATTCCATAAAAAAAATACATATAATTATTATAGATAATAAACTCGTTTTTTACATCTTTTGTTGTATAACTGGGGTCAAAAGCGTTATTTTTTTTAAAAAATCGAATTAAATATACCCATAAAATTAGAACTACAAAACCTAAACCTATCCAATGAGTAAAATAAATATACAAAGGAGTAAAAACTTTTAGTGCCAAAGAAAAAGCAGAACCTAGTATAATAACAACAGGAATTATGATTCGTTCTTTAAAAACATATAAAGGAGCTATCATCAATAACATAGAACCTATAAAAATAGAGTATATCCCACTTAAAATTGCCATTTGAAATGCAAAAAATTCTAATAAAAAAGACAATAAAACAAATATAGCATTTACAAAAAACAAGAGTTTAAATCCCGTTTTCATGAGATATACAGTGGTTTGAAAAACCATTTTATTGTTTTTATGATTCCAATAAAAAGATATTTGCTTACTAATAACAGTTACAACACCTCCTGTAAGAACTAAACTGGTTATAACCCCTATTACCACAGAAGTAGATTGTAAAATATTAAAATCTGAATATACCCATAAGGAATAGCCAAAAAAAACAACACAAAATACTTGAAAGAAAATAGGTAAAACATAAAATATACCTACCAAATAATCTTTGAAAAAATATTTAAGATCTTCCTTTGTTAGATTTATTGATACACGATCCTTTTTTTCAACTACAATCTTATCCTTATATCTTTCTAATATTTTCCCATATACTACTTGTGAAAGGTTCGCTATTGTTGAAAAACCATAATCATTCTGAACGTCTATCTCTCGAATCCCGAAGGATTCAATTATTGCTTGTGTTACATTAACACTCATAGGTTTTCCTACTCGTTTTTGAACTAAAAAAACGAGTTGTTCTACTTTATCATTTTCTAATTCCTCATTCATCATTTTCTCATTTCTAATAATTCTTCGTATATTTCTTCATACTGATTGATAAACTTATCTATAGTAAAGAATTCCTCTACTCTTTTTCTACAAGCTATCTTCATACTTTCTCTTAAAGTATGATCTTGCAATAATTTTAGAACAGCTCGTCCAATATCATCTGGATCTTTAGGCTTACATAATATTCCACATTCTTCGTTTAAGGCCTCTGCTACCCCCCCTACATCCGTAGAGACAACAGGTATACCACAACTCATAGATTCTATAATTGTATAGGGAAATCCTTCTGAAATAGAAGTTAAAATAGAAATATCTCCTTCACAAAATACCACTTCAGGTCTGGGGTTAGGCCCTAAAAAGAAAAAATTTTGTTGAAGTCCTAATTCTTCTATTAACTTTAAACATTTTGAAGTATATTCTGGAACTGCGTCATTTTCACCATGTACTCTATATTGCACGTTTGGCAACACATTAGCTACGACTCTACAAGATTTTATCATAGTTAAAATATCCTTTAGCTCAAAAATACGGGCCATAGCCACTACTGTTGGAATCCCTTTAAATTCAGTTGGTTTTTCAAGAGGTTTAAAACGCAAATGATCAATTCCATTATAAACCACTCTTAATTTGCTTTGTTCAGCACCATACATCAATTCCCATTTAAAATTAAACTTATTAACAGACATGATAATATCTGATTGGTGATAAGAAGCTCTTGCTGAACATTCTGACAAACGAATTAAAAAATCTTTTAAGAAGTATGAACTCTCCGATTGGCTAATAGCTAAAATTCTTTCCCGTATATAAACACCATGCTCTGTTAATAAAATAGGGGTTCCATAAAGATTTTTTTGTATTATGGCAGGTAAAACTATAAAACTAGAAATAGTTAAATGAATAATATCTGTTTTTGGAAAATCAATAGAAATAGGTAATAAAAAATGATAAATCCAACGCATTGCATAGGTCAAATCCAAAAGAGAAATTTCTTTTATCCCATAATGTTCCGTATAAAAAAGGATTTCTTCTTTAAAAATGTCCCATATTTTTTCATTTTTAAAAACAAGTTTATAATCATTCTCCTGAAAAAAATACCACATTCCAATAAAAACATCTATCAACTCATCTGCATCAATGTGTTCTGAGTAAATACAGCCCAACAGTCTTTTAAAGAGAGGCATAAATTTTGTCTCAAGATCTTCTAAAAAAAGAGTTTCTTTTTTTAAAATAAAGTCATAATATGTATCATCAAATCGAATAACTTCTTTAGGTTCTAAAGCATACCAAATAGGTACCTGAACAACATCTAAAATTGAGTCATTTAATGAATATTTAGGCTTAGTTTCGTAGAATGCATTTACAGAATAAATCTTAAAATTAAATTTATTGATTTTATTACACAGTATATGCGCCCAAGTTGACACACCTCCTCCATGAAAAGGATAAGTCCCCTCCAAAGCCATAAGGATACTTGATTTGGACATAAAAAGTTTAGTTTGTTTTTCAGACTATGAAAGTAATTTTTTTTTATGAAATCTTTCTGTAGAAATATTTCTATCTAATTCTATACCATTTTCAAGAAAATTAAATAAATTATACGCTAACCAAGGGCCTAACATAACTCCTCTAGTCCCTAATCCGTTTAAGATATGCAATCTTTTATAAACGGAATGAGTTCCCAACAAAGGTCTTCTGTCTTTTACGGTCGGTCTGACCCCCGCAAAATGCTCAACAACTTCAAAATCACAATCAATTAATTCTCTTAAGTCATTGATCAATTCCATTTTTCCTTCTTCAGTAGGAATATCTGTCTTATCCTTCCAATTATAAGTAGCTCCTATCTTAAACAAGGAGTTCCCTATTGGCAAGATAAAAATGCTAGATTTTAAAACCACATCTAATTTTAGATTGGGGGCTTTAATTATTAATAATTCTCCTTTTGTTCCATCTAAAGGAAGATCATTAAAAAAAGGATTATTTACCAATCCATACCCTTCTGCAAAAATTATATTTTTATAAAAATCGCCTTTATAAAGTATAGATTCGTCTAAAAATTCAATAGAATTATATTCAAATCGTTCGTTTATAAAACTATTTTCCTCTTTTAAGCGATTAATATACGCATCTATTAAGAGAGCAATTTCAACATAGCCTGTATACAAAACCTCTCCAAAACCATAATCAGAAGCAATTGATTCATATTTTTTATGAATAATTTTTGGAGAAAGGAAAGGAGATAAATTCGTTTTATCACACGCTTGAAACCAGTTGTTCTGCTCTTCAATAGAAGCAAATTTTCTAAAAACAGGTATGGGAAATACAAAATTTGTTTTTAATTTAGCTTGAAGAGTCTCTAAAAAGGGCAAACTAAAATGAATTTGTTCCTTTGCTTTCCAAACTTCGCTAAATCTTTTTAGTATAACAGGATTATAAAGCCCCCCTGCAATCCTAGAAGAATTGGTAGAAAAATCATCTAAAACTCGTACTGACTTTCCATTGTTTTTTGCTATTTCAGCAAAACTAATACCTGCTATACCTGAACCAACAATTAAATAATCGATCATAGTACAAAGATAAAAACTCTTATTTCAAAAATACGTCTTTCGCATTTATATATTTAAATAATAAGTTCTATTTATTTAATACAACTATTACTTACTACTATTACAAAGTTAATACTAATTTATTAATTAATTTAAAAATAAGCTTTTTTAAAACCCAGATTACGCATTAACCTTTGTGATGAAAATAAAAAAACAAAGAATATAAAATACCTAGAAATTTTTTACCGCAAATCTAGTTTTATAAATCTAAAATCATTTTTATCTATAATAAATTTCTACTCTGTAATCTGGATTTAAAACACATCATAGATTCTATAATACATAAAAAAACTCCTACCTTAACGGGTAGGAGTTTTTTTATGTAATTGGAGAAATTTATCATTAATAAGTCCACATATCTTGTTCAAAGTCACGGATTTTATCTCTTACTCTTTGTGCTTCTATTAATTGCATTAAAGAGTTATCCTTCATGTACTTAGATATATCTCGATCGTTATAAATATTTTCTTCTTTATAAATAACCGAATTAAATCTTCTCGAATTCAACAAATGATCAAAAGATATAGGCATAGAAGAATTTTTTTCGTTAAAAGCTTTCGCTTCGTGTAACACTCCTCTTGCATCTGGATAAAATATCCAAAATAAATCAATATAATCTTTTTCTTCTTCTGATTTACCCATAGTATAAACATCTGGTATTACTGGACAAATTCCTAAAATACGATAGCGTAAATCAGATTGTCTCTTATCGAAATACCATAATCCAACTATTTTATAATCAGAAACATCAATAGAAGCTAAATCGGTTTTATTTATATATTCGGAAGAAATAAACTTTGAAGCGGGAATTACTTTTGTTTCAACACCTACTTTTTTACGTTTTTTTCCAGTACCTTCATATACAGGAACCTCTACAGTTCTACTTTTATAAGCATTGATATCTGAATTCATCTCTTCACGACCTGCATCAGTGGTATCAATCTTAGTGAGCGAAGCATTAATATCTTTTAACGTTTTCTTTTCTCTAAAATAGCTATCACCATATACTTGAGTAATCTTGCCTGATTTTATTCCCTTTACTAATACATCATAAAGTGATCTACGATCAGAACCTATACTAATTGTATCAATTGGATAATACAAAGAAAAGTTAATACGCTCATCCAAGTCGATTATTTCCCATACTTTCTTAGACATCAAGATATCTCTATCATCTACATAACCATAATCTAAAGGTTTATCATTGTCCTTAGTTTGTTGAGCTGCAGATTTTAAACCTATTTCTTGCGGTTTTTTTGCATTCAACAAATTTGACTGAGCGAAAGTTGACATACTTCCACTAACAAAAAATGCTAATACTAAATTTCTCCAATTCATAATTTTCTATTTGAGGCGTTTAAAAATTAAACGAAATTTATGCAATTATTATTGTACTTCATAAGTACAAGATGACACACGTTTAGCAACTTGATCAATACCTGAGAAAGATGCTTTAATCTCAGAAATTACTACCACATCACCTCTTTGTGCTTTTTGAATAGCACCTTTTGCTCTAGCATCCATCTTGTTACCAGTAACTACTATTGTTGGTTGCCCTGGAACTTTTACATTGAACTGTGTAACACGTACATCTACTGGAAAATCAAAATCTTCCATTTCTGCAGTTACGGTACATACTTCTAAATTAGATTTAGATCCTTTTGCAGAAACTTCTCCACGAACTTTACCTGTAGGAGCTGGCAACCCTTTGATACGGAATTCTTTTTTATCAGAAACAACCTTTCCATCAGGTAACTTAGCGCTTACATTAATCATTAATGACGTTCCTGGTCCTGGCTTTAATATGTATTTACCATTTCCTGTTTTAGTCATACCTGGAGCTGAAGCATTCACATTATTATCTGCCACACCAGCAAAAGATATTGAAATTGGGTTTGGTACACCACGGTACACTACATTCATTTTATCTGCTGAAATTGTAGCCGAGTTTGGACGCGGAACAACCACGTATGTACCAGCAAATTTCAATGGAATTGTTTTACCATCCTCTAAGAATGTAAATTGACCATTAATATTTTGTTCACCTACTCCACCTGCTGTGGTTGAAATAACTGCTTGACCATTTTCTAAACGTCCAGGTCCTTGAAAAGATGTTGGTTTTGTATTTTCGTCATAACGACCTAAAACAACTTTACCTTTTACTTGTTCCCCTTGGAAGTATGCGTTTTTTTCCAACACTACGATTGCCTGATAATTACTATAAGAAGCAGCTTGTACTGCAGCTTTTCCTAAAGCAGCACTAATTACATCTGATTCCGCTTTTTTAGCGTCATTTTGCCAAGCTGACAACTTAGCTAAAGAAGCAATCGAAGGGAATCCCTTGAAATGATAATTCAAAAACTTATCTTTTGAACCATCTGTTTTCATTACATCTTTAGTATCAAATTTATTTAGAACTTCATTTAAAATATGAGCATATTTTTTCTCAGATCCTAATGCGCTTTTTAAATCCAATTTATATGTTTCAATAGCATCAACAACTGCTTTTCCTTTTGCAGTATAGTTTTCTCCTTGAAACCATGTTTCATCTAATTTATCACCTTTATCCATAGATTCATAAGGCAATTTTCCTTTTTCTAAAGTGATATCTTTTGTAATATCTGCCTTTATACCATCTATAAACGAATAAAATTTATTTGAAGCAGCTTCTACCTTATGTGCGGTTACTGCTGCCATTGCAAATTCTCCTTTAGCTTCAGCTGCTTTCTGATCAAGAGAAGCTAACATTTGCTGATTTGTAGATTTTGCTGACTGATTAGACCCTTCAAATCGTTCATTCATTAAACCAAATGCTGAAAGGACCTCTTTTGACATATTCATTGCCAACATAGCGACGAAAACCAAATACATAAGGTTCACCATCTTCTGTCTAGGACTTAAATTACCTCCTGCCATTCTTTTAGAATTTTTTAGTTATTAAATAATTATTTAGAAAAGACAAGAAGATTATCCTCTATTACTCATAGCTGACAACATACCTCCATACACGCTATTTAATGTAGCAATATTTGTTGTCATAGATTGCATTTGTTCTTTTAATTTAGCTGCATTTTCTGCAATTTCTTGATTTGCTTCAGCATTACGTGAAGCACTTTCTAATTGAGACTTGTATAAATTATTTAAAGATGCCATATTATTAGCAGCTGCTAACATTTCGTCTGCATATTTCTTTTGTCCAGCAATAGCATCTACAGTAGGTGCCATATTCTTAGCTGCTCCTTCGAAATTTTTGATACTGTTTCCTAAACTAGCCATTAATTCACCATCAATTTTTGCTTCTTTTAGCATAGCATCCAATTTTTGAGATAATAATCCTTGTGTTTCAACTGGTTCCTCTTTTTTAGCCTTTTTAGCAGTTGGTTGTCCCCCTGCTAATTCAGGATAAACCAAAGTCCAATCTAACTCTTGTGCTGGAGTTTCAAATGCAGACAAACCGAATATTAAAGCTTCTGTACCTAAACCAGCAATAAGCATAGCGCTTGCTCCTGGCCAGTGCATTAATTTAAATAAAGCTCCAACGATTACTACTGCCGCACCAAACCCGTATGCGAAGTTCATTACTCTAGGTGATAAAATTGCCATAATAATAAATTTTAGTTAAGTTAATATAATTATGATAGATTTAAAAAATATTTAAAAAAATCCTATTTTGATGAGTTGCCTGTTGCTTCTGTTCCCATATAATCTTGAATAGTACGGAACCCGATATAACTTCTAGCTGAATCTGCGTATTCAAAATCACGTGTACTAACTTGTAGGAAGTAAGCTACATCTTTCCAAGAACCACCACGCGTTACTTTACGCATATTTTTTTGATCTGAAACATTTGGATTCATCGTAGATAAGAACTCGTAAGCTGTTGGATCATAAGAAGAATCCGTCCATTCCGCTACATTACCTGCCATATTATACAAACCGTAATCATTTGGTTCATACGCATCTACTTCTACGGTATACAAAGCTTGATCCGCTGCATAATCTCCGCGAGAAGGTTTAAAGTTAGCCAAATAGCACCCTCTATCATTTTTTGCATAAGGTCCTCCCCAAGGGTAAGTCCCTGATTCTAACCCGCCACGCGCCGCATATTCCCATTCGGCTTCTGTTGGCAAACGATAAGCATTTACATTATCTTTATGAGATCTTTTTCTTGCGCCGTTATGGTATAAAGTTCTCCAAGCACAAAAAGCTTTTGCTTGTTTCCAAGAAACCCCTACTACAGGATAATCGCCATAGGCTTGATGCCAAAAATAATCATTGTGCATTGGCTCATTATAAGAATAAGAAAAGTCTTTAATCCATACCGTTGTATCTGGATAAATAGTTACTTCTTCTTGCTTAATGAACTCCTTACGTTTACCTACTTTCGCTTTAGCTGCCGCTTGGATATCCATCCAAGTATACTTAAATTTTAAATTTTCAGAGCGTAAAGTTCTTAACCCGTTATAAGCTTCTGCTGCAGGAATGTACATAGAATCCATAACTTCTGTGTAATACGAATCTGGATACTCACTTGTTTTCCATTTAATTGGGATTTTTTTATTCAATTTTCTTCCTGAATAAGGATCATCTCCTGTTCCAATACTATAATAGTTGTCATACATATACTTGTCATAAACTGACATTTTAGTTGTATCGGCATCTAAAAAAGCATAATCTGCAATGCTACCTCCTTTTGAGGATTTTTTTCCATCATTTTTTTGACCTAACTCATCAGCTGCTATTGCCAATTTAGTTCTAACAATAGAATCTCTCACCCAATGTACGAACTGACGATACTCACTGTTTGATATTTCAGTCTCATCCATATAAAATGAACGTACAGTCACTGTTTTTGTTGGAGCATCTTGAACATTAGCTAAATCGTCATCTGATTTACCCATAATAAAAGAACCACCTGGAACCAATGTCATCCCATAAGGTTTTTCAGGATGCCAAGCTTTTCCCTTAACACCAACAAGCTGGCCATTGTCTTTTGAACCGCAGCTGTATAAAAACATAACAAGTACTGCTGATAAAATGAACTTCTTCATATAAATTTGGGTTATGTATGTATTCACCTTTACTTTAAGATTGTAAACCTATTTATTTATTTCCTAATTACCAAAAAAAAACGTTAAAAAAACTTACAAAAAAATTCTACAATAAATTTTTACGCTGTGCTTTCCACCATCTTTCGGGCACTATACCTTCACAAGCATCTAAATAATCATCATAGGTACAAGGAAGTAACGTATTTTTTTTTAGTTTATTATAAGAATTTGACAAAAAAGGGATTTCTATCCACCAACGTCCCGTTTTATCACTCTTATAAAAAACAAGTTCTTCATCCAAAGGTACAATATATTTAATAAAATTACTCTTTGTTCCAAAAGGATATTCATTGGAACGATAATGATATCCTTCTATAAAATACCATATCACCTGTGCAATTAAAACTGCTTCTGAATTAGTATATCCATGATTAAAGACTCCAAAGGTAGTTACTTTATCACTAATTCCTGCGTATCTTGAAAAAGCACAAATTTCTTTTCCCGAGAAGCCATTAGGCATAAAATCTATAAAATTTCCTGAATTAGAAGACATAACGGATCTCATATCTATAGAAACTAAATCTGCGTCTCTTAGAACGGGTTCTGTAATAGTCGGATCATGTGCTACTTCTCCTAAACGATAGGCATCAAAATATAATTTCTCTATTAAATCTATTTCTTCTTGTGAATTGAAATAGGTTTGATAGCCAATATTACTATAATTAAACAAATTATTAGGCTCATCAACAATCATTTTGGTTAGATAGGAATCAGCTAAAGATCCATTATCTCTAGCAAAGTCAAACTGACTATCAATTGTGACAACATTCACCATTTGCTCTAAACGATCGTAACCGCGGTACATAGCATACGTTAAATCTTGAGAACCTCCTATAACTATTGGAATGATGTTATTTTTAACCAATTGTTCTATCACTCCTTTTAGCACAAAATAAGTATCTTCTACGGTTGCTCCTCCTACGATATCTCCTAAATCAACAATATTAGCATTCCAATTACCTGAATATAGAGAATAGAATGCTTTTCTTATGGACAACAAATCAAGATTTGCATTTCCTTTTTGATTGCCCCTTTCTTCCAACACTCCTACAATAGCAATTGACACCTCTCTTAAATCAGGAAATTCCTCTTGAGTATTAAAGCGAACTTTCCTTCCTAAGGTTGCTTCTGAAAAACTATGAACATCTATTAAGAAATCAACCTCTAAGGGTTTTAAAAAATCAAACACCATTATTATTTACTTTTTTTTGATAGTTGTCTTTTTAGGCGTTGTTTTTTTAGCAGGTGTTTTCTTTGCGGGAGCTTTTGCTTCAATCATTTCTTGTACTTTTTCCAAGGTTAACTGAGCAGCATCAACATCTTTACTCAATTCAATTTTAATCTTTCCTTTTAGGATTACTGAACGTCCCCATCTGGCTTTCTCAACTCGAATTCCTTCAACTTCCCAATTATGAATCAGTTTTTCACTTTCTTTTTGCAACTTATCCTCTATTAGCTCTGTTATATCAGAAGAAGACAATTGATCAAAATTATATTTTTTATTAACATTAATAAACATTCCATTCCATTTAATAAATGGTCCAAAACGCCCTACTCCTTTTTGAACGTCCATTCCTTGGTATTGTCCTATAGGGGCATCTGCTTTATTTTTTTCGTCTATTAATTCTTTTGCTCTATCTAACGTTACATCTAGAGGATCCTCTCCTTTAGGCAAAGATATAAAAATCTTTCCTAATCTCACATAGGGACCAAATCTTCCATTATTTACCTCTACTTCTTCCCCATTATATTCTCCTAGCATTTTAGGCAATAAAAACAGATCTAAAGCTTCTTCCAAAGTAACGGTTCCTATATTTTGTTCGGCACGCAAACTTGCAAATTGCTTCGCTTCATCATCTGCATTTCCTATTTGCACCATAGGTCCAAATTTTCCTAGGCGAACTAAAACCTGCTTACCTGTTTTAGGATCAACTCCAAGAATTCTTTCCCCGCTTTCCCGTTCTGCATTTTTTTCAACATTTTGAACATTGGGATGAAAATGTTTATAAAAATCATCCATCATGTTTTCCCACTCTTTATTCCCTATAGCAATTTCATCAAAATCCTGCTCTACTTTTGCTGTAAAATTATAGTCTAAAATGGTTTCAAAATTTTTAACTAAAAAATCATTTACTATAGTTCCAATATCAGTAGGTACTAATTTTCCCTTATCTGAGCCTACGTTTTCAGATAATATTTCAGATTTTATTTGATTATTTTTCAAAATCAACTGATTGTACTTACGCTCAGTTCCTTCAAAATTTCCTTTTTCAACATAGTTCCTATTTATGATCGTAGAAATAGTAGGAGCATACGTAGAGGGACGACCAATTCCTAACTCTTCTAATTTTTTTACCAAAGATGCTTCTGTATAACGAGCGGCTGGTCTTGAAAAACGCTCTGTAGCAGTAATATAGTTATTCTTTAAAATTTCGTTTATTTTCAGGGCTGGCAACATTCCTTCTTCTTTTTCATCTTCATCGTCATTTCCTTCTAAATATACTTTTAAAAAGCCTTCAAATTTAATAACTTCTCCTGTTGCTCCAAAAATTTCTTTATGATTGTTTGCCTCAATCTTAACATTAGTTCGTTCTAATTGCGCATCACTCATTTGAGAAGCAATGGTACGTTTCCAGATTAAATCATACAAACGAGATTGATCTCTATCTAATTGAACGGTATGTCGCGACATATCCGTTGGACGAATTGCCTCATGCGCTTCTTGTGCTCCTTTTGATTTTGTTGCATAACTACGTGGTTGACTAAATTCTTTTCCGTAGTAATTAGAAATTTCATCTTGAGCTGCACTCATTGCTTCTTGAGAAAGATTAACACTATCCGTTCTCATATAAGTAATTAACCCAGCCTCATATAACCTCTGTGCTACTTGCATGGTTATACCCACTGGCATATATAGCTTACGAGCAGCCTCCTGTTGTAAGGTAGATGTGGTAAAAGGAGCTGCTGGTGATTTTTTTGTTGGCTTTGTTTCTAAATCCGATACTTTGTATATAGAACCTATATTTTGTTGCAAAAATTTTTCAGCTTCTTCTTTTGTAGTAAAGTTTTTAGTTAATTTTGTTTTAAATGTTCTTCCTAATTCATTAGAAAATTCAGCAGAAACACTATAAGTAGCTTCTGATGTAAAGTTTTGAATCTCTCGCTCACGTTCTACAATTAAACGTACTGAAACAGACTGAACACGACCGGCTGACAAACCACTTTTAACTTTTTTCCAAAGGACAGGCGATAACTCATACCCTACTAAACGATCTAACACCCTACGTGCTTGTTGTGCATTTACTAAATCGTAATTAATTCCTCTCGGGTTTTCGATTGCCTTTTGAATGGCTGTTTTAGTAATTTCATGAAAAACAATGCGTTTTGTTTTGGATCTATCTAATTTTAATTCTTCCGCTAAGTGCCACGCAATAGCCTCACCCTCGCGGTCTTCATCGGATGCTAACCAAACCATTTCAGCTGTTTTTGACAAGTCTTTTAGTTTTTTCACTAAAGCTTTTTTATCAGAAGAAACTTCGTATTTAGGCTTGAACCTATTTTCTACATCCACCCCCATTTCTTTTGAAGGTAAATCGGCAATATGCCCAAAACTCGACTCTACTTGAAAGTCTTTTCCTAAAAACTTCTCTATAGTTTTCGCCTTGGCAGGCGACTCTACGATTACTAAATTCTTTGCCATTTGTAACGTTTATTTCTTCGGCAAAAGTAGAAGTTTTTTTTTAAATGCAATTTTTATGCAATTATATATTGCACAAACATTTTTCTTCATCACTACCTCCTCCTCCTTTTTCTAGGGTTTTTAAGCGATAAAATAAACTTTTTTCAACAGTCTTCTAGAAACTTTTAACCAAACAAATATGACATCCTGTCATAATAAAAAATTTAGTATTATCTTTGTTGTCTCAAAAATACGAATGGCATTTTTATGGAAAAGGTAATTGACGAAAATAGACAAGGAACAAGCTTGATTTTAGAACAGAATCAGAAGAATACAAAAAAGATGTTCATAGAAAGTTATGGATGTCAGATGAACTTTTCAGATAGTGAGATTGTAGCTTCTATCTTAACAGAACAAGGTTACAACACGACACAAAATCTTGAAGAAGCTGATTTAGTTTTAGTAAATACTTGCTCGATTAGAGACAAAGCTGAGCAAACCGTTCGTAAACGTTTAGAACAATACAATGCAATAAAAAAAGTAAACCCTACTATGAAAGTAGGTGTTCTAGGTTGTATGGCAGAACGTCTAAAAGAAAAATTTCTAGAAGAAGAAAAGATTGTAGATCTTGTTGTAGGACCTGATGCTTATAAAGACATTCCTAATTTATTAAGTGAAGTGGAAGAAGGTCGTGATGCTATTAATGTTATTCTTTCTAAAGAAGAAACGTATGGAGACATTCAACCTGTTCGTTTAAATAGTAATGGTGTGAATGCGTTTGTATCTATTACAAGAGGGTGTGACAATATGTGTACCTTTTGTGTAGTCCCTTTCACCCGTGGTCGTGAACGTAGCCGTGAACCACAAAGTATCATAGAGGAAATTCAAGATTTATGGAATAAAGGATATAAAGAAGTCACCTTATTAGGTCAAAATGTTGACAGCTATCTTTGGTACGGTGGAGGGCTTAAAAAAGACTTCATAAAAGCAAGTGAAATGCAAAAAGCAACTGCTGTAGATTTTTCTCAATTATTGGATCTATGCGCAACTAAGTTCCCTAAAATGCGTTTTCGCTTTTCTACTTCTAATCCGCAAGATATGCACCTCGAAGTAATTGAAACGATGGCCAAACACCACAATATATGTAAGTACATTCACTTACCTGTACAATCAGGAAGTACACGTATATTAAAGGAGATGAATCGTCAACATACGCGTGAAGAATACCTAGAACTTGTAGACAAAATTTATCAAATCATCCCTGACATTTCATTATCACAAGATATGATAGCAGGTTTTCCAACTGAAACAGAGGAAGACCACAAAGACACACTAAGTTTAATGGCACATTGCAAGTACGACTTTGGCTTTATGTTTGCCTATTCTGAAAGACCTGGAACTTTAGCTGCTCGAAAAATGGAAGATGATATTCCTGAGGAAGTTAAAAAACGTCGTTTAAATGAAATCATTGATTTACAACAAAAATTAGGATTACAACGTACCCAGCGTTTCATAGGTCAAACTGTAGAAGTTTTAGTCGAAAAAGATTCTAAACGTTCTGATCAACATTGGAGTGGAAGAAATTCACAAAACACCGTAGTTGTATTCCCTAAAGAGAACTACAAACCAGGTGATTTTGTATTGGTAAAAGTCACGGATTGCACTGCCGCTACATTAATAGGTGAAGCGGTAGGCTATTCAGATATTATGCAGAATTAAAAATATTTTTTATGTTTCGATCATTTTTTGTAATTCTTTTTTTCTTGTTTAGCGTAAATTTATTGAGCCAAGAAAAATTAATTTTTAATACAAAAGAAGACACTTCTGATATATTCTTTGGTATGTTAGTTAAGAAAAACAAACAATTTTTTTTCAAAAAGTGTTCTATTACCGATGAAGAAATATTAATTGTTAATAAAAAAGGCGTTCAAAGCACAGATATACAATCAACTCTTGAGGAAATAAGAAAAAAAGGATCAAAAATACAATTAGAAACTATAGCAATTATCAAACAAAACAAGGGCAAATATTTAATTCACATAGTTGAAATTAAAAATATTATTGTCAACAAAAGCTGTTTACTATTAGACTCTTTGGATTAATCTATGGAAAATGTACAAAGCATAAAACAACGATTTGAAATCATTGGAAACGATCCAAAGTTAAATCGAGCTCTTGAAAAATCTATCCAAGTAGCTCCTACCGATATTTCTGTATTAGTTACAGGAGAAAGTGGTGTAGGTAAAGAAAGTATTCCTAAAATCATCCATGCTTTATCCCATCGAAAACACGGAAAATATATTGCCGTAAATTGTGGAGCGATACCAGAAGGAACTATAGATTCAGAATTATTTGGTCATGAAAAAGGAGCCTTTACAGGTGCTACCAATACCCGCGAGGGTTATTTTGAAGTAGCTGACGGAGGCACCATTTTTTTAGATGAAGTGGGAGAACTTCCTCTTACAACACAAGTTCGTTTGTTACGTGTTTTAGAAAATGGCGAGTTTATAAAAGTAGGATCTTCTCAGGTTCAGAAAACAAATGTCCGTATTGTAGCTGCTACTAATGTTAAGATGCAAGAAGCTATTTCTAAAGGCAAATTTAGAGAAGACCTGTATTATAGATTAAGTACAGTTGAAATAGGACTTCCTGCTTTGCGAGAGCGAAAAGAAGACATTCATTTGTTATTCAGAAAATTTGCTTCCGATTTTGCTCAAAAATATAAAATGCCTCCTATAAAACTAGAAGACAATGCTGTACAGTATTTATTAAAATACAGATGGGGAGGTAATATTCGTCAATTACGTAACGTAGCCGAGCAAATATCCGTTTTAGAAACGAATCGTGATATTACGGCTAGCACTCTTATCTCGTATATACCTAATGAAGGGAATCATTTACCTCAAATTGTAAGTCCAAAAGCGGAAAGTGATTTTTCATCAGAAAGAGAAATTTTGTATAAAATACTTTTTGACATGAAGGCTGATCTAAACGATCTTAAAAAGCTAACTTTAGAGCTCATGCAAAATGGGAGTTCTAAAGTACAAGAAGCGAACAAAGGACTCATACAACGCATTTATGGTCAAAAAGAAGAGAACAACCCCTACTTTGAAGAGGAAACAAGACTTCAAACCATCACAAATACCCCTCACATTCAAGAAGAATTTGATGAAGATGATGATTCCAATTATATCTTTGCCGATACAATTGAAGAAGAAGAGGATTCTTTGCGTTTAGATCAAAAAGAAATTGAGTTAATAAAAAAAGCTTTAGAACGAAACAAAGGCAAACGAAAAGCTGCAGCCGACGAGTTAGGCATATCAGAAAGAACATTATACAGAAAAATTAAACAATTTGATTTATAATTTTTATTTTTATCAAATCCGTTTATACAAAACCTCTTTTTTAAAAATAGCTATTCATTATCAAAATTATGACACAATTAAAATATACAATTTCTCTCTTTGCCTTATCCATTATATCTTCCTGTGGTATCTATAATTTTACAGGAACTAGCAAAATAGACGCTAAAACATTCCAAGTAAATACATTTCAAAATGTTTCAGAACTTATTGAACCTGGAATCGAGAGAAAATTCACCTTACGCTTACAAGATTTAATTCAAAATCAAACCAATTTAAATCTAACAAATACAAATGGCGACCTGGTATATGAAGGTGAAATAGTAGACTACCGTATTAGTCCTATGACCGCAACTGCTAATCTAACAGCTGCTCAAAATAGACTTTCAATTACTGCTAACCTTCGTTTTTCAAACAGAAATAAATCAGAAGAAAATTTTGAAAAGAAATTTTCTTTCTACTATGACTATCCTGCAGCAGAACAATTAACGGGAAGCAAATTACAAACAGCTTTAGACGAAATATTTGAACGAATTACACAAGATATGTTTAACGAAACCTTAGCTAAATGGTAGTTTATGAACACGGCAGAACTTATCTCTTTACTAAAAAACCCTAATACAATCACTCATTCACAATGCAGTGAATTGGAATCTGTACTTAAAGAATATCCATATTTTCAAAGTGCACGAAGCTTATATCTAAAAGGGTTACATATACAAGACAGTTTTAAATACACTACTGCTCTTAAACTTACAGCTGCTCATACCACTGATAGAACCGTTCTTTTCGACTTTATTACCAATAAAAATTTCGCACAAGAACTCTATTTTACAGAAAACACATCAGCATACGAAACAAAAACTATATCACCAGAAAAAATTACAAAACCTATAAGCAACATAATTGAAGAAACAAGAAATACAACCATTTCTCTAGAGTTAGAATCTGAAGCACAAAGTAGCGCCACAGATGAAGAAAAACTAGAACAATCAGTACTCAATTCAATTATCATTGCTAATGAAATAGTAGAAGATGTGAACGATAATACAATTAGAGAAGAATCTATCTCATTAAAAAACCCTTTAGAAAAGTCTATTTTATCTTCTATATCAGAATCCGACCAATCTGCTAACAACAAAATTGAAGTTGCTACTTCTATTAACCCATCAATTAGAGAAAAAATATCTTGGTTGGAAGACACTGTTGATTTAGAGCAAGAACAAGCAATAGACATCAATCTTAGTGAGCCTATTATCCTTGATGATAGCAAAACTCTTTCATTTCAAGAATGGTTGCTTTTATCTAAAACAACCCCTATTGAAAGGCCTGAAAATAGCGTCACTACAAAAAACAAAGAATCTGAAATAAAAAAAGAAAAAGAAGTTAATATTGAGGAAATCAGTAAAGCGGTTCCCCTTTCTACAAATAATGAAAGCTCTAATATAACAGAAAAAAAAGAGATTGATGTAAGTTCAAAAATGGATTTAATCGACAAATTCATCCATACAAATCCAAAAATTTCTCCTCCAAAAGATAACATTCCTACTCCAAATTATATTGTCAAGAAGAACGATAGTCCCTATTTAATGACCGAAACTCTAGCAAAAATTTATTTGGAACAAAAAAAATACACGAAAGCAATACAAGCTTATGAAATTTTAATTTTGAAATATCCAGAAAAAAGTAGTTTATTTGCAGACAGAATTTTGGATATAAAAGATTTACAACAGAATAACAACAGATAAACAATGAGTACATTTACAATTTTCTTAGTATTAATCACTATAGTTTGTTTTTTATTAGTGGTAGTAATTATGGTGCAAAACCCTAAGGGAGGAGGATTATCTTCAACTTTTGGTAGTTCACAAATGATGGGTGGTGTTCAAAAAACAACAGACTTTCTAGATAAATCAACTTGGTATTTAGCAGGAACTTTATTAGTATTGATCTTATTATCTAGTTTAAGTTTCAATGGAACAAGTAACGATACAGGATCTAAACTAATTGATGAATCGGCTGCTCCTGCTGCAATTCCAGCGGCATCAGGGACTAATGGTAAAACAGCAACTCCATCTACTCCTGTTAAAGCCGCTACAGACGAAAAAAAATAATCCAAAACAAAAATATTTAAAAATGCCAGCTTGTCAGAGCTGGCATTTTTGTTTTTGCCAATTTTGACAGCTTTTTCAACTTGGCACAATTTCTGTCCAAATAGCTACAGAATTTAATAACAATTAAAAATCCAAAAAATAATTATGGCATTAAACATTAAACCACTTTCAGACCGCGTTATCGTGGAACCAGCGGCTGCCGAAACACAAACAGCTTCTGGTATCATCATCCCTGATACAGCTAAAGAAAAACCTCAAAAAGGAATTGTGGTAGCTGTAGGAAACGGGAAAAAAGACCAACCTATGACTGTTCAAGTTGGCGATACGGTTCTTTACGGAAAATATGCTGGAACTGATTTAAAATTTGAAGGCAAAGATTATTTAATCATGCGCGAGGAAGACATACTTGCAATCATCTAAAATAGTAAAAAGTTAAAAAGTAAATAGTGAAAAGTAAATTTCAAAGACTGTTCACTAATCACTAATCACTAAAAAAATAAAAATGGCAAAAGATATAAAATTTGATATTGAAGCACGTGACGGATTAAAACGCGGTGTAGACGCATTAGCAAACGCAGTAAAAGTGACATTAGGACCTAAAGGACGTAACGTAATCATTTCGAAATCGTTTGGGGCTCCTCACGTAACTAAAGACGGGGTTTCTGTGGCTAAAGAAGTAGAATTGAAAGACACTCTTGAAAACATGGGGGCGCAAATGGTAAAAGAAGTAGCTTCTAAAACCAATGATTTAGCGGGTGACGGTACTACTACTGCTACCGTATTAGCACAAGCTATCGTTAAAGAAGGTTTGAAAAACGTAGCTGCGGGTGCTAACCCTATGGACTTAAAACGTGGTATCGACAAAGCGGTTGAGGCTATCGTTGCGGATTTAGGCAAACAAGCAAAAGAAGTGGGCTCTTCTACTGATAAAATCAAACAAGTAGCTTCTATTTCGGCTAATAACGATGAAGTGATTGGTGATTTAATTGCGACCGCTTTTGGTAAAGTGGGTAAAGAAGGGGTAATTACTGTGGAAGAAGCTAAAGGTACTGATACTTATGTAGATGTAGTAGAGGGAATGCAGTTTGACAGAGGGTATTTATCGCCTTACTTTGTAACCAATACAGAAAAAATGGAGGTTGAATTAGAAAGACCTTACATTTTATTATACGACAAAAAAGTATCTTCTTTAAAAGAATTATTACCCATTTTAGAGCCTGTTGCGCAATCTTCAAAACCGTTATTAATCATTGCGGAAGATGTAGATGGTGAAGCTTTATCTACTTTGGTTGTAAACAAATTGCGTGGCGCTTTAAAAATTGCTGCGGTAAAAGCACCTGGTTTTGGTGACCGTAGAAAAGCCATGTTAGAAGATATTGCTATCTTAACTGGAGGTACTGTAATTTCAGAAGAAAGCGGATATACTTTAGAAAACGCTACTTTAGAAATGTTAGGAACTGCTGAAAAAGTATCTATCGATAAAGACAATACAACGATTGTAAACGGTGCGGGTGAGAACGAAATGATTAAAAATCGTGTAAACCAAATCAAAGCGCAAATGGAGTCAACGACTTCTGACTACGACCGTGAGAAATTACAAGAACGTTTGGCTAAATTAGCAGGTGGTGTAGCGGTATTGTACGTGGGTGCTGCTTCTGAAGTAGAAATGAAAGAGAAAAAAGACCGTGTGGATGATGCCTTACATGCAACTCGTGCTGCGGTGGAAGAAGGTATTGTAGCTGGTGGTGGTGTGGCTTTATTAAGAGCCAAAGCGGTTTTAGCGAACATCAAAGCTGAAAATGGTGATGAAGCTACAGGAATTCAAATTGTTTCTCGTGCTATTGAAGCGCCATTACGCACTATCGTTGAAAATGCTGGTTTAGAAGGCTCGGTAATTGTAGCTAAAGTAGCGGAAGGCAAAGAAAACTTTGGATACAACGCTAAAACGGACGAGTATGTAGACATGCTGGAAGCAGGAATCATTGACCCTAAAAAAGTAACACGTGTAGCTTTAGAAAACGCGGCTTCGGTTTCAGGAATGATTTTAACAACCGAGTGTGCTTTAATTGACATTAAGGAAGAAGCTCCTGCTGGTGGTATGCCAATGGGTGGCGGTATGCCGGGAATGATGTAATCGAAAACCTCGATAACTTAATAGCTTAAAATTGCCGTTCGAAAGAGCGGCTTTTTTTGTGATGAGGGGTGATGGATGATAGAGAATAGATAAAAACTTGAAAAAAAAGAAGTTCCTAGAACACTTATGCAATAAATTATTTCTTTTTAGAAGTAGGATAATACTTTTTCAATTGTTTCAATGAAATCAATACTAGAACAAATGTACAAGTAAGGCTATTTATGAATTGTAGAAAATCTTAAAAAAAGCTAAAGACAAGCTTCTTTTATTTTATTTAAATATTTTTGACAAAGTTTAGAATGTTCAGGATGAACTTTATAATCAACGTACCTTGCAGTAAAACTACAATTCATTAAAAACGAATAATATGCAGCTACCACCGGTAAGCCTACCTGAACTAATTGACAAGTAGCCTCATGCTTACCTTTACATTTTAACACTCTATAAGCATCCTCTATACTATTACACAAAATCCCATTATAAGTACTCGGAAGTAATTTACCGTGAACAAAATGAAGAGCTGAATAAAATATTAGCCCAATCCAAAAACTTCCCTTCATTGTAAAGTTGCTCAGATAATTCTTTATTATGCTCAGCATGTTCTACTCTACTACTCATTGGATACTTTTAAAAAACCGTCAACTTTCAATTCAGACGCATTTAAATTATCACTCTGAACAAAGAAATATTGGGCATTTATTCCAAACTCTTCTTTAAATTTATTTTGTAATTCAAATGATATTTTAAAAAAAGTTTCAATAAAATCTTCATTAAAAGTATTCTGTAAATTAGTAACAACCAAGAATTTGAAAGCAAAAGGATTAACATAAAAATCTTCGGAAGAAAAACCAGCTTCCTCTAATCTTCTTATTAAATCAATCCCATAAAGAAACATTTGTGTTGAAGCTCTAGTAAATTTATTTTTTAAATCTTCTAATGCTTTTTGACCTCCATTTTCTTCACCCTTCTTAAATGCATCTATTACATAATCAACATGAAAATATCCATCTATCAAAACTTCTTTAGATTCTGTTTCAATAGTTTTAAGATAATTCTGTAAATTTTTAGAAATGACACTTGACATAATATTTAGTGATTAAAAAGTTGTTTTTTAACTTAACCAATATAGTTATTTTTCTTTCACAAAAGTACATTTTTTAATAAAAACAAAAAAAGACTCCCTACATTCAAGCAGACGGCTCCATCCTTAAGGTCAGAAAACTTATTAAAATACCTCTAAAAACTCTTTTCCCTAAAACCTTAAAACATCCCAACAACACCGTTCCCACGAACGGTATTTTTTACTTCTTAACAAAAAGCTAAAAAAGCTTGCTGTTATTGAGTGTTTTGCTAAGTTTGATGCTAAAAAAACAGCTAAAAAATCAAACAGTTATGTTACTCAAAAAACTAAGCTTAGGGGCATTATGGCTTTTTTCAAACCTAGGCATGGCGCAAACCGCACAGGATACGCTGGCCATCAAACAAGTTGCTTTAGATTATATTGAAGCGCAACATAAGGTTAATCCGCAACAAATGGAGCGCGCCCTGCATCCTAGAATGGTGAAACGCACCTTCTGGAAGGATAAAGCAACGGGGAAAGACTACCTGCGGGAAACCTCAACCGAGTCGATGGTTTTACTGGCAGAAAGCTATAATAAAAAAGGGGATGCTTTTCCGCCTCATCCTAAAAAAGACGTTATTTTGTTAGATGTTTCGTCCCGTACGGCATCGGTCAAATTAATTGCCAACGAATGGATTGATTATATGCACATCGTAAAACTCAATGGGACTTGGAAATTAGTGAATGTCCTGTGGCAATTTAACGATGTACGACAACATTAAAAATTTACCTATAAAAACACTTATCTGCACAAACATTCTAGGATTAGGAAGTTGAAAAATAGCCTTTTTAAAAGATCTAGCCCTTGTTTTTATAACTCATACACACATTCTTTCTTTAAACCCAGATTATGTCTTAGACTTTTGATGAAGATAAAAAGGGCAGAAAAGGTAAAATATACGGATTTTTTACCCCATTGTCCATTTCCACCTGCAACGTTTCCCTAATGTGTAATCTGGGCTAAAATAGCACAATTAAGTTTAAAAAAGACTGTATCAAAAGCTTCAAAATGGTGTTTTTACTCTTGTAAGGACATATTTTGTGGGGTTTTACAATCAAAAAAACAGTATTTTCTCTAGATAAGCTAAAGTAAAATCTTTGAATGGTTCAAAAACATAATCCCTGCTCTTTTGCTCAACTCCTTTTTAGGATACAGTCTTAAATATCTTTTATATTATACCTTAATATACTCTGGACAATCAGCCCTTATTTCAGAATCCGTAAGTTTAACATTCATCAATTTACAATACTGTAATCCTTTGTCAAGAGTATAAAAAGAACAGGTAAAACACATTCTCTGGATCTCTATAATATTTGCTTTCTGTAGGTCATAAATAAGTTTTAATAAGCTACTTAACACTGTGGTTTTTTGTTCTTCTGATAAGTTTTCAAAAGTTTTTTGTATAAGAGAAGCGAAAAAGGATCCTTTGGAAGCTATTTTTTTCCCTTCTTGTGTTAATGAAAGTAAAAAACTTCTGGTATCTATGATATTTGTTTCTTTCTTTAATAGTCCTTTACGAATCAAAACCTTAATACTATCACTTATTGTAGCTTTAGTCATATTAAATTCCTCTGCTAAGTAGCTTACTTTGCATTTTTCTTCGGAATGAAAACAGATAAAAATTAAAATCTGAATTTGAATAGGACTAAGAGAGTTTTCCTTACTTTCTTTCCATAATAAAACTCTAAACGCTTCTGAAATACGTTCTAAAGCAACCCCTATTCTGCTTTCAATCTTTTGATTTTGCTCATCCAAATTAAACATTGAATGCTTCATCTGTTTAGAATATATAAGGATAAAAAAATGAATTATTTCTTTGTTTCATATTTCTTTTGTTTACGCTTTTAAGTAAAAATGTATGCTCATTTAGAAGGGCTTGCTACATATATCCAAGCTTTTTTTCCTGATTCAAAGGTTTCTAATATCCTATGGTATTGATCTACTTCATACCTATCTGTTTCCTCTAATTCAGCAGATGTTATTTCAAATATAATTCCTTTGATACAATCTGATTTATTTCCTGTTTTTACAGCAATTGGATGGTATTCTTGTTCACTTTTAGCTAAAACTTTAGGATCTGTTATTAATAATTTTTCAATTTCATACCCTTTCAAAACATCTTTTTGTCCTACTAAAATTCTTCCATAGTTTTCAAGTTGAACTTTTTCTAATTGTAAAGTACCATAAGAAAAGAGTAAATGGATAGGATCTTTCATTAGCAATTTTCCATTTCTATTATAAAATATCCTTTTTTATGTATTTCTTCTTCCCACTGAGGTTCAAGAGAATCTATATGACAAAATTTACATTCTTCAGAAGTTAATTTTTGTCCTTCTTGACCTTTTGTTTTTAAATATTCTTTACCATAATTATAAATTATAGCTGGATTTGTTACAATTTCTTGAGGCACAATTATATCAAAGTGCATAACATCTCCTTCTTTTTTTGTTACATAGGTATCCCAAACTGCTACTTTCATTTTTTATTTCTATTAAGTTATAGAGGCCATAATTTAACTACACACTATTCTTGAAAAGTTGTAATACGAATTCTAGTATTTAATATTTTTTTAGTGCTTTTAAACGGTTAATAAACCAAAACATCTTATTTATATTGCTTTCTAGACATAAGGTAAGCCATGACCTCAACGATATTAATTTATTATTAAGATTCTTATTAGATTTCTAAACGTATAAAATAAGTCAACTATTTTACTTTAAAAGGTAAGGATAACTTTCCACTCGCTACAGAATATATTTTATAAACACCTAACATTGGTTTGTCACCTCCTCCTTCGTGACCGCCATTGTCATTAGCTTTTACTTGCATATAAACCGTTACGCCATCATACGAAAAATCTTTTTTATTATTGATTCTATAATCTGGAACAATCACTCTAATCGTATTTCCTTTAGTTACAACCTGAAAACCAGGCGAATCCATATACATAGGCATCCCAGGATTCGTTGATGGTAAAACAACTGTTTTGTCTTTAGAATCAAATTCCTTTACGGACAATCCTCCTTGAACGCGCTTGTCCTCTGTTAGAACTACCCAGTGTGGATGCCAAATTATTCCATCATTTTTAAAATTACGATCTGCATCTTCATCCCATAATGGGGTATCATCAAAGTCTGGATGAGATGTCAAAGCTAATGCTACAATTCCTTCTGTTTGACCAAATCCAACATCAGTTGGTTTTAAAGTTGTAGGAAATACATACCCCAAAACAGGAGCTCCATTAAGTTGACCTACTGGTCTAGGTGTTGTTTTTCCTGCTTGTCCTTTAACTGTTATTTCCCAAATAGTAGCCCCTATTTCGGCTGAATGCTTTACATTTACTTTTTGGATTTTAAAGTTATCATTATCATATTTACCACATTTGTCGCAGGCAAAACCATAAAGTGTAAAAAGAGAAAAGCCGAAAGAAATAAATAAATTTTTCATTTTTGTACGATTTTAAATTATTGAAAAAATTAAATATAGGAATCCTATTTTTTACACACAAAATATTAGGATTCCTAATTATTTAGATTAAAAAATTAACCTTTTACATCCGATAAAGTAGCTCCAAAATTTATATGAAGTACATTTCCGTTTGCTGTAAGTAAGGCGGGCACTGATTTTACCCCTGCTTTTTCTGCTTCAGTAATACGATTACGGTCTTCACCAAGATGTACAATTTCAACATTAGCCTCACCTATAAGGTTTACAATGTCGTGTTCTGCACTAATACAAACAGGACAGCCTGCATGATAAAAAATTGATTTTTCCATTTTTATTAATTGATTTTATTTTTAGCATTATTGCTGGTACAAATATAGTTAGGATTCCTAATTAAACAAACTATTTTTATATTTTTTTTTCGAACTACAAGCTAAATCAAAATATCTCAAACAAAATATTTAATAAAATGCTCATTTTTATTGGATATAATTCATTTAAATGTCAGATTACATTAAATCTTGTGATGAATATGAAAAGGGTAAAAAAGATTAAAAAGACATTCATTTTTTTAAAAATCTAATTTTTCTACGCTCAAGACAAAAAACGGATTTCTTTTAGATTCAAAACTGTTTGTATCTGTACTAAATTTCAAATACCTAATTTGTATTAAAAAGAGGCTTTAGTCATCTTTTATTCATAAAAACACATTTTGATTAAACCTTACTATAGTATGTAGTAAGTTTTATAAAAAACATTAAACCCAAATTATACGTTGGCCTTTCGGATCAAGATGAAAAAGACAAAGAAGTTAAGAATAAACAGTTTTTTCACCAAAACTGTAGTTTTATCACCTTGAGAACAAAAAATGAAGTCGTATTTATCTGTACTAAATTTCTAATGCGTAATTTGGGTTAAATATTCGCCTCAAAAACTCCTGTCTTTTTACTTGATTTATAATACAACTCGTTATCTGTAGATAGGTATAAAAAAAAGGATAGAAACGATCAGAAAAATTGTTCTAGCAAATTTTTTGTCCTTCTTAGAACAAAAAATACAGGTTATAGTCGTTTGATTCAGGTATCAGATTTAAATAAAGAGAGAACAACAGGATATGCGATTAAATGCAGGAACTAGCACCAGACCCCCCAATGTATTTCATAGAGAGGCTTAAGCCTATGAAAAAAAAATTGTTTTTTTTAACAGGTGTTTTTATAACACCTGCTTTCTTATTATTTTATTAAAGAGTCGATACCCTAATACAGAACGTAGGGTACTCATGGCGTTTGCATCAAAACCAACGGTATAACGGGTAAATTTTACACGTGGTTCATTGGCTATTTTAAAAAGGGTTTCTACGACTTCTTCTATCAAATTTGTATTTTTTGATTGTTTTTTGATTAATATCCCTGAAATTTTATCCATCATAAGATCATATACATCTATCCCTGTATTTTTACTTTTTACTACGTTTTTTTGGAAGGCAGTAGGGGCATTTCCAAATTGCACAGTGCTTACTCCTATTCCAAAGTTCATCAGTTCATACGACATACATTCTGAAAAACTTTCTACTGCGCATTTAGTAGCATGATAAAAACTTCCTAAAGGTAAATTCACTAAACCGGCAATAGATGTAACGTTTATAAAATGCCCAAACCCTTGCTTTCTAAAAACAGGTATAAAAGCACGACAAACTTTTACACATCCTAACCAATTTGTGGAAACAATATTATCTATACCTTTATCTTCTGAAAATTCAACAAATGAGCGATAGCCAATACCTGCGTTATTTATAATAACATTAATAACAGGATGGTTTTCAAGTATTTCTTGCTTTGCTTTTTCTATGCTTTCTGTATTTGTAACATCAAGCAAATAGCTACTTATGTTTGGTAGATCCGCTATTTCTTTGCCTTGTTCTAAACAAATCATGGTAGCAATAACATGCCATCCTTTTGCTGCAAAATATCTTGCTGTAGCGGCTCCTATACCACTAGAAGCTCCTGTTATTAGAATAGTTTTCATTTTTTAATTTCGTTTGTCTATTAATGTAATGGGTTTACGGCTCATAGGAGGGAAAATTATTTTTTGTAATTCTTCCATAGCTAAAACTTCAACTTTAGGAGAAACTCTTAGTTTCGCTCTAAAATGATCTTTAATTTCGGTTAAAAATCGTTCCGTTGTATCCGTTGATGCAATCTTAATTATAATTTCATCTGTTCCTAGATCATTTGTTGATATTTCAATCAAATGGCTTTTTATAGATTCAAAACAAGTCATCAGATCGTGCATAGCGGGTGGATATAGAGTTGTTCCTTTGTACTTAATCATGTGTTGTTTTCTTCCTATCACAGGACCTACTCGTTGTGTATTTCTACCACAAGCACAGGGTTGTGTGTGAAGTTGTACAATATCTCCTGTTTGAAAACGCAATAAAGGCATTCCTTCTATTCCTAGAGTTGTTATAACTAGTTCTCCTGATCCTTCAGTAACTGGGTTATTACATTCATCTAATACTTCTGTAATAATTAATTCTGGATGATGATGTCCTCCTTGAAATTCTTTACATTCTGTAAATGCTGTACTCATTTCGGTAGAAGCGTACGTAGAGTACAATGGAACATTCCACTTTTTAGTAATTTTTTGAGTTAAAAGAGAAGGTGAAAAATCTTGATTACGCAATGATTCTCCTATACAAATAACCCCTTTTACGCTTGATTTTTGATAATCGATTCCTTGCTTTTCTGCGTATTCAATCATTTTTAATACAAAGGAAGGTACTCCAATTAAATATTTGGGATGGTATTTGAGGATGGAATCCCATTGGAGTTCAGGAATCCCTGCTCCTACTCGAATAATACCTGCTTTTAATTTCCGCAAGCCCATAAAGTAAGCCAATCCTGCCATAAAACGACGATCCATCGTGGTCATTAATTGCACCACATCGCCTTCTTGTATGCCTGCACAGGCAAAAGACAGGGCTTCATTATAAGCCAAACGATCCAAATCTGAATCTGTTAGACCAAAAGTAACTGGGTTTCCTAGTGTTCCTGAAGTGGTGCTATAATCAATAATTTTATGTCTAGGTACGCACAAAAAATCATCGTTGTGTTGTTGTAAATCATTTTTTGAGGTCAACGGTAATTTTTGTAGGTCTTCTAGTGTTTGTATTTGTTTTATATCTACCTGATAATGATCAAACATATTTTTATAATATGTTGAATGTGTGTTTAAATATACCAGTAATTCTTTTAATTTTTGCTCTTGAAATTCTTTAATTGCAAGAGATGATAGTGTTTCTATTTCTGGTATCATGATAATTTCTTTTTTGTCTTTTTTAAATAGTCTTGAACCTTATTTCGATCCAATAGGGTTGTAATTTCTAATGTAAGTGCTTTTTCAAAATTATGTAATGCCTCTGTATACAGTTTATGAGAGTATTGATAAACGCCTAATTTATAATAAACAGACCATAGTTTAGGATTTAATTCTTGGTATTTTCTAATAAAATCAGGTGTTAGAGTTTCTTTTTCATTAATTGTTTTATCTAGTAGTTTGTCATATTTCCTGTAGAGTTGATAATCAGCATACGCTTTAGTGTCTAGAAAAGAATCTTTAGCAATGGTTAGCTCAGGTAAATGAGTGACTTTTGTTTTTTGTTGATCAAAAACTTTATTTAAATCATAGGCTACAAAGGCTCCTAATTGATAGGGACTAGAAGAAACCCACATGATACGACTTTCTGGTTTAAAAATTACGGCATGATGTGCTAGAAGTTGATTAATAGCTTTTTCATTTCCGTAACCAATAGTCCCTTCTTTTAACCCTTCTTTATTTCTGAGAATTTGAGCTATTTTCTCGGGGGTCATTTTTTCTTCATTTGCTAATAATTCTTGTATTCTTTCCATACGATACAAAGAATGGCTTTCTTTTATATGTTTTATATTCCTTTTGTCATTTTGATAAGATGAACTCTGAAAATGATTCGAACAAACTAATTGATTGGTGTTTTGTACTTCGTATACGCCAAAATTATTAGGAGATACTTCTATAATTACTGCTTTTTTATCTTTTGCACTGCTTACTAAGATAGACTCTGACACAAAAACGGGTCTTTGTTTTGCTATTTTTATTGCTTCATCTATAGTTGTGGCGTATTGTAATATTTCTCTCGTAAGAAGAGAAATGGGTGTTTTAGCTACTAATGGCATTTTAGATTTTCCGGCATTTATGGTAACGGTTAGTCCTTCTTTATTCATTCCTGAAAGTACACCTATCATACCCGCCCAACTAACACTAGCAAAAGGGATTCCTTTTTCTGGATTAACAAAACTGATTACCTTGTCTTCAGCAAAATCATCTCCAGCATAAAAATCTAAATTTCTACCGATTAGCAATTCTCCATCCATTGTTTTATTTCCCCAAACAGCTAATGAAGTACATCCTATTAATGCTAAATCCTGTACAGCGTGTCCTATATCATGGGCTCCGTGTAAATATAAACTTCTTAGATAAGGTGATGCCATATAATTAAAAGAAGTATCGGTATATTGGGATACCCCATATATTTCCGTTTTGTATTCCTCTTTTATATTCAAATAGAGTTTTCTGTTGTACCATTTTAAAAAAGTACGTAATAGTTTTTGTTTAAATTTAGAAGGAACAATTTTTCCTAGGTGATTAAAAAAAATTCGTTCTTGTTTTTTTACTAAATTTTCGGCTAAGGCTCCTGAAAGCAATCCTAATTGAGAAGGATTGCCTTGAATATGTAATTCCCAAATTTTATGAGCATTTCTTACTAAATATCCTTGTTGATGGGTTACGAGCGTATCGGACAAACGAATTACCGCAGGTTTATCACTTTCTTTAGGAAGATTTAATGGCAGATGATGAACTGATTTATGAATTCCACACGAATAAAAAATCAAAATAACGAAAAAAGTGCCTATATGCTTTTTTGAGTTATTCATTTTGAAATTTCTTCATTTATTTTATTAATTAAATATTTATCGCCAACAATCTCGGAACAAGTAGCTACAGCTCCTATCGTTACGCCTAACACTCCGTGCATTTTAATACTCTGTCCTGTAAGGAAAAGATTTTCTATTTTTGTTTTAGACGAAATAAAGGTTAACATAGGATTATTAGAATCTTTTACGTATCCGTACAAATTACCGTTTTGTCCTCCTATATAATCTCTATAAGACAAAGGAGTAGACGCATACACTGATTTTATACAAGAGCGTATGTTGGGGATTTTTTTTTCAATTTCATTTAAAAAAATTTCAATTTTTTGTTTTTTAAAATTTTCATAATCTTCACCTCTTTCTTTTGATTCTGAAACGGTATTATGAGTGGTACTCCATTTTTCTACTTCTTCAAAACGCATATAGGTTAAGGCTGTAAGACTTTCAGCCCATTGTTGATTATCCGAAGCGATATTCATTGATAACATATAACTTTCTGGCCATGATTGTTCTGTATACTCACTGGCTTGCCAAATGCGTTTGTGATCTTTAAAATGGTAGCAATTATGATTTAAATAAGGAAATGTTTGGGGTTTAAAAACTATATAAATGCTAAATGGGGCAATTTGAGCTTCAAGATTTTGAATTCGTGTAAAATAGGCTTTTCTAAAATATTCTTCTCCCACTAATTTTAAGGTGGTTTTGGGCTCTATATTGGAAATAAATGTTTCTGCAAAATACTCTTCTCCATTTTTAGTTGAAACGGAAACGATTTTTTGATCCTTTACTTGAAATTTATTTACTTCTTGATGTTTAAAAACTTCACCGTTATATTTACGGATTATTTTTATAAGTTGTTTGGTTATCTGACTCCCTCCGTTTATACAACGCCACGCACTTTGGATATAGGAGTTAACAGATAAGGCGTGTACATAAAAAGGGGTTTTATCAGGTACGCCTGCATAAAGGAAATTAGAGCCTACTAATACTGCTTTTAACTTTTCATTAGATGTGAGTTCTTCAAAATATTGTTTTGCGTTTATAGACAGGATTTCTTGTTGATAACCTCCCTCTGTTTTCAAGTTATACAAGGGGAAGGAATTACAGACGTACTGCATTTTTTGACAATATTCCTTTAAGTTTTCTTCCTCTTCTGGAAAAAAGGAAACCAGTTGCTTAATAAAATTTTCATATCCTTGGGCATGAGGGTATTTATTAGGATCGTTATCAAAAGTAATATAGTCATAAGCATCCTCCTCCATTTTTTTTAGTTTTAGCTCATCTATTATTTCTATATACTTAAAATAACTATGTAAATTTTGACCTTCACACAGGCCTCCTATGTAGTGGACTCCTGTATCAAAAATAGTTTTATCTCGCACAAAGGTTTGTAAATTGCCTCCATATTGATTATTTTTTTCTAAAACACAAACCTTTTTTCCTTCTTTTGCTAAGATAATAGCGGAAACCAATCCTCCTAATCCACTTCCTACAATAACAACATCGTACTTTTTTTTCACTAGACTCCTTTATTAAAAAATTTAAGTTCACCTATTTCATTCGAAAGTTCAAATCCGTTGTTTAAAAGAAAATCAACATACAGATCAGCCCCAAACAATACTACTTTATTGAGTTTTTCTAGGTGGGGAAACAATTTACTTTCATCAAAATATCGGGTTGAAATCAATAAAGAATCATACGGTTTCAGAATATCTTGAGAATTTAAATAGTGTATATTTCTTATTTTGTTTAAATAATTAGTAGATGCTATTTCAAAATTTTCTAATGAGTAAACAAAAGTTTGAATTTTACGTTTAGGATACTGCAAAGTAAGAATTGCATTTAACTGACCATAATCATTGGCAAAATGCAAAATTTTAGCATCTTCTGCTATAGTGGTAAACAATGTATGGTAATGATGCTTATTTGAATCAAAGTCTTTTAAAATTTTTTTATAAATATCTTCTTCTTTATACAGATATCCGTCTATGAGTTTTCTGCGGAAAAAATCTTCGTTTTCTAATTCGTGTCGTATTTTATCAAATGCTACTCTAAACAATTTATTTATTTTTTTTGTTCTAGTAATATAATCTTCTCCAAAGCTTCTGTCTTGGTATGAAATATAATTACCAACAACTACTGTGATACTTTCATTATGGATCATAAAATCACCTTTAGGCGATGTTTCTGCATTTCCATGCAAGTATACAGGCAAAATATCTAATTTGAATTCTTCGGCTAAGTAAAAAGCTCCTTTATGGAAACGTTTTACTACATTATCTTCGGAACGAGTTCCTTCTGGAAAAATCATCAAGGAATAGCCCTCTTTAATCTTATCTCGCAAATGATCTAATCCTCCTTCTATCCCTTTAGAAACAGGATAATATCCCATAGCTTTTACTGCTTTGCCAAAAATAGGCGATTTATAAACCCAATCATTTACAAGATACACCATTTTGTGGGTTAGCATACCAAAAGCTAAGGTATCTAAAACGGATACATGATTAGCTATGACAATAGCTTGTTTGCTAAAATTAATTTTATTAGGATTTATAACTTTCTTTTTTACAATAGGATTTATATGCAATACGGATTTAAAAAAAAGAACCATCATTTTTCTAAAACACATCATTTTTGTTTCTTTTTTTAAGGGCAAAATACCCATTAAAAAACGACCTATGGTAGATAATAAAATTCCTCCAAGAGCATAATAGGTTAGCGCAATTATAGAAACTATAAGGGTAAAAAAACGAATAGGAATTTTTCCTTTTTTAGGACGATTAAAAAACAACCATTTGAAAACAATTGGGTAAAAAACAAATGTTATTAATAATGCACTGAGGACCCCTAGCAAGGATACTGAGGAAATAGAAACTAAGGCTGGATGTTTGGCAAAAACTAAGGCTCCAATGGCTAAAATAGTGGTTAACGCTGCTAAAATAATTGAAATACGATAAGCAGGCATTTCATCCTTTCCTGTGGTATATTCTTTTTGTAAAGCACTTGTCATAAAAATAGTAAAATCTACTCCATGCCCAAATATTAAGGTACAAACGATGGTACTAAATATATTTAATGGAATATTAAAAATTCCCATTAAACCCGCGGTAACGAATCCTGTGGCTATAATAGGCAATAAACTGACTAAGACTAATTCAATACGTTTAAAGAAAACAAATAAAATAATAACTACTGCTATAAAAGAATAGTTAATCAGATTGTTAAAATCATCACGCAGTTTTCCTAGAAAAGTTTCATTTAATTGTTGACGATCTATGACTACAACGTTTGCTAAATGTTCAACGGTTTTAATTAATTTTTCTTTCTTTTTTTCATTTATTTTTACAACTGTAGCTATCGTGTACCAATTGGTTGAGTTAGATACATATTCATCCGTCAAATCAGGTAGTAATTGTTTTAAATCACCTAATTGAAGTGGTTTAATATCCGAACGGATTATATCATAAAAAGCCTGATGGGTTGTTGGTTTAAACCCAAAAGTTTTACCGTTTTGTACTAATTCGTTTTGCACTTTTTGACAAACAGAATTTGACCAAAAAGATTTCCATTTTTTAATCTTATTCGTTTGTTCTACTTCTGAAGGTAATAAAGCAGCTAACGAACTGTAATTATAAATATTTTTTGTTTGTTTTTGCTGAGTTAAAATAGCATTTAATTTTGTGTTGCCATCAATGGTTTCTTTTTCATTTTTACCATATACAACGATATAAATGGCTTTAGAGGTTAAACGTGTAGATTCTTCTAACTTTTTTTCGGCTTCTTTTACTTCTTTTGGAATAAAATTTAGGTCGCTTAAATTATTATTAAAGCTTACTCTACTAAAGGTAAAACAACTTATAAAAAGCAATAAAAATGTTCCTATAATCAAAAATTTGTTTTTCTCGAAAGGTATTTTTGACAAACGATCTAACATTCCTGCATGGGATAAGCCATTGTTTTTAGGTTTATACAAATGAGGAATGATTAACAATGAAAACAAAGCAGATATCATAACACTTATAGAGGCAAATATCCCCAAGTCTTTAAGTGCATCTGATTTTACAAATAACAAACACAAAAAAGCGACTGCCGTTGTTGAGCTACTCATTATTAAAGGCTTAGCAGTATCTTTATACAACTGTTTTATATCGGCATTATATCTATAATGTGTCATGATATGAAGCGAGTAATCTATAGTTACGCCTAACAAAACAGCTCCTACACTTAATGAAATAGCGGAAATCGTTTGTCGTAAGAAATAAAGGCTGGCAATAGCAAATAAAACACCAAAAATAGTAGGTATAAAGATGATTATAGGAATTGTTATTTTTCTAAAAAATAAGATAAGAATCAACATAAGTGTTCCCATAGATAAAAGGACTGTAGTAATGATATCTGCCTTTATTTGGTTAGCATTAGCCACCGCAATAATAGGAGAGCCAAAATACGATAACTGTACTTTATTTTTAAAATCTTTGTTAATAGCTGATTGGATGCTTTTTAACAAGTCTACAAACTCAGCATTTTTTTCAGTTTCGCTTCCACCATTTCGAGGATTGATGAATAACAACAACTTGCTTTGGTCACGAGTTAGCAAATAACCGTCCTTCATGATGAACTCATCTCCTATGGCCAATTGTTGCATTTTTTTTAATCCTATAAAAGTAATTCCTAATGGGTCTTTTATGATAAAATCACGAGTAATTAGACCGGATGGACTAATTAGGGATTTATAATTATTTTCAACCAATACTTTTATACTATCGGATTGGATTTTTTGTCTAATTGTTTTATAATCTTTTTCTTCTAGAAATAAGGGAATATTTTGATAGATAAAATCAAAAACTTGGTTAATATTTTCTTGTGCAGCTGTACCTTCAATCCCTTTTATATAAGGTTGTACCAAATGAAGACTGTCTATAAAAACGTTGGCTGCTTGTGTTAGATCTTCAACAGAGCCTGCTCTTTCTTTTTCAATAATAACGGTAATTTTATCCGCAAATTTTAATTGCTTAATAACTTTAGAAGTTATATCTGCTTTGTCATTTTTTGGTAAAACACGTGTAATATCCTCTTCAAATTTAATTTGAAAAGCAAAAAAAGTTAGTATCACTAAAAACGCTAGTGATGACAAGAATGTTAGAATCCGGTTCTTTTGAACGAATTCATGAATTTTAATAAAAAAAAAGTGCATTTATCCCCTATTATTTTCCCGACGCGAAAGTACTAAATAACTTCCAACTCCAAAAATAAATGACATCATGAACGCTAGGATACAACTTCCTATAAGATATTGAAAAAAGTGTTCTTTGAGTTGCGAAAAATCAAAAATGTCAACAAGTTTAAAAGGTGCTTCTTTTTCTACAAATAGGCTTCCTATTTTTAGCGAACTATAGATAATAATAGGAATCATAGGAGGCACACTAATGTTTGAGAAAGCAAAAGCCAAAGTTTTATTTAATCGCAATAGCACAGCAGAGGTAATTACAATAGCAGTCTGAAATCCCCAAAAAGGAGCAATACCACAAAAAACACCTAATGCTATTGATTGCGATTTTTTAGTAGCAGAATCTTGGGTAGAAAAAAGGTCTTCTTTGAGAAATGTTTTAAAACTTTTTCTTTTAAAATTTCTTAAAAAATCACGAGGTTTTATGTACAAAAATAGAATTAAGACCAATATTGTATTTAAAATACTGATCCGGGTAAAATCTTTAAACGGTCTGAAATGAGAAACTCTTTCGGTAGGATCGTATAAAACTTGAATGGGAATGTTTTGAACAGCAATACCGTTCCAAGCTGTTCGTACGATAATTTCTATTTCAAATTCAAACTTATTTGTATAAAATGTTTTAGGAATGGCATAAAGCGGGTATAATCGGTAACCTGATTGTGTATCTGTTAACTGAATACCTGTTTCAAACCAAAACCAAAAACTAGAAAAACGATTACCAAAGCTACTTTTTTTAGGAACTGAATCATGATTCATGTTTCGACTACCAATAAACAAAACAGGATTATTTGATTCTTCTAATGCTCTTACAAAAACAGGAATATCGTCTGGATAATGTTGTCCATCCGAATCTATTGTAATAGCATAATCATATCCTAAATCGAGGGCTTTTTTAAATCCGTTTTTTAAAGCATTGCCTTTACCTCTATTTTTAGGTAGATTGACTACTGTAATAGCGTCAGCGTAAGTTTTTAAAACAGATGATGTACTATCTGTAGATCCATCATTTACAACAATGAGTTTTGAAGTATAATTTAATACTCCATCTATTACTCTCTTAAGAGTTTTATGATTATTGTATGTAGGAATAATGACGCACAATTTCAAACTATTAATGCGTTCAGACAATGATAAATTAGGGATCATCTTACTTTAATTTAGATTTTTCAGAATCCGTAAAAACCTTAGATTGAGCCATATACCGGTGTATGTATTCTTTTAGAACAGTATTTTGTTTATTAAATCCTTCCAATATAATTTTTTTATCTTCTTCTATATTACTCTTGTATTTTAAGAATTTAGGAGTATGTTCTTGAATACTAAGCCTAACTAAACGGATTTCAACATTATTTTCATCTTTGCTTACGGCTTGTTCTACTGTCTTTACTCCTAATATGAATTGTTCTTTTCGCTCTTCTTTATTAGTAGCGAAGCGTGATTTTAATAAAATAGCAGCTCCTCTATAAGCCATTAGTACGGGGGAATCTCCATTGGCTTTTTGAAGTACTTCGTAAAACTTTTCAGTATTTTTTTTTGATTTAGAAGCATATTCATACTGATTGCGCAAATCTGAAAAATTCTGAAAGAACACTAATAAAAAAGCAATACCTGAAATAAAAAAAGAGTTCATATAATTTTATTAAAATAAAAAACGACTTAAGTAGTTTGCAAAAATACAAACTAAACTTAAGTCGATAAAAATTTATTTAAGCTTTACGATACGTATTTGTTAATTTTAACGCTACGGTATCACCAAACTTTGTTGTGTTTTTTACTTTTATTTCGGTATCCAAATCTCCTGAAAGATCTAGCTCTAAAACTAATTCAGGATTTGTTTCTGGATTGATAATAGCCATAAATTTTACATTTGAAGAGGCTGTCATTCTTAATTCAGTATGAAGAATTTCTTCTAAAAGTTCTTTTATAATCTGCATCATACAAACCCCAGGGGTTACAGGATTTCCTGGAAAATGCCCCTTAAAAATTTCATGTCTTGGATTTAAAGTTACTTGCGCCAGATATTTATTATCTGTTAACTGATCTAACTGATTAACGTTATAAAAACCGTTTAAAAGCATTTATTATTTTATATCAAATTTATAATAGGCTCCAAAAGAGAAAAGCGCATTTGAGTGATTTTCTGTTCTAGAAGAGAAAGAAGTTCCGCTGTACGTAGAATGTGTCGTTTGAACTACTGGTGCTACTCCTACTTTAAACCTAGCTTCTACCCCAAAGTTTTTAGTAATGTCATAACCTGCTCCCATAGAAAGAGTTAAATCTACATCATTTTCAGCTTTAAAGTTCTTACTTGTGATGAAATCTAATCCAGGTCCTACATGCAAATTAAATTTCTTAAAATTAAATTTGTTTATAGCTTGTACTCCTAAATAAGAAACATCTAAGTTTCCATCCTCTAATTTATTCGTTCTGGGATTATAAACTATTTTTGCGCTAGCTCCTTGAGATGAATAGTTTAGCTCTGGCTGTAACGTATAAAGTTTATTGAATTTTAAGGACGCTCCAAAACCTAAATAAAAACCAACTTTTGACGAAAAAAGATTACTATTTTCATTTTTAATAGTTTGTCCTGTGTTTGCATCATAAGTATAAGAATATTGAAATCCTAATTCTCCATTAGTAAAACGGGAAACATTTAAACCTCCACGAACTATAGGGTTAAAAGTTACTTGAGCTTGAACTCCGCTTACTCCTGCAATAAATAAAGCTAATGCTATAAATACTCTTTTCATATTTATTATTCAATTATTTGTTTTAAAATTATTTTTATATCAAAATTATAATGTTCTAAAAAAATTTGGTCCGCAAAATCCGTATTTTTCACATCAAAAACTATCGAAAATTTAGCTTTCCTTTTTGAAGATTGTATTATTTTAAACAACTGATTTGTATTATTTTTAAAGTAAAAATAATTTTGAGCCGTTTCTAAAACTTTTTCTTCTTTGTTTTTTCTTTCTGTTTTAGCTATATGTTTTTCTTGAACTAATAATTTTAGATCATTTGTTAGTATTTTTAATACGATCTTTTTATTCAGATCTTCTACTACATAATTTAGTTTTACTTCTTTTTCTCCTATAGTAAAATCTAATAATTTATTTCCAAAATCAGTAGTCATAACGACTCTATGTGAATTTTGGTCTATTTTTTTAACAACTAACAAACCGCTTAAAGCATTTCCGTATACTTCTATCTGAGCTTTGTATACATAATCCAGCTCAGGGTTTGCAAAATAAGGATTTACAATCGTTTGCTCTTTTTGTTCTATTACAGAATTAGGAAGAGGCTCGTATACTTTACAGCTTTGAAAAAAAATAATACATATACTAATTATCAAAAACCTCATCGTTAAACTTTGCATTTACTTGCCTATTTTTAAAAACTATCTTTGTAAAATCGTCTGAGGGTTCTATTAATTTAACCTGTGAAACGCTTGGATCTTCTTTTGGAAATATTAATTCAATTTGTTTGATGTATTTTTTTACTTGATTTGATTTTGATATTAATTTTACAAGATATCCTTCTTTTGTTTTGAAATACGAAATTGCAAATTCTTTATCATCAAACATATTACCGCTTACACTACCAATAATCATTTTATTGATTTTTTCAAATAGTTTTCCGTCAACTGTACTTTTTTTTCCTTGATCATTGATAAAAACTTTATTATTCTTAAAAACAATACTGTATTGGTATGGTTTATTGTATTGCCAATTCAGTAGATTGGGTAACCTGAAATACATTTTACCTGTACTTTCAATATCTTTTGATAAAAAATCTAGATGTTTGTATTGTATAAAGTCTGTTTTTATCGTTTTAATATTTTTATTTTCTTTTTCTATCAAATTCTTAAAACTAACGATTTCAGAATCTGTCATTTTTTGTTCTTGTGCTCTAAAGCTTCCAAAGGACAAACAAGCGAATAGTATCAGTATATTTTTTTTTATCATTATACTCTTTTTCTAATTATTGTTTTCTAACTCCTCTATAGTAATGGTTTTATACTGATTCTGATCCAGTAATATCAACAATCGTGCCAAAACATTTACCGTCTTTTGAGAAACATCATGAAGTAGTATGATTTTTCCTTTTTCTAATCTAGAAATGATTCTATCTAAAATCTTATTTTCGTCCTCAATAACAGTATCTAATGAACGAATGGTCCAACCAATAACTTGATAGTTTTTTTCACGAACGGCTCTTGCTATATGAGGATTTGTAACGCCAAAAGGGGGTCTGAAAAATTTGTTTTTTTGAGCTGTAAGTTCTTGTATAAGTTGATCGGTTTGATTGAATTCTTTTAATATTTTTTTTTTTCTAAAAAACCCCATTTGATTTGAATGTGAATAGGTATGATTGGCAATTATATGGCCTTCTGCTACTATTCTTTGAGCTATTTTCGGATATTTTTCTAGTTGTTTTCCTATACAAAAGAAAGTAGCTTTTATTTGGTGTTGTTTTAACAAATCAAGTACTTGAGGGGTAAATTCTGTAGGGCCATCATCAAATGTTAAGGCTATTATTTGTTTATTTGTTTTGAAGCTATTGATGGTGGGCAGAAAGTAACCTAAACGGATATCAAATGCTCCCCAAGCTGTACAACTTATATATATATGAATCAGGATAAGGTATACCCACCAAGGCATTTGCCAATATATAAACAAAGGCAATAATAAGAAAAATAAAAAACTTAGGTAGGTATGTTTTAACATTGTGTCAACAGTACTAAACTATGATCTCTTCCTTGATATTGGTTATATAATAAAACTTTTTTTAAGCTGGTTGGCTTTATACCATTCCATTCTAAGACTTCGGGAATTTCTTGTTTTTTGATCAAATGGGAGGCAATCCACAATCCAAAAGCAGAAGCTGTATTATATTCTCCTGATATATTTTTATAGTATAGTTGTGATGTAGAACTAAACATAGAGGCTACTTTATCATAAAACACATCGTAATGTACGTCTCCATTATATCCTAAAACTAAAGCATCTATAGCTTCTAAGTCTATTTTTTGTTCTAAAAGAAATTTACGTACAAAATCTTGAATTTCTTCTTTATCTAATATATTTTGTAGACTTATCGCTTCTACCTTTGCGTAGGTCGATTCTTTTAATTGATTAGAAAGTGTAAAAAAGGTAGCTCCCTCACTAAAAACTACACCTGTTGTTTTTGTGTTTTTAATAGAAAAAGGTTTGTCTTCTTCTTTTTTTATTATGTTTACTAACTTGTAAAGTTCTAATGTATGAGAAGAGGTTTCATCTATTCCTCCTACTAAAACTGATTCTGCCTCTCCTGTTTCTATTTGCATTTTTCCATCTAATAAAGCGGTTTCAAAAGACACAGCTCCATTAACATACGTAAAATTGTAACTTTTACATTGCAATCCTAGAGCAATCTGACCTGCTACTGTATTATGGGTAGATTGAATAAACGAAGTGGGGGTTAAGAATTGTTCTTGGTTATCTATAATTGCTTTTAAAAATTTTTCAGAGTCTTCTACACAGCCCATCCCTGTACCTGTAATAATAGCATCAGGATAATTTATACCTGCTTCTTCCAATGCTTTATTAGATGCAAAAATGCCCATTTTTACTCCTTTAGCCATTCTACGAATCATTGCGGGTGGAATTATTTCTTTATAAGAAGGTTGAAGGGCAAATAATACATTTTGATTGTCATGAATTGTTGTTTCATTCAAAAAATTGCCTTCGTGTGTTTTTTGAGCGGATACACTCCCAACACCATTTATATAACACGTTTTCATTGGTTATTTTTTTGAAAAAATTAGGGTTGAACAATTTCCTCCGAAACCAAATGAGTTGGATAATACATAGTTTATTTCTTTATCTAGTACTTCTATTTGAGGAATTAAATCAAATTCTTTCATTGGAGTCTTAAAGTTTAAATTTGGGAAGACTTTATTATTCTGAAGAGCAAGAATACTATATACCGATTCAATAGCAGCGGCAGCGGCTAAAGTATGACCTGTAAAAGCCTTAGTAGAACTAAACTCAGGTATTTTGTATCCTTCAAATGCTCTTATGATAGCTCTTCCTTCAGACAAATCATTATTAGGGGTGGCTGTACCGTGTACGTTAATATAATCAATTTTATCAGGTGTAATAGTAGCTTTTTCAAATGCTTTTTGCATCGCTAAAAAGGCTCCTTCTCCATTTTCTGATGAAGCTGTTTGGTGGTATGCATCATTAGCATTTCCAAATCCAGTAAGATAGGCTAACACTTTTTTATTTGTTTTTGTGATCATTCTATCCGATTCTAGAACAATGAAAGCGGCTGCTTCACCTAAATTGAGTCCTTTTCGTTCATCATCAAAAGGGGTATTATAAGTATCTGAAAGGATCATTAATGTTTTAAAACCATTAATTGTAAACTTTGACAAGGCATCTGTACCGCCTACAATTACTCGATCTAACTGACCTGAAGCAATCATTCGCGCTCCTAACATAATGGCATTTGCCGCGGATGAACAAGCGGTACTTACAGTAGAAACGAATCCTTTTAATCCAATGTAATCCGCTATTTTATGAGAAGAATTACCGGCATCATGCGTCTCTATGTATTTTTGTAATGTTGGATTTTTAAAATATTCATAATAATATCTTTCCGTCATATCCATTCCTCCTACACTGGTTGCAGAAATGAGTCCTGTTTTATATTCGTTAAGATCAAAGATAGCGGCATTTTCAATTGCTTTTTTAGCGGCATAAGCACCTAACATGGCTGTACGAGAAAAATTATTATCCTCAGACAAACCTAACATGGTAGATAATTCTTTATTATTTAACTTTATTTCACCAACTTTAATAGCTTCTTTATGAAGGGTTTCAATATTTTGAATTTGAGAAATTCCAGCTTTTTTACTCAAAAGTGCTTCATAATTTTCTTCTACTGTATTTCCTATAGAAGAAATTATTCCCATACCTGTTATAGCAATTTTCATTTAAACGAAAGTTTATCGCGATTAATTTATAAAAGGAGTTTAAAAAAGGCTGTTTAAAATAATTTTAAACAGCCTAAAAAATTATTTTGTTCTGTTTTTTGCAATAAAATCAGCCATGGTTTCAACTGAAGCAAAAATAGTTTTTCCTTCTTTTGGATCTGTTAATTTTATCCCATACTCTTTGTCTAATAGAACGATTAGCTCTAACGCGTCAATTGAGTCTAGACCTAAACCATCTCCAAATAATGGATCGTTATCTTGAATATCTTCTACTGTTATATCTTCTAAATTTAATACTTCAATAATTTTAGCTTTTAGTTCTCCTTTTAATGCTTCCATTTTAATTAAAAATTTGTTTTATACTATCTATTTGGTGTACAGCACCTTTATTCTTTTTATCTACTAAATAAACTACTGCTTTATAGTTTTCTTGAAATAATTCTACCCAACCACAGAGTACTTTATCTGCTTTTCCTAAATCCAACAATTGTTTTGTATAGGTATATATAAACGATGGTTGAAATTGGTCAAAAACAAAAAAGGCATTTTCTGAATTTAACTTATGTTTTATACTTACTTCGCCTATACATATATTTGGTAAAGTATAAACAAAAACGGCTGGACTCGGAAAATAATTTTCTTTGTCTGCAATAGATTCTTGATATTTAACATCTGTATCTAAACTAGCTGATTGGTTTGCAAAGACAATAGCTATATTATTTTCTTGTTCTTTTTTAACTTCTTCTCTTAATACAATTTCGGATGCTAGAAAAGCCAACTTACTTAAATTATCCATTTTAAAAAATTTTGGATAATTGATTTCATATTTTTTATAAATTTTTTTTGCAAATTCTACAAATGAATTCTGATCGTTAATCATTAGTGTTTGTCCATCTACAACTAATCCTTTGGATGTAATTGTACAAACTTTATTTATATATAATTTAGTTTCCAAAATTACTTTATTTTTTTTAATACTATAGCGGTATTACATCCTCCAAAACCTGATGCTGTTTTTAATATAACATTAATAGGCATTTTTAATGGTTGGGTAATTACATTAATAGGTTGTGTTACTCCACAGGTTTTATATCCTTTTGAAACGATTAATGTATTGTGCTTTGCGCTTTCGATAGTCATAATCGTTTCTAACAATCCTGAAGCGCCTAATGTATGTCCGTAATACCCTTTTAAACTATTTAGGGGTTTATTTTGCAACTCTAGTCTATTAAAGGCTATTGCTTCCATCTCGTCGTTATAAGGGGTAGCTGTTCCATGAGCAGAAATTATATCTACGGAATTACTGGAAATAGTAGCTTCTTTTAATGCGGATTGTATACTTCTATAAAGTCCTTCTCCTGTACGAGAAGGTCCTGATATATGATTGGCATCATTTACGGCTCCTTCTCCTAGTATTTCAAAGTCATTAGGTTTAACTTCTTCTTGTAAAGAGGTTATATAAATTGCTGCGGCTGCTTCGCCTAATGTTACTCCTGTTCTATTGGCATCGTATGGTTTACAAGGTTCGTCACTCATTGCTTGAAATGAGTTAAATCCTGATAATACGAATTCAGTAACTTCATCTGCAGCCACCACGTATGCGTTATCATACAATCCTCCTTGTATAAGTCTTTTGGCTACAGAAATAGCTAATACGCCTGATACACATGCATTAGAAACAACTATGGGTTCTGTTTTAAACCCGAAAAAATGGGCTATTTTTTTTGCTAAAGTGCTTAAAAAAGCTTCGGTAAGACTGTTAGATGTATTTTCTAACTGAACAATATCTCCTTTAGTGGTGGAAAAAATAAAAGCTGTTTTTTCTGTTATTTTATTTGTATCTAGAATTGGTTGTAATACTTGAATTAAGGTACGTTCTATTTTTGAATTAGCGTTTATTGATTGGTCTATTAAGTTATCGGGTATGATAGCTGCATAAAAATCTTTTAGCATTCCTATTTGTGAATGCTTTTTTATACCTGATTGTTCCGATTGTATGGCGAACCAATTTTTTGCAACGGAATTACCTAAAGGAGTAATACAATTGGTTTTTGTTATATAACAGCGTTTCATTTTATTCTATTAAACCACATTTACGTTTCCATTCTTTAAAAAAAGCAGGAAGACTTAATGATAAATCTCCGTTAGCATCTAAAAAAACTTGCACTGTTTCTCCAGTACAAGCGATATTATTATTGTTATCAAAAATTTTATATCTAAAAATCATTTTAGCGGCAGGGGTATCTACAAAGGTAGTTTCTATCCTAGCGACATCTCCATATCGCAATGACAATTTATGTTCGCATGATGATTTTACAATAGGAGTTGTATAACCATTAGCTTGTACATCTAGATAAGAAATTCCGTGCTGACGACCAAAAGCTTCTCTTCCATCTTCAAAATAAGTAATGTAATATCCGTGCCAAACGATTCCTAAAGGATCTGTTTCGTTAAATCGAATACGTATATCATGAGCTACTGTTAGCTGAGGAATTTCTTTACACAGCTCTTTTCTTTTTATCATACACAATGGCTATTGTAACTGTTAAAACAAAAAATAATATTAAAAGGATTAAATTAGGCAGGATAGATAATAATCCTGTATTTCTTAAAAGTACATCGTAAAACGCGTTTAATCCCCAGTTCATTGGCGAAATATGCGAAACATATTGCATTATTTTTGGCATGGCAAAAACGGGAACCCAAACTCCTCCTATAGCAGCAAGAATAACTACTGAAGTGGCTCCAAAAGGTGCTGATTGTTCTTGTGTTGTAGCTATAGTACCCAATAGAATCCCAAATCCTATGGCTGCTAAACCTGCACATATTGTAACTAAATTCATTAGTAAAAAACGCCCACTTATATCTAACTGAGGTAAATTTAAATAAGGAAATAGGTACAGACCTATAAGCATCATTAACCAAAACTGAATCACACAAATGATTAAATAGGTAATTGTTTTGCCTAATAGGACGGTGCTATAAGAAACGGGATTAGTAATTAGTCTAATAAATGTTCCTTGGCTCTTTTCTTTGACTATGTTGATAGATAAGGGAACTACGATGAAGAAAATAGCAAATAATGTCCAAGCAGGAACATTATGTTGTACTGAATTAGGTATTATTTCTTTGTTATTTATTTTAGGTATTATTTCTTTGTAAGTAATAAAGTTTTTTTGTTCAAAAATAGGCTCGTCTGTCTCCCCTATTTGCTCTTGAAAAGAGGTATAGATTGTTTTATTTTCGATAGTAGCTACCATTTTATCAATAGCATTTTTTATATTGCTTTTAAAGCTTAACTGTGAAGCAGGATCAAAATATAATTTAATTTCTTTTGAGCTAATATTTTTTTGAGTTTGTTTTTGAGAAGCTTCTGCAACTCCAAAACTACTCATTATTTTTTCAACATTTTGATTTACTTTGGTTTGTAAATCATTACTTAAATTTTCAGGAACTATTATTGCTAATTGATATTTTCCTTGAAAAACTAATTCCTTAGCCTTTTCTTCGTTTAATTCTATCCCTTCATTTTGGGTTACTACCTCTAAAGCACCACTTTTTCCTAAACTCTGAATGATATTTTCGGCAATGGTTCCGTGATCTAAATCTACTACAAGAACAGGTATTTTAGTATCTGAAACTGTTTTAAAAGCTTCATTCTGAATGAGCGTAATGGTAATTATTAATACTAAAGGCATTACAAATAATATTACCAAACCGCCAAAATCGCGTTTCAGTAATATTATTTCCTTGTATATAGACATCCAAAGTTTATACATTATCTCTTAATTCTTTTCCGGTTAAAGCAATAAAAACATCTTCTAAATTGTAGGCATCAGGTGTTTTTTGTATTAATTCATCTGGTGTTCCTTCTGCAAAAATGGTTCCTCTATCAATAATAGCAATTTTATTGCAAAAATCTTGTGCTTCTGTTAAATGATGAGAGGTATAAATAATGGTTGTTCCTTTTGTATTTAATTCTTTTAAAAAATTAATAATGACATTTTTAGACTGTACATCTACCCCTACAGTAGGTTCGTCTAAAAAAAGGACTTTAGGATCATGCAAAATACCAGCTATCAAATTCACTCTTCGTTTCATCCCTCCTGAAAACGTTTCAACTCGTTTATGAGCAAACTTTAACAAGCCAAGGTGTTCTAATAATCGGTCTACTTTGGTTCTAAGTTCATTTCCTTTTAGACCTAGCATACTACCGAAATACAATAAATTTTCACGGGCTGTTAAAGTAGGATATAAGGCGTATTCTTGTGGTACCACTCCTATGTTTTGTTTGATTTTTTGGGCATCATTTGAGTACGTTAATCCATCTATAGTAAAAGTACCTGAGGTAGGTTTTACTAAACCACATAAGATAGAAAGCAATGTTGTTTTACCTGCGCCATTAGGTCCTAAAAGACCAAAGATATCATTTTCAGCAATTGATAAGTTTAGGTTGTTTACTGAAAAAAAATCAGCTCCTTTATATTGTTTATAAAGCTTCGTAATATGTATGATCTCTTTATTCATTAATTACACTGCTTTTTTAAGTTTTTTAAAAAAAAATTCTTCTAATTGTGCTAATGCCTCTAATTCATTAGCTAAAGCATTATACACATCGTGCTGATTGCTTCTGTTTTTGTACACTCTTGCTGCCATTACCGCAAAGTCTCTCCATTTATCGCCTATGGTTGTCATTTCTTTTGATAACTCAGCTAAAGAAGGATTGTTTAATACAGTAGAAGCTTCCTGCAAGAATGCTGCATAAATAAATCGAAAACCACCGCCTCCTGTTCCGATTTCTTCTTGCATCCGTACCATTTGTGCTAGGTAATGATTCGTTACTTTAACCCCTCTTTTAGTGGGCCAAATTCGAATGTGTTTGGCCAAACGACGCATTGCGGCAATTCCTATAAACGGCAATGGGGCTAACATATCTTTGCATGTATTTTTAATTCCTTTAACAATCGCTGGTTTTAATTGCACTTGTTTTGGGATATTTACGGGATAATACATGTGTCCCTTGGGAGCTAAAGCTCCTTTTGCAAAACGTACTTTTTCTAATTCTTTTTCGCTCAAAGTGGTAACTGTTTGCATAACAGGGTCGCTAATTAGATAGCTTTTATTTTCTTTACCATATACCACTAAGTTATGAGCATTGAAATGAAAACGGTATTCATCAGGAAAATAGGTAAGATGATATACTCCTACTTGTAAACCTGTAGGGATATTATTTTTTAAATTAGCTTCTAGGGCTTGCTGGGCTTTTTGAGGGTTTGAGAAACGTGTTCTTTTTACCTTTATTCCTAATCTTTTGGCTGCTTTATTAAAGATACTTCCAGGCATTGGTCTATAACTAATAGCAGGTGCATGATTAACTTTTAATAATGGGAAATAAAAAAAGAACAAACCTGAACCAATACCAAAAACCATGGGTTCACTAAGATTAATCCCATTAAACTTTAACAAATTAGATGCTACACCATTTTCACAATGAGCTGATTGATGATGTGTAAAACGAATCTCCATTATATTCCTCTAAAACTTTTCAATTCTTCAATTGTTATTTCAAACGCATCTGCATAACGCTGCAATTGTTTTTGGTTTAATTTTTTAAAAACAGAGGGGTTTGCATGTCGTTTTGCTCGCCAAGTCCACATATTAACATAACCTGCAAGCGTAACCCAATCCATTTTATGGAGTTCCATAAAATAAACAATTGGACTTTGAGTTCCTTGCTTCACTGCTTCGTTAGCCTGTGCAACTCGTTCTTCAATATCTTTCATAGAATGCTCCAATGCAATGGTTTTGGGTTCCCAACCACTACTTAAAGCGGTTGTATAAGATCCATCTTTATCTACTGCGTAACAAAGTTCTTTCATGTTATGTTTAGAAAGATTACTTTGATCTTGAGGCACTTCTTCTTTTTTCATAATTAGTGAGTTTGTTGAATAAATAAATTAATTTCAGCTTCTAAAAGCTGAGTTTCATCCTCTGTATTGGATATACAATTCATTGTACAAATACAATAATTATCACCGTCAAAACGGGATTTTAATTGAGCCTCTGTAATAATCGTTTGTCCTACTTTGGGTATATTAAACAACTGTACTTTTTTTATTCCGCTAATAAAACCTATTAGTTTCACATTTTCTTTTATTTGCTTATTTTCATCAACAAAAAAAGTCTGTCCTACAATAGCAGAACAGGTTTGTGCCGCATTTTCAAGCATTCCTGTTTCAACAAAAAAGTTGTTTTTTAGAAAAATATTGTCTTCTTGTATTTTAAAAATAGTTTTTACAGTAGTTTCTGATAAATTTAGGATATAATCTACCATTAGCATAGGAGCTCTATGGGGTAAAAAATTTTGTATTTCAATTACTTCTTGAATATCATTCATTAGATCCTGCGATTACTGTTTTCATCTTGCCTGTAGCTATTATTTTTCCATTTACGGAAGAATTTATTTCTACTAGCGTAACCCCCATAAACTCTTGTAAAACAACAACCTGTGTCGTTATTTGATCATTTATTTCAGGTAATTTTATGATATTTATTCCATTTATAGAACCTATATAACCTGTAGGGACTGGTTCCTTTTTTAAGAAATATTGATACCCTGTGTAAATGGCTACTGATTGTGCCATGTGTTCAATTAATCCTGACTCTTGAAAAATAGCATTGCTAGTAAATATGTTATCTACAGTTACTGTTAATCCTGCTATTACACTTCCTTCTTCGTAAGCAATTAATTGATCTATCATTACGAAAGGAAATTTTTGTGGTATTAAATTTTCCACAATTTTTTTGTCTAGTATTGGGAATTGTGCAACGGTCATTAGCAAACAGTTAAATAAGCATACGAATATGAAAATCTTCCACTTTCAGGAACTGACAATAGGATGGTATCTCCTTTTTTCAGTTGTTTTGAGTTCATTAGTTCTTCTAACATTAAATAAATTGAAGCCGAGCCTACATTTCCTACTTTATGTAAATTCATAAACCAATTTTCCATTGGTATATTAACATCTACTTTTTGTAGTTGTTCTGCTAATCCTTTAACAAAATAATGAGAGGATACGTGCGGTAGGAAATAAGTTATTTCGTTTGCATTTATTTTGTTTTTATCTAAAGCGTTTTTCATACTTATGGCTCCTTTTACTAGAATCTGGGCATCTAATAACTTAACATCTTGTTTGATTGAAAAAACAGATTGCTCTAGCCACTCGTTTGTTGGATAGTCACTCCAAGGTTTAATAGATCCGTCTTCATTTTTATCGCCACCTGCATACATACAGGCTTCTAATTCGTGTGCATACGAATAGGATTCCATCCATTCTATCTTTAAAGAATGTTCTCCTCTAGGTTTATTTTCTAATAAAAAAGCACCTGCTCCATCAGACAACATCCAGCGTAAAAAATCTTTTTTGAAGGCTATAATAGGTTGTTCTTCTAAATTTTTTAGATTTACTACTTCGTTTTCAAAACGACTGGCTAACATCCAGGTAGACACTCTTTCTGATCCTGTAGCGATTGCATTTATGGTATTCCCTGACTTTATAGACATATAGGCAAATTTCAAGGCTATCATCCCAGCATTACATACTCCCGAAGAAGAGTTAATTTCTATTGGTCTATTCTTAAGTAATCCGTGTACCATAGCGGCATGCGATGGCAATAAATGATCAGGAGTAGAAGTTCCACAGGATAAAAGTTGAATATCATTTACATCAAACGCATGATCTAAAAGACTTTCAATTGCTTTTTGTGTTAAATCAGCATTTGAATGGGTGGGTATTCCTTGTGTATCTAAAGCATAATAACGTGAAATGATTCCGTTATTACGCAAAATAATACGACGCGCTTTGGATGGTTTGTTGTCAATTAATCCCAAATAAGTTTCCATATCTTCATTTGATATAGGATTATTGGGTAAAAATTTTCCAGATCGAGTAATGTAAACGTCAAACATATATTTATACTCCTTGATAGTAGGTTTTTAGTTTTTTAATTTTATTTTTTACAAATGGGCGTTTTAACAAATATATTAAGTATACTAATGGTGAAATAAACCAAATAGCAATAAATAAATAATAATTAAAGACTTTCAGCCAAAGAAGTCTAGACTGCTGTTTTTTAAGAATAAAATTAGCCCAAATTTTAAACATTTTATTTGCCTTTTGATCCATTTCTATTAAAAATGGACGAATTTCAACGGCTCCTTTTTTTATTAATTCTTTTTGTAGGTTAATTGTATTATCTTTTAGAAAGGATAATAAGATTATTCCAAATTTATTAGAACTTTCTATTTCTGTTTTAGATACGCCTGGTTCAGGAAAAATCCCTAAATATTTTTCTTTTTTTCCTGAAAACATCCATTGAACAATGGTAATGACACTAATATAATTACTATTTCGATCTACTAAAGCAATATTTCCTTTTAGAATAGCGCCTAAATCTTGTAATTGTTTTTTTACTTTTTCTTGTGCCAAGGCCCACATATTTCTTGCTCCTATAACGGTTACAACAGGGGTGTTTTTAAATATTTTTTTTGCCTCTTCACTCTTTAAAAAAGAATTTATGGGTATGGAGGGACTTAAATACCAAACTTGGTATCCTAGTATGACCAAATCGTATTTTTGATGTAAAATTGTATTTTGAGAATCCTTTAACGGATACGGTATTTGTAAAAATGATTCTGGAAAAGCATCAAAAAAAGAGGCTTTGTCCCAAGGAAAAGGAAACTCTTTTTGTATTGCTACGTCATAGTAGTTAACTTCAACATCCTGATCTCCTATTAATGGATCTGTAATGTTTTTAATAATTTGTGTTAACTGTCCTGATTGACTAAAATGTACTACTAAAACTTTTTTCATTTATATATAGCTATAGATTAGCTTTCCAAAAATCAAAATAATTAAACCATTGCGAAGGATATTTTTTGAGTATCCCTTCTACATTTTCTGTATAGGCTTTTAACAAGCCTTTTTCATCTCTTTGCTTTACTTGTGCTATTCTTGCATACAAATGATAATGCAATTGGGGTTCTTTCATTACATATACAAAGACAACGGGAACTTTTAACCTAGATGCTATTAAAAAAGGCCCCGCTGGAAACAATGCTTTTTCTCCCAAAAGTTCTTCTTCAAAACATTTACTCCCTTCAAAATAGCGATCGCCTGTAAAACAAATTAATTCGTTATTAGCTAATGCTTGATTAATTTCAAATATATGAGACAAATCGTCTCTTACTATTATAAATTTTACTGATGGTTTTTTGGTAACCGATTCTAAATATTGCTTAATAACAGAGTGTTCTAAATCTGTGGTTACTAAATTAATCTGGCATTCTAGATTTATGTCTCCAAAAAAGTGTTCTGCTATTTCAAAATTACCAACGTGAGCACTTATCAGTACTCCTCCTTTTTTTTCTGCTAATAATTTTTTTAAAATTTCGACACCATCAAACTCATAGGTAAATTTATTTCTTAACCCTGCAGAAATAGCTACTTTATCAATTAATGTTTGTCCAAAAACAAAATAACTTTTATAGATATTTAAAAAGGCTTTAAATTTATTTTGTTTTTGACGATTGTGTAAGTAATAAAAAATAGCTCTATTAGATTTAAATTGTGTAAGAAAATAATAAAAAGCTACGAAAAAAAGAACAGCATAAGCTGTTCGGATTCCGAGCTTTTTTATACAAAAGACAAAAATTTTATACCCTAAAAGAGTCCCTTTGGACTTACCATCCCACTGACTCATAAGTAATTATTTTTGTGCTATTTTTGTTTCGATTAAATGATAGAAATCTTGAAAAGTATTAACTCCTGTAAAATCAGCTTCTACTAATTTGACGCCAAAATTTGCCTCAATAGACACCACTAAATCGACATAATCCAAACTGTCTAACCCAAGTGTTTCTTTTAAATTTGCTTCTAGCGAAATAGTATCTCCATCCACCTCAAATTCATCTACTAAAATTTTATTAATTTTTTCTAAAATAACTATTGATTCCATCTTATCCCTTAAATTTCTTAACTATAACGGCAGAGTTTGTTCCACCGAACCCAAATGAATTTGACAAATATAAGTCAAATTTTTTATTTATAGTTTCTTTTACAATATTTAACTTTGCTGAATCCTCATCTGGTTCTTCAAAATTAATATTAGGAGCAATGAAATCATTTTGCATCATGAGTGTAGAATAAATCAACTCACTGGCTCCTGCCATCCAACACTCATGCCCCGTCATAGACTTGGTTGAACTCACATAAGGCTTACTACCAAACACTTCGTAGATAGCTTTTGCTTCATTTGCATCTCCTAAAGGAGTAGAGGTTGCATGCGCATTAATATACATTATTTCATCGGCTGTTACTCCTGCTTGTTCTAAAGCTCTACGCATGGCCGTTGAGGGGCCATCTACGTTTGGTGTAGAAATATGTCCCCCGTTAGATGAAAAACCATAACCTACAACCTCAGCAATAATGGGAGCTCCTCTCTTTATAGCAGACTCATAACTTTCTAGTATTAAAGTAGCTCCACCACCACTAGGAACTAAGCCATCTCTATTTTTATCAAATGGTCTAGAAGCTTTTATGGGATCTTTTTCTCTTGGAGAAAAAACACCTAATCCATCAAAACTAGCCATACTATACGTATTAATTTCTTGAGCTCCTCCACAGATGATTATGTCTTGCAATCCGCTTTTGATCAAATGAAATCCTAAGCCAACGGAGTGAGAGCCGCTTGCGCAAGCAGCACTAATGGTCATATTTACTCCTCGCAATCTAAAAATAGTCGCTAAATTCATCGTTACAGTGGAGTTCATCGACTTAAATATGGCTCCTGAACCTATTAAAGCGGTATCTTTTTTTTCCCTTACAATATCGATAGCATCTATTACCGCCTTTGATACACTATCATTACCATAAAGAATGCCCACTTCATTCGTATCAAAGAAAGCATCATCTATATTTGCATTTTTTAAAGCATCTATAGTGGCCATATAGGCAAATTCAGTTTCTTGCCCTATACTAATTCTTTGTCTTCTATTTAACAATGATTTTAATTCAGGGTTAGGAACCATACCTGTAAGTGCTGACTGAAAACCAAAATCTTTTCTTTCTGCATCAAAAACAATACCTGACTTACCTTGATATAATGATTCTTTAACTTCTGCTAAAGAAGTTCCTAAACAAGAGTAAATCCCCATACCTGTTATAACGACTCTTCTTTCCATTTTATCTACAAGCTATTATTAAGAATAAATACCGCCATTAATATTAATCACTTCTCCTGTGATATATCCCGCATTTTTAGAAGTTAAAAAACCCACTAAAGCGGCCACTTCTTCCGCTTCTCCAAAACGATTAGCTGGAATCATTTTCACTAATTCTTTTTCATCTAAATCACCAGTCATATCAGTACGAATAAATCCTGGTGCCACAGCATTTACCGTAATATTTCTTTTGGCTACTTCTTGTGCTAATGCTTTGGTAGCGGCTACTACCGCTCCTTTGGCTGCGGAATAATTAGTCTGACCCGGAGTACCTTTTACACCAGAAACGGAAACCATATTTACGATTCGCCCGTATTTATTACGTAACATTTTTTGAATAAAAAAATTGGTTACATTATAAAAACCATTCAAACTGGTATTGATAACGTTATTCCAATCTTCTGGAGTCATCCACATAAATAAACCATCGCGCGTAATGCCTGCATTATTCACCAGAACTTCTACTATAGCATTAGGATTTTTATCTTGCCATTGTGTTAAGACTTGTGTTACTTCTGCATGATTTCCTACATTAAACTTTAGTATTTCACCAGTTGCTCCCAGAGCCTCAACTTCTTTCAAGGTTGCTAAGGCTGCTTCTTGATTGCCTTGATAATTAATTAAAATATGGTAGTTCTTTTCAGCTGCTAATTTTTTACAAATTGCACTTCCGATACCTCTTGAGCCACCAGTCACTAATGCACACTTCATTTTGTATAAGTCTTTTTTTTTATCGTTTTATTTCAGAAGAAACTCTTCTTTTTCTTTTCAGATTAGAAGGTTCCTTCTGCTTTATATTTTTTGTTAAGGGGCTTCCTAAAAAATAGTTTTAATTATTAAACTGAACCTTTATCAATACTTCTTCAGCATATTGCTTTTCTAACAAATTAGGACTTAGTAGAACAAGAGAAAAGTTTTCTCCTCTTGTCATATTAGGTTATTGCATTAAATACTCCTTCACTTGTTGTATATAAGGGTACATTATCATATCCTCTTTAAAAGTAGGTACAACAGCACGTACTTTATCATAAAACGCACGTGTAGGAGAAGACACTTTATCGGCAAAACCTAATGCGTCTATAGCTTGAACCACTGTAATTATTTCAATTGCTAAGACTTCAAAAGCATTTTCGATAACTTTTCCTGTCATAACTGCGGCATTGGTTCCCATAGATACAATATCTTGATTATCGTTGTTGTTTGGAATACTATGTACGTACATAGGATTTGACAATGTTTGTGATTCCGCTGTTGTTGATACAGCTGTAAACTGAACGCCTTGCATTCCAAAATTAAAACCTAAAGTTCCTAGATTTACAAACGGTGGTAACAATTCATTAATTTTAGAATTTAATAAATAATTTAGTTGTCTTTCGGCTAACATGGTCATTTTGGTTATGACAATCTTTAGTTTGTCCATTTCTAGGGAAATATAGTCTCCATGAAAATTACCTCCGTGATAAACGTGTTTATTTTTTACATCTATTATAGGATTATCATTTGCGGAATTTATTTCATTTTCTAAAACTTTGGCTGTATTATGAATGGTATCTAATACAGGTCCTAGAATTTGAGGTACACAACGTAATGAATAATATTCTTGTACTTTTTCTTTAAATACTTCTTCTGTATTTTCTCCGCTATATAAATGGTCTTCTCGCTTACGCACTAATGTACTATTGCTTAAGTGCTGACGCATCATTTTGGCAATTTCTTGCTGACCAGAATGATGTTTTGTATTATTTAATTCCGCAGATAAATGGTCGTCATAGGCTTGCACAATTTCATTGATAGCACTAGCTATTTTGACAGACCAATCCAATGCTTTTTTAGCATTATAAACATTAACAATTCCTATACCTGTCATAACAGAGGTTCCATTCATTAATGCTAATCCTTCTCTTAATTCTACTTTTATAGGCTCTAACCCTTCTAATTCTAAAACTTCTTTGGTTGTTCTTCTTTCGCCTTTATAAAAAACTTCACCTTCTCCTATGAGGGTTAATGCTAGATGAGCTAATTGTACTAAATCACCACTTGCTCCTACTCCTCCGTGTTCAAAAATTAACGGAGTAATATCTCTATTAATGAATTCTTTCATTAAATTAATTACGGACGGATGAACGCCAGAGTTCCCTAAGGACAAGGTATTTAATCTTGCTAAAATTGCGGATTTTACATTAAGGGTACTTAAGGGTTGCCCTGTGCCTGACGAATGGCTTCTAATTAAATTGTACTGAAGTTGTAATCTATCTTCATCTTTTATACGATATTGCGCCATAGGACCAAAACCTGTATTCACGCCATAGATGACCTTGTTTTTCGAAAATTCTTTTAAAAAATCAAAACTCTCTTCAACTCTATTTAAAACTTCTTTACTAATCTCTACATTTTGATTTTTAAAAACTATGGATATGAAATCTTCTAGCTTTAAATATTCCTGTATGACTCCCATTCAAACTATTTTTTATAACTATTGATGAATATCTTTTTTATTTGATATTATGTATTTACTTTTGAAAAGACAAAGTTAGCACATTCTTATAAAGAAAAAAGTAAATATGAAACAAGAATTTGTAGACGTTTTAGTAATTGGATCTGGTCCTTCAGGCTGTGTATCAGCATCTTATTTACACAACAACGGTACTCATGTAAAAATTGTTGAAAAAACAAGATTTCCAAGATTGGTTGTAGGCGAGAGTTTAATACCTCGAGTTATGGATCATTTTTATGAAAGTGGTCTTTTTTCTGCCTTGGATTCTATGAATTTTGAAAAGAAATTAGGGGCTCGGTTTATAAGGGGAGAGGAAATATGTATTTTTGATTTTAGTGTCAAACATGGCGAAGGATGGGACTGGACTTGGCAAGTTCCTCGTGCAGATTTTGATAATACGTTAGCAGAAGAAGTTATTCGAAAAGGTATTGACTTAGAGTTTGAAACAGAAGTATTAGATGTGGTATTTAACGGATCAAACTCTATAACAACTGTAAAGGAGAAAAATGGTGAAACCAAAGAAATTCATGCTAAGTTTATAATTGATTCTAGTGGTTATGGTAGAGTATTACCTCGTTTATTGGATTTAGACACTCCTTCTAAATTGGATCCTCACTCTTCTATTTTCACACATATAAAGGATATTAATAGACCTGAAGGTGAGGAAGGAACTTTAATTTCTTTTGACATTTTAGAAACTGAGGTATGGCTTTGGGTTATTCCTTTTTCTAACGGAAATACGAGCGTAGGTATAGTTGGCCCAACGTCATTTATTAATTCATTATCTAAAAATAATGACGCTGCTGAGGCTCTAAAAAATGCGATTCAAAAATCAGATTATTACATCAACCGTTTTGGTGGACTTGATTTTTTGTTTGAACCTGTTAAATTAGAGAACTATTCTAGATCTGTTAAAAAAATGTACGGAGAAGGTTTTGCTTTAACAGGTAATAGCTCTGAATTTTTAGATCCTGTATTTTCCTCAGGTGTGGCATTTGCTACAGAATCGGGAATGCTATCCGCCAAATTAGTTCATCGTCAGTTAAAGGGAGAAAAAATTGATTGGGAAGTTGAATTTACTCAATATATGCGATCTGGTATTGATGTTTTTACCACTTATGTAAAAGAATGGTATACAGGAAATCTTCAAACTTTATTTTTTCATCAACCTGAAAATCCAGATGTAAAAAAGAAAATATGCGCTGTTTTAGCAGGTTATGTTTGGGATGAAACAAATCCTTTTGTAAAAAAACACGATAGTGTTATTAAAAATATGGCACACTTGATTCACATGGAAAAAGAGCAAAAAGAAACCCAAGTTTAAAACTTGGGTTTTTTATTAACTTCTATTTTGATTATTACTTAGATTCTAAAGTCATTCTTGTATATTCATAAATCAAGAAACTAAAATAATCCCATTTTACTGAATCTAACGGGTAATTTTTCATAAACTCCGCGTTATCTCCAAATAAATTGTTATACGTTTCTTTAAATTCATCTTTATGTAACCAAATCATTTTATCTCCTTTTTTGACATAATAAGATTTAATAACACCTCCGCCCATTTTCATTCCTCCAATAGCTACACCTCCTGTTTCATTTGCATTTGGATCCCCATAAACTTCAATAATACCATTAAAAGAAGGGTTTATTAATTGCATCAAGTATTCCTTTTCTTCTTTTTTATTTTTCAAAGAAACCAATTGATTTTTATAAAAAACAGTTTCTTTATTCGTGGCTTTTTTATGATTTTTTGTACTCATACTACGAATATTTGTAAAATGTTTCATAGTTTTTCTAAATTTTTCAGAGCCACTTGGAGATAAATACAATTCAGAAATTTTTGAAGCTTCAAAAGCTTCCACTTTTCCTGTAACACTGTCTTTTACTTCAACTTCCTCTATTTGACCTTTTTTTCTATTGATATCTTTAAAATAACCAATAATTGTACGACCATCTTTTAAAATAACCGTTGAAGTCTTTTTATTGTTAACGGTAACAAAAGTCTCTTCAAAAAGAACAGTTTCCATTTCTTTAATTTTTTCCTTTTCAAACTTTACTGTTTGCCCCATCATAACATTTGTTATGAACAATAATGATAATGCTACCTTTTTCATATTTATTTAATTTTAGAAACCAAAAATACTAATTTAAATCAACTTTAATCATAACATCTTCTTTACGCTTTTTATACACTTCAAACATGAATGCACTTTTAGCTATTTGTATGATACCATTTACAGAAAACTGATAGATTTTAAAATCTTTTACTTCTTTTGAATTTAAAATAGCTCCTTTAGACCACTCTCCTGTAACATCGTCAATTTTTACAGAAGTCAGGTATCCTCCTTTTTCATCTTTATGAAGAGTAGGTTCTTTATCTAATGGCAAATCTATATTTTTAATATTATCTAAAAACACTAAATAATGTTTGTTATTTGCACTAAAGTATTTATAAGACATCCCTCCTCTTCCTTTAAATCCCATTTGATTCTTAGGTATTTTTTTCATCCAAGCTAAAGATCCGTCTGCTTTTAATTTTGTTACTAAAATATTACAGTAATGATAGGTATAATAATTTCCTCCTGGAGAACCATTCACTCCTTGAATATAGTTATTAATAATATAGTTTTGTTCTCCTATTAATACGACACTTCCGTCAGGGTTTAATACCATATCCCTAAAAACAAGATTCCCAAACTGAGGATCATCTCCTTTTCTTTCTTTTTTTTCATTTCGTCTTCTTGTTCTATTGCTTTCATACTGATTGATGATTTCTAAAGGGATTGGCTGAAAGGTTGAATAAATTGTTTTTCCTTGACTATCAAATTTAATTAAAGCCACTCCATCTATATCATCATAATCTGATTTCCCTTTAGCTATTTCACTATAAAAACCACCACAAATTAATTGATCTTTGTTTGTGTCTAAAATCCAAAGGTTATTCACAAACTTGTTGGCATTCTCATATTTTGAAATATTTATTTTATCAGTACCTGCTTTAACTGTTAACAATTCTATATGATAGTTTGCTTCTTCATCTTTTTTTCTTTTTTTCTCATCTGCTGAATCATCATGATAAATTTTTTCTAACATATACAGATTTCCTTTTGAATCTAGTTGGTAATCTAAATTTTCCATTCTACGCTATGTATAAGGCATCGTAACTTCATTAGAATACAGTTTGTTTAGTGATTTATCATACGAATGCAGACCAATTATATCATAGCTCTTTGTATCCCTCTTTACTTCGGGTTTTTTTCTGTACTGAATTAATAGTTTGCTTTTATCATTAGATTGATAAAAGTCAAACTTGTCTTCTACTGAATGGGAAAATCCCATTCCGCTTGACATTAATGTTCCTGCTATTTTACCTTCAACTTGGAATAATAATTTTGATTCTGGGGAAAACTCTCCTTTCTCAAAATTAATTTCTCTAAAAAACAATTGTTCTTTTTCAGCATCGCCATCCCAAGAAGAATAAAACAAATAATATTTGTTATTTATTTCTAAAATTTCTTCGAAAGAGTAGTTTCTAGGGAATATCTTTTCATATTTTGTTTCTTTTATAAAAGCGGGTTTATTTGAATCAAATTTTTGAATTAAAATTTCTTCTCTATCTAATTTAACTGCCATAACTTCATTTCCTTTGGAAAAATAAACTTTATTTCGGGCATCAAAAACCTTATATGGCTCACTTATTTTATAAGAATATTCTGATAAGTTTTTCATCTGGGAATAATTTGTCGTAATGGCTAAAACCGAGACAAGAAGTGTTAAAAATGTTTTTCTCATTTTATATTATTTAATTGATGTCAAAGGTATTTATTTCAAAAAGATGTAGGAGTATAAAAACTTTAAAAAGCAAAATACCTCAAAAATGAAATAAATTTTGAGGTATTTTTAGGGTTTAAAATACATTTTTACTTACGCGGTATAAGAATTATTATACTATTTTAATTTGTTTACTTCTATTGAATAACCAAAATATGATAGGAAAAACGAGTAGGGTAAGTACCGTTTTGGTTTTACTTTGCTCTAAGAATCCTTTTACTAGAGCTACATTTTTTTTGTTTCCAAAACCACAAACGTTAAATTCATCTAATTCCCCCTCCTATTTGATGGTATGAACCACCTATAACATCTGGTGCATTTAATGTTCATTGCCATTTGACCTATATTTCTTAGCTTTTAGTCCTTTTTTTAGCTCAAAATATTCTGGATTGTTTTCAACATCTTGTCTAGAAGACAAGGTTGCCGCATACATATCAAACATATCTTCCTCATTTGCCTCAAGTTTTATGATTTCAGTAATTCCTGTAATTAATGATAACATTTGCTAAATTGTTCTAGGCTCATTTGCTTTTGGATAAAAAGGGATCAAGGAAAAACAAAATAGAGAAATATTTTTTTTTTAGTATGATAAAATGATAAATTAGGCCATTTGGTTTATAACAAACAGCCTAGTTTTAGTTATTTTTTAAACCAATCAAAATTTGTTAAGTAGGATATTCTTAATGTTGGGTTCTTTTCTTGAATTGTATTTCCTAGATTCCAAATATTTTGGTGAATGTAATTTAATTGTACCTGATGGTGTGCATTAATATTATATCCCAAACCAGCAATGGCTCTATTTTGTTGGAATAAAGTTTTGGCATCGGTTACATCGATATTTAAAAAAGCTTCATCACCTACGTTTAAAAACAATTTAGATTTTCCATTGGCATCTTTAGTTAAAGGATAATTTACTAAAAACATATAACGCAAACGGTTTCTGTGTTCATAATGATCTATCACATAATCTCCTGTAGTGTTTTTAACTGGAATCCCTACAAATCGAAACTCATCTCGTAATCGGTTTATAAATTTAAAATTACCAAGATTTGCGGTATAAGTACCTTGTATCCAGATGTGATCTTCTGGTGTGTTTATTTTATTTAAAGGTGTTTCACCATACACATAAGTATCATAATGTGAATACCCTACACTACCTACTAGGCTTTTGTTGAATTGATAATCTACCGATGGTCTAATAAACCATTGTTGCTTTTCGCTAAAGCCATTTGCATAACGCATGGTTGCTTCAAGGGTAAAGGATAGCTTTTTTGTAAACATATTTTTTCCAAAATAATGGAACCAAACATCATTGTTGTGGTTTACTTTTTGAGAAAATGATTTTTGAATTATTATGAAAGATAAAACAAAAAAAAGAAATAGTTTTTTAAATTCGCTATTTAACATATTGTAATTTTTTTCTAGATGAATTCGGATGATTTGAAAAAGCTTGATGAGATTCTAAGCCTACTACATTTACTTTTCCTCCATTGGCTTCATAATCATGTTTAAAATGTTCTAAATTCTCTAAAACGGAATTATCAACCATTTTTGTTTCTTTGAGATTTATAGTTACATTAAATCCGTAAGGTATTTCTTCTAATTTTCTTTTAATTCCTAAAAAATTGGTGAAAATTGCCGCTTTACTAATATTTATCTGATATTCATTCCCTTCAAACAAAACTTCAGTAGGTGCTTTAAAAAAAGAACTAAGAGGCGTACCGTGATACAAGTGAATAATTATATTAAGAAGCATACCTGCACCGATACCTACTAATAAGTCTTCAAATAAAGTAAAGAAAATAGTTACTAGAAATATTGCTAATTGTTCTTTTCCTATTTCAAAAGTATGAATAAATTCTTTAGGATGTGCTAATTTAATTCCTACTGTAATGAGCATTGCGGCTAAAGCTGCATTAGGAATCATTTCTAATATGGGAGCAGCCACTAATAAAAATAATAAAATAAATAACCCATGAAAAAAGTTAGCCCAACGTGTTTTTGCGCCATTATTTACATTGGAAGAACTACGAGCTACCTCAGCAATCATAGGCAATCCTCCTAAAAATGCAGCCAATACATTACCTACTCCAACTGCTATTAAATCTTTATTGTTGTTTGATTTTCTTTTAAATGGGTCTAGTAAATCAATTGCTTTTACTGTAAGCAATGATTCTAAAGTTCCCACTAAGGCAAACATAATGACATATTTTATAAAAAGTCCTGTTTGTGATATTCCTGAAAAATCAACATTTATATTTAGATTTTCTACTAGATTTCCTATTTTAACTAAGGTAAAAGGAGGTTCCGTGTGTTTAAAATCCATAAATAATTCCGCAGGAATAGCAAAAAGCAAAACTACAAGTGGTGCTGGGATTTTTTTGATAAAAGTATTTTTAATAAATGGCCATCCCATCATAATCGTTAAACTAATTATACCTATTAAAGTCGCTTTTGGATCAAGATTTATAATAAAATTGGGTATATTCATTAACAATTCTAAAGGTTTTTTACCTTTTGCTAACGTGGGGTCATCATTTAACAAAACAGGAATTTGTTTTGTAATAATAATGATACCTATTGCAGCTAACATCCCATGTATAGCTGAAAGAGGAAAGAAATCTGCTAGTTTTCCTAACTTTAGTAATCCAAATAGTATTTGAAGTATTCCCGCTACCGCCATGGCTCCTAAAGCAAGTTTCCAACCTAAAAAGTTGCATCTCCTTTACCAAATTCGGCTACAGAACCTGCAACAATTACAATTAACCCAGCTGCTGGTCCTTTGATAGTCAACTTTGATCCAGATAGTATACTTACTAGGATACCTCCTATAATTGCGGTAATTAAACCCATTATCGGTGGAAAATCTGATGCTTTAGCAATTCCTAAACTTAATGGTAATGCTAATAAAAAAACGATAAAACCTGAAATGGCATCAGATGAAAAATTTTCTTTTAATCCTGCTAATCCGTCAGTAGGAATATTAATTTTATTTTTTGTGTTCATATATAATGAATATTTTTTTATTTAAGAAGATTTATAAGGTAATTCATGATAGGTTTTTACGTGTGGTCCTAAGAATAATCGTGTATAAATACGTACTCCTGCAATTCCCGAAACCACAAAACTACTGGCTATAAAAAAGGCAAGTATTACTTGATCACTTTCTATATGACTAAACAATAAGTCTTCACCTATAAAAGTAGTCGTAATGGGAAAACCTGTTACACCAAGAGCTGCAACTAAAAAGAAAAAGGCATATTTGGGATGTTCATATACATGTCCTAAATATTGATTTAACGAGATTTTTCTTTCTATTTTACTTAATTTTACAAGTGCTATATATCCTAATACCCCAGCCATTATTATTCCTATGAGGTATAGAGAAATTTCATAAAAATCAACTTTTTCATTAAATAGAATAGCTAAAACAATCCAAAAGTGATTAAATATTATCAAAACCCAAGCTACAAAAGGGCTTTTTCGTTCTGAAAATGATTTAAAAACTGAGATTAAACCTATAAAAGCAAAAAATTCAGGCAATCTATTATTTACTTGTTCTAATAAATGGATCTTGCTTTTTAGTAATAGTATACCTCCTATATAAATTGGCACAAAAAGAAGAAATATTCTTTTTAAGTTCAAGAAATTCAAAAATTTACCAATGAATTTAAGGGGTTTCCATAGAAATAAATTTACTATTTTTTCCAAATTAAACTCTTTAATACTTAATATATAGAGTGCATATTCTAAACGTTTAGGTAAAGAGTCTTCAAATGTGTGTTCTACGGGTTCGTAATGATAAAATTGTTCTCTTATAAGATAACTTACAACAGACGGAGAAACCAAAAGTTGATAGGTTCTTAAAAAAGCATTGCCTGCAAAGTGCAATAAGGCCAAAGTATCTAACCCAAGAGCTATTTCTATAAAAATTAATCCTATTTGAGAAATGGAGCTATAAGCAATTTGGCTTTTTACAGAAGACTGAACTCGAGCCATAAAAGTGGCTACTAAGCTAGTCAGGGCTCCCATTACTCCAATAGCAATTCGTAACGAAGTTTGATGTTCCCAAAAAGGATGAGTTCGTAACATAAGGAATACGCCTAAATGCACGGATAAGGAACCATAAAAAATAGCACTTGACGGAGTAGGCCCTTCCATAGCACGAGGCAGCCAAGAAGAAAAAGGGACTTGGGCTGATTTAACAGCTGCTGCACATACTAAACATAAACCAATAAAAACGCCAATAAAAGAATGCGTTTGAAGATGTTCGCTTACTAACTCATAATTATACATCTTCATAAAGGTAATGTTCTCATGAAACAAGTGATGACTTGCCCACATGGCTAACAATAAGCCAACGTCTCCTATTCGATAAATAGAAAATACCTTAAACGCATTCTTTACCGGTAAATAACGTTCTCTGTAAAATGCAATCAATAAAAAGGAGGAAATTCCTATAATTTCCCAACCTATAAATAAGGTTTCAAAATTCCCTGATAAAACAGCTAAATTATATCCAAAAAAGAAAAATAAAACCGTTATAAAAAAACGCTTATATCCTTTTTCCCGATGTAAATAGTAACGACTATAGGTGGTAACCATTGAAATTAACAAGGCTCCTACGAATAGATAAACAGCGGTTACTTTATCAAAAAAGAAATCAATAAAAAACTCATAATGATTTGTTTTTACTAAACTTACTTCAAAAAGATTAAATGGTTTAGCGCCCTTTAATATCCAATAAAACAAGAATACTATCAAGGAAAACAATTGAACTAAAACGGTACCTAAAGCGGCTCTAGATAACCCTGATTCTTTTTTTTCAGGCAACCAAAAACTAATAAAAAAACCAGCAAAAGGGATTAACACAAATGCTATTAAAATTTCATTCCACATATCCGTTCCTCTTATTTAATAATACCTACTTTTAAATTATCCATACTAGTTTGTGTATATTTAAGTATGTCCTGAATATCACCTAATGCAACCTTTAGAGGTTTATATAACTCAAAACTGCCTTTAATAAATCGGAAAAGTTGTTTCGTTTCTGGATGCAATACAACTAGATTAACCCATTCATTATAAAACCATTCATAAGTAGCTGAATTTTTAGTAATTGCATATTTTACCACTTCTGGAAAATGTTCCACAACTACTAACAATCGAACAGGGTCGTGTACTTCAATCATTTGATTGGGTAGTCCAGGACGTAAATCACCATCAATTCCGTTAGCAACACCTATTAATCCCATAACATTATGAGGCAGTTTAGATCCTGCTCCTAGCTTATGATTGTCTACTCTAGAAAAATAATACTCTAGATTAATACCTCCTCCTACTGGAGCTACTGCATTTAATATTCCCGCCAAATAATCGCCTTTAGGATCTACTTCATAATCAAAAGAATTTAAAAAGGAACGTCTATCTAAGAATAATTGTTCAGATACTGTTCTTCTCCCCACTATACACATGGCATTGGTAGCATGATTGAGTTCTGGACGTGGTTCGAATAAAGAAACGGAACGACGTTTAACGGAATTATGTATTTTTTTTAAATCATCTGATTTGGTTATGATTTCAAAACGACGAGAACGCTCAACAGCATTTTTATCCAAAGCTTTTTCAAAAGTTTTTTTGTTCTGGATGTGAATATCTAAATTGATTTGGGTCAATACTTTTTCATCATAAAACTCAATTTCATCACGAGTTGTATCATGTAGTGCTGGCAAGAATTGAGTAGTATTAGGAATTTCTATTCCTTTTTTTGATAAAAGAATACGTACTTCAGGATGATTGGCTGCAAAAGATAAGACTTTGGCATTTACGGAACTTGGTCTTCCGCTACAAGCACCACAGTCATAACCTGCAAAATGCGTATTATTTACACTAGTGGCACCATGCCCTACTACATATACTATGGGAGCAAAATTTTTTACAAGACCTATAGATCTAAGCAATCCTTCTACACGAGTAGCCATTTCTTCTACTGTAAAACCTACTTGTAACCCATCTTGTTGCACCCCATTATCGTTTTCAATTACTAATTGTGATTTTGGATTTAAATGTTTAAATGAAGCTGATGTTGCAGGGGTAATGGTGGGTTTAAAAATATTCAAAAATAATTTAAAAGCTGACGCAAAACCTAAGGATTGGCTTATTAACCATCCAAATAACAAAGAATGTGTACGTTTGTGATAATGAAGATCTGTAGCATGTTTTTTCTTTCTAGGCAGTTCTTTTACCAAATATTTAGGTGTTACTGGAGCTGGACAAAGCTTTGTAAAAAATTTTCCTTCTATTGGTTGATAAAAAAATTCAAAATTAAAGAAGGCTGCTGTACCAAAGGTTTGAGCATTAGGATCTTCTTCTTCTATATATCGTCTAAAAGAGCATTCTCTATCATCCATACAAAACATAGCTTGAAAACTAGTTTGTTTTTTAGGTCGTATTTGGGTACTCGTTTCTTGTATCCCTAATAATGCTTGGTTATAAAAACTCCATTCAAAAGCTTCTTGCCATATAGATAATACTTCAAAATATTCAGAATACTCAGGAACTGAAAAAATATCTTCAAGTGGTTCTTGTAAATTGTAAGCAATTGGTTTCCAATTTTTGCCAAATTTTTGATCTAAAACATCTATTTCTAATAGCAATTCAAACTTTATAAGTTCTTGTAATGTAATCCTCTTTTTGGCTAATAATGAAACAGGATTTTGCTCTAATGTTGCCACCATACCACTCCAACCTGGATGTGAAAATTGTTGATCAAACAAATAATGAGTATAATAAGCCTCATTACCCACTATAATATGTAATAATTCTTCGATACTAATTTCGCTTTGTAATAATGCTTTTGCTCTTGACGTTTTAAAGAAACCGGTGATTCCATTTTTATCTAATTCTTTTATAGAAGCTAAAAATCCTTTATCATGAACAGGAAAAGGCCATACTGAAATTCCTTGATCTAGGTAACTACATAATACTCTAAACAAGATTCCGTGTGTTGCTTTGTCTAAATTCATGGCATAGTGTTCTTTCCATAGAGAGCGAACACTACCTATTCTTGAAGATAAGGATTCATCATAAATTTCATTTAATACTTTATGCTCCCATAACTTATATGAATATTCTAGTTTCCGATCGTATACTACTTTTTTTAGAATTTCTTTCGAAATTTCACCATTAGCGTATTTGGCTCTGAATTCAGCTAATGATAAATAGGTTTTATAACCAAATACTGTAGATGCTTGATGTAAAGCATCAAAAAAAGATTGTTTTTGAAAAGCATGCAAAGTATTGTGGTGCACAAAGTCTTTTAATGGATTTTGCGCAGGTAAGTAATGCGATAGTTCGTGAAGTACATCATGCTCCACGAATCGCTGATTCGTTAAATTCATTTTTAGGAAATATTTAATTAATACCTCTATTTTGATGTGAATACATCGCTTAAGGAATTAATTAAACTAGATCGTATTTCCAGTTACAGTAGAGTATATATAGGGGTTGATTGTATATGAGTTTAAAACTCTTATAACCTATTGCATTGTAGTCTTTTTTTAATAAAAGTAACTGAAGCGAAAAAACATATTCTTTAGAGAAAATAAATTCCTCAATGTTATCATCTTCAAGGTCTAATTCTGTTAATTCTTCATCGTCTAAGCTCTGGTTAACAGAAATAATTTTTGATTTAGAAGAATTCTTTTCTTTATCTATTTTTACTGGAATTTTTAAAAAATTCTCAGCATTAGAGAAACTTTTACCTGATATTGATAATAATAACAAAAAAGCCAAAAGGAATGAAATCCATCCCTTTTTTTCAAAAACTTTTTTATTATTTAGTATCTTAAACATCGAGTTTTTTTTATTTAATCTAACAAAGTCAAAATTAATAGTTTTTTATTCAATATGTACTTTCTTTTTAAATATTTTCCATAAAACAGGTAAAGTGGTAAAAGCTACAATTCCTATTACTATGAACTCTATATAATGTTTTAGATCTATACCAAAACTTTGTAAAAATAATGTATGAAGATAGTGTCCTGCAAAAATCATGGAAAAAGCCCATAAAAAAGATCCTAGTATATTGTAGAACATAAATTTCTTTTTATCCATTTCAACGATACCCGCTACCACAGGAGCAAAGGTTCTAACAATAGGTAGGAAACGAGCAAATACAATGGCTCGATTGCCATATTTATCAAAAAATTCTCTTGCTTGGTATAGATATTTTTTCTTGAAAAAAAATGTATCTTTCTGGTTATATAAATAATTTCCGCTTTTAGCCCCAAACCAGTAACCAGTCATATTTCCAATAAGTCCCATAAGTCCAACTAAGAAAGCAAAAACAGATACATTCATAAAGTCATTCCCCAAAGATGTCTGACTCATCAATGTTTCGCTATAAATTCCTGCAAGAAAAAGCAAACTATCTCCAGGCAAAAAGAAACCAGCTAACAATCCTGTTTCAGCAAAAACGATAAATAAAACGACAATTAATCCTATTTTAATTCCACCAAATTCTAATAGAATATAAAATTCTGGATTTAGTAATTGCAACCAATTGAACTCTTTCATAATTTTTTCAGGCATTTAAAAGGGCGAAGGTACTATTTTTAGCACAATCACCCTTATTTTATTCATTAAATTAATCATAAAAATGATTAAACATCCAGTTGATACATTTCATGTAAATCAGAATTACAAGAAAAATTTACTTGTAAATCTGTTACGTATCCTGAATTCAAGCCATACACCCAACCATGTAAAAACAATTCTTGTCCGTTTTTCCACGCTGTTTGTACAATAGACGTTTTCGCTAAGTTTAATACTTGTTCCTTGACATTAAGTTCTACAAATCTATTGAAGCGTTCTTCTTCATTTTCTATAGAGTTAAGTTTTTCTTTATTAAAACGATAAATATCCTTTATGTGTCGTATCCAGTTATCAATAATACCAAAAGAGGTATTTCCCATGGCTGCTTTTACTCCTCCGCATCCATAATGACCACAAACAATTACATGACGCACTTTTAATACATTGACAGCATAATCTAGAACACTTAACATATTCATATCTGTATGTACCACCATATTAGCTATGTTACGGTGTACAAAAACCTCACCTGATTTAGTTCCTGTAATTTCATTAGCGGGTACACGGCTATCTGAGCAACCTATCCATAATAAAGGGGGATTTTGTCCTTTTGCTAAATCTTTGAAAAAATTGGGATCTTGATTTAATTTTGTATCTACCCACTTTTTATTATTATCTAATAATTTTTTATAGAAATCACTCATTTTTTTTATTTAATTAATTCTTTTAGATTAAAATTAGTATCTAAATCGGATTTTATAAAAGCGTAGTCTTCATAAAACTCAACTAAACCTGTTTCTATGTTATACATCCCGCCTATAATTCCTATTTCTCCATTTTCTACCATTTGTTCTAAAATGTAACTTCTTTGTAAAATTGACTTAACGGTTCTCTTCACATTAATTTGCGCTACATTTTCTACAAATGTACTATTGTCTGAAGTCCTATTTTCTTTTGTCATGCGTTCTTCATATACTGCTGGTTGCAATTTAGAAAGGAGTTCTGTTAAGTTCCCCATTTCTACATGATCACAAGCTCCTTTTACAGCACCGCATTTAGTATGTCCTAAAACTACTATTAGTTTAGACCCTGCTATTTTACAGGCAAATTCCATACTTCCTAAAATATCCGTATTTATTACATTTCCTGCAATTCTTACTGAAAAAACATCTCCTAATCCTTGATCAAAGATTAATTCTGCTGAAGTACGACTATCTATACAACTCAAAATAGTGGCAAAAGGCCATTGTCCGTCTCGCGTATCATTTACTTGTTCTAATAGATCTCTATGAAACTTTAGATTATTTACAAAGCGCTGATTCCCTTCTTTTAATATTTCTAAAGCGTTCTTTGGACTTATTTGTGACTGTAATTCTTTATTTAGAGTTCTCATGATACCTCATTTAGTTGTGTGTTCTACATAAATATGTTTTTCTTCCTCTCCTGTATTTTCTAATTCATACGCTTCTTTAAAACCAATCAATTTTACCTTAATATTTTCTTCTTTAGCTCTAACTTTCTTAAATTCTTTAATCAAATCCAATACATCATGTGCTATGTATACTGTGTCTGACGCATTAATAACTACCGAAGATTTTTCAGGAATAGAAGCTAGAGTTAATTTAATAGCCGCTTTATTTAAAAAGGAAACTTCTTGCGCTAGATCAATATGAATAAAATCACCTTCTTTATAATTTTCTTTTCTAAAATTATAAGCACGTTTCATATTTCCTTTTAAGATAAAAATCACACTTATTATTAAACCTAATGCTACTCCTTTTAGTAAATCTGTAAACACCACTCCAATCATAGTTGCAATAAAAGGAATGAACTGATACTTCCCTCGTTCGTAAAAATGTTTGATTACTTTAGGATTGGCCAATTTATACCCCACTAATAGTAAAACTGCTGCCAAAGTAGCTAATGGAATTTTATTAAGAACAGAAGGTATGGCTACCGCACAAACAATTAGCAAAACCCCATGAAAAATGGCTGCCATTTTAGTTTCACCGCCTGCATTAACATTAGCTGTCGTACGAACTACAACAGATGTCATAGGCAAACCTCCCAAAAGAGCACTCACTAAATTACCAATTCCTTGTGCTTTCAACTCGTTATTGGTATCTGTATATCTTTTATGCTTATCCATTCTATCAGCTGCCTCAATACACAACAACGTTTCTATAGAAGCAACCACTGCTATTGTAACACCAACAATCCACACTTTTTGATTTGAAATTTGTGAAAAATCAGGCATTGTAAAACTCTCTTGAAACTCTACAAATGATTTTGGGACAGGTAATTTTACTAAATGACCGTCTAAAACTGCTAAAGAAGAACCCAAACTTACAAAAACTTGGTTTAGGATAATTCCTACCACTACGGCAACTAAAGCTGATGGCACTAATTTCAAATCTTTTAACACGGGTATTTTAGGCCATAAAACTAAAATAGACAAAGATATAATGGCTATTAGAGTAGCTCCCAAATGTATATTTCCTATTATAATTATTAAAACCAAATATAAAGCCCTAACCCCTAAAAAACATTCATTAGCTTACATTTTGGTTTAATTATTAAAAGAAAAAATGAAAGCTTAGTTTAATAAAACCTAAAAAAGGCGCATTTTGGTTGGTTTAAAGCTTCATTAAGCTGTGAATACTCCAATGAATCAAAACCAAAAAAGAAAACCCCTTATGTATCGGCTTAAAACGTACTTTTTTAAACCTGTAGTTAAAAAGTAGATTTTTTAAAGGCAAGCGCACGAAATTGAATCGTTTTCTTTGAAATGTAGTTAAAAAATCTACATTTCAATAACTTGTTTACTCCAAACGGATAACTCCAACTACCAAGGCTATACTTCTAATATCTGACATTGGAACTGTAAATTCTCCATAGTCTTTATTATCGCTCTTACAAACTACACTATCTGGCTTATCACTTTTAAGTAAGCGTTTCATTATAACCCCTTGACTAACACTATCTATAACATGTACCTTATTCCATTGTACAAACAAAAGTTCATTCACAAGCCTACAAGCCACTACATCTCCACTATTATACTTAGGATACATACTTGAACCTCGTACGGGTATCATAAAATCTATTGTAATCCCATCAAACAAAGGAACTACGTATCTATCTTCTATTGTATCAAAATCAACGCCTTGCACACTTGAATCCCCTAAACCAGCGAAGGCATCAAAAGGTAACAACGGAATTCCTTTTTGCGAATTAGTCATTTTAATCGCTGGAATTATTTCGTCATTTGTAGAGGTTTTTTGCATATTTGGTTTTTTGATAATTTCCTTATCATTTATCTTATCATTTAATTCGATAAGATTTTCTTTATATTTCGTTTGATAGACTTCACCTATTCCCATCAATAACCATTCAAGATTTATCGCTTTGTCATAGGCGATAAATTTCGCTATATTATCTTCACTTATTCCGCTTTCTTTATCTAGTACACCTCTAGTTATACCAGTGTCTTGGTAAAATTTATATTTACTAAGACCTTTAAAATCAATATATTCAAGGATTCTTTTTTTAATAGGCGAAATTTGTTGCATAATAATTTTGTTAAGCGAAAAAAGTTGTTTAGTTTTGCGTAGTAATTCAACAGCAAAAATATACAAAATATGGAAACGCTCGCACAAAAAATTAACCATAGAGTAGCGACTCCTTACCAAAGGATAGCCCAACTACTCGATACTGACGTCGCCTATGTAGGACAAATTGCTAGAGGTGAACGAATTCCTAAGCGTGGCAAAGGCTTGAAAATTAAACAAGAAATTGAAAAACTGATACAAAATGAAAACACTTAAAAATCTACTCCGAAAACTGCTTAGTAAAGCGGTGAAGTTTGAAAGTCGCATCGTGTACGACTATCATCTTAAAAAAAGTGTAACAGCTAGCTATATGTTACTGTTTGGTATATACATCAAAACAATTTACAAATAATGGACATTGAAATAATTGAAACTATTGAAATTAAAAAGGGACTCGTTTCAGCTTTATTAAACACCGATTTACCCATTGCAATTATCAAACACAGGCAAAAATATCTAAATCAATTGCAGTGGAAGTATGACGTGCTGGGTTTGGAAAAAGATAGTGTTAAGCTAGATGATATTAGCAACAAGTACAATGACCACGGCTTTAGATTGCAAAATTCGACAGAGTATTACGGTAGAGAAGCTAATCCGAAAGGCATTGTAAGTATCACTTTAACACGTGTGCAAGAACAAGAGTTTAAACAAGTTTTAAACCAGTTTAAAGAAATATGCAACAATAAAGATGGTGCTGTTTATGAAAATCCAAACAACTCCCTTCTAAAAGCATATAAGCTTTACAAGTTGAAAAATGAATTAAACTAAAACAGCGGAAACTAATTTAAAATTTAAAAAATGCAAATAATAAATGAAATCATTTTAAAAACAAGAGGAACAGGAAATACGTCTTGGATTTTACAATCAGCTATTGAAAACCCTGAATGTGTAATTGTATCAAAGAATATAAGTGAGTCTGTTTACTTAAAAAAGGCTTATCGTTACTTACTATCAAAAAGCCCTTGGTATAGAAAAATTTGGTGGAAGTGTATTGGAAGAAAACATCCTTTGTTTGTTTCTATTTATGCCAATTTTGACAATTGCAAATGTCCTGTAATTTTTGATAACGGAGCTCTCTATTCAAGAAAAAAGAATTAAACCATTTTTTTACTACTATGATAACAATTATTGAAACCTACAAGCTTAGTATCGAAACCAAACTTATAGAAAAAAGAATTAAACTTTTTGGAATAACTATTTACAAAGTTATTAGAGTGGTTGAGTAGTTACTTTATCTATTAAGGATACTTATGCTATGTTTTAAAGTTTGACAGCTCAAATATAGCAAAATTCCCGAGAGGCACACACCCAGTTTCGAGTACTGGGCGGGAGCAAAACAAATTTTTAACCAAATTCACTAACCCTATGTACAAACAAGGCGACATACTATTGCGTAAAGCTGACAAAACGGAAACGTTTTGGCTCTCGCAACGCCTTGTAATGGAGGTGTGTCAGTTAAATGAAGAATATTTTTGGATTGCTAGAAATAGATACAAAAAAACAGTTCGTGCTTGCGATTTAGCAAAAAGCGGACAGTACTTACCTGATAGTGGCAAAGGCTGGCGCTGGGCAAAAGTAAACGGTAGTTTTTACTATTGTTTTGACAATATCCCTGACCGTAAACCGTGTTTTTATAAATCAAAACTAGGTACTGTAAACGATATTAAACAAGCCTATCAAGATTTAGGCGAACTAAGCAAAGGAAGTTTGCTAGAGTTAGCTAAACAAAGCATTGCTAACAAAGTCACGGATCTGTACGATAGTTCAGATATTAACTATTATCAGTACAATGCCGAGGTGGGATTTAACAGAGAAAAAGCAACCCAACTAATGATGTCTAGGGCTTGGTGTGTTTTTGTGAAACACACCGCAGAAAACGACCAATACAAGGCGTTTGGCATTAAAACCAAATCAGAGTTTTACAATGTTTGTGCCGAATTGATTCAACCATTAAATTTAGAAGGATTGAACGTGTCAAGTGGGGCATACTTGCGTAACAAAGTAGATTTATTTCCAGCCACTAACACTTTAGCACAACGTACGGCGCTTATTTCAAGCAAATACAACAATACAAACGCTATGCAAGTAGGTAAACACAAGCTTGTGGATACTGAAACTGGCGAAATTATAAACGTAGACATTCACCAAGCCGTAATGTTTTACGCATTTATGGCAGTAGGTCAAGGGATTAAATTAAATATGCGCCAGCAGTACGAAAGTTTTTACTTACCTACTATGCAGGATTTTGATTTAAAACCTACGGGTTACGAAAACTACACCCGAATTTTAAGACAAAACGGATTAAAACTGCTTACTCTTAAAGAGCGTCACGGAGCTGATTGGTACAAAAAAAGCTCATTGGCTTACGTGCCTTCTCAAAAATTGCAATACGCACACTCTTTATACTGTGCCGATGGTTCAGGAACTATCAATTACAGATATTACAACAATAAAGGTGAAAAGAAATCACGAAAGCTTTATGTAATGCTTATTTCTGATGTTGCTTCTAGTAAAATTGTAGGCTGGAGCGTTGCCGATAAAGGACAAAGTACTGAAACCTATACAATGCTGGACAAAGCTGTAAAAATGGCTATGGAAACCAGCAACTATCAAACGATGTTTGAATTTGTGAGCGATAACCACTCCGCTTATACAGCAAGTGAAAGTAAGGACTTGTTAAATATGGTTTTTAACAAAGTGCGAAACATTCAGGCTGGTAACTCACAGGCTAACCCCGCAGAAATGCAGTTCAGGTTGTTCAAAAGTAGCTTAAGAGGATTAAGCAATTTCGGTTCAACTTCTTGGGGTGTGGGTATTGAGGGACAATCAAACCCCGATTATATCAATATCGACGAATTTCCAACCTACGAAGAAGCTATTATGCAGTTTTACGACATCGTGCAACGATGGAACGAGACAAAAAGAGCGGATGGTTTGTCGCCTAATGAACGTTTTGAGCATAAAAATCCCAAATGTGAGGCTATGGATAAACGAGTAATTCGCTATCTAAACGCTAATCATACCAAGGTAAACCCAGCGTATATGCGTGGATTTGTCAAAGTAACCAAATCATTAGGCGGTTATAATAACACGAAAGAGTATCTTTTTGAATTGCCCGACCCAATTGATAGTATGGAAATCATCGAAAAGGCAAATCACTACAAAAGTGCAGAGGTAAAAGTGGTTTGGGATGATGAAAATGCAGATTTGTACAGCTTGGACGGTAAATACTTAATGACCTGTAATTTGGCATTAAGAGCGATACAATCGCAAGCCGAAGCAGACGACGCCAGCGAAAACGCATTAGACTATCACTTAGCGAGAAAACAAAGGCAAATGAACAAAGCTGACGACTTTAAGGAAACGGTAAAAAGTGCTTTTGATGCCCTGTTTTACGATGAGGAAGAAGATGAAGAGGAAGAGCTGGTAAACGAATTACCATACACGCATCAAATGCAACTAGGTGGCAATAAGGAAAGTTACAACGAAATCATGGAAACCACCACAGCCGATAAGGTAAAAACACCACAGGAGCTGTTACTGGAACGTACAAAAAGAAAGTTCTCCTCTATCAAGGAGAACTTACAAAACCAAGCAAGTGCTTGATATAGGGAAACTAACGAATAAAAAAAGTTATGACAAAATTAAACAATTTTCAAAAGACAAAACAAATTCCTGATGCTATCAGAACGTATTTGGTAGAAAAAAACACTAACCAAGCCAATTTAGCAAAGTTATCAGGTGTAGGTGAAGCGTATGTGTCTACCATTTTAGCTGGAAAAACAACCATTGCAAAATCAGAAATAAAGGACAAATACTACGAGGCACTTTGTCAATTTATAGGCTTCGAGTTAAAGCCTGAACTATGGAGACACTTTGACACGACAAACTATATGCTTTTTATCACTTCAATTGTGGAAGCAAGACAAGAAAAAAAGCGATTCACTTTCGACGGTGATACAGGAAGTGGTAAGACTTACGCCTGCAAAGAGTACAAAAGACAATTTCCAACCAATACCTTTCTTGTTACTTGTTCGGCTATTGAAAACAGCAAAGAATTTGCCATAAACATTGCCGAAGTTGTAGGAGTTGAAACCCACGGAACTGCTGGAGCAATCATCAAAAGAGTGGTTAAAAAACTGATAAGCCTTGAAGATGCTATTTTATACATAGACGAAGCGGAACACATAAAAAATAAAAGCGGTTATATCAATATCATTAAAAGTTTAGCCGATTTACTGGAAGGAAAGGTAGCGTTTGGGCTGGTAGGTATGGGAATCAATGACATATTAAACAAAGGCTTTGAAAGAAACAAGCAGAACTTTAGACAAACTGCCCGCCGATTTTCCGACCGAGGTAAATGTGTAGAGGATATAGCAGAAGATATAGCCAATATTTGCCACGATATGAATATAACCAGCAAAAGGATAATAAACTGGTTTACAAACAGAATAAAGGACTTTGACACGATGAAAATTATCACAACCAAAGCAATTAAAGAAATAACAGAAACTGGCGAACCTATAAGCATTGAACTATTAAACTCTATCTATCATGGCAAATATTAATCAAACTATAAGAAAAGCGCTTCGCAATTATAATCCAGTAATGAACAAAAATTTTGAAATACGTTTAAATATTTTAAAGTATCGTTTAAGCTTGTCACTTGTATGTTCAATTGACAAGTATACAAATACTTCGAAGGTAAATGCCAACAATGATTCTGAACACAACTGTAATCAGGAGCATTTTGAAAATCGTCTTTTCGAATACTTTCAATCTCAGCAGAAAAACGCTCAAAGTCAAGCTCATTAATCAGTTTGATGAATTTTTTAAGCTCAGAAAAACTATGTGAACTCTTATCTGAACTATAGGAAATATTAAAAACAATCATAAATAAGTTTTTACCACAAATTTAAAAAATATGTCAAATAGTAATAACAGAAGATACTATTTACACAAGTGCTTAAAAAAGCTCGGTGTAAGAGTTAAAGCAAGAAAAAAAACGATTTATATCGATCCTGAACTAACAGAAAATGTAAAAGTTAAGGAGTTATTAAAATATAATTATACAATTCAAACAGAAATAGTTTAAATGGAAGTACTAGCACAATTATCAGACGATGCTCTTTTAAAAGAGTTGTCACGTAGAAACGAGAAAAAAGAAGCTAACAAAAAAGCTTATAACGACTTGAAAGAAGAACACATCCCGCAATTATTCAGCCGTTTAAAACAATGGTCAGAAGAAGGCGAAGCCATAAAAGCGGAAATCTACCAAGGGCTAAAACAATTAATTGAATTAAAGTTTGAAACCTACGCCACTAAAACGAATCAAAAATCGCACACGTTTAGCGCAAGTAATGGCGAAACAATTACCATAGGGTATCACGTTACAGCAGGTTACGACGACACGGTTTATATGGGCGTGGCAAAAGTAAAAAACTTCATTAATTCATTAATAAAGGACGAAGATACAGCGAAGCTAGTCAAGCAGATAAACAACCTTTTAAAACCTGACAAAAAGGGTGATTTAGACCCAAAAAGAGTAATGGAGTTGAAACAAATTACTAAAGAGTACAAGGATTTTGAATTAATTGAAGGAGTTGAAATTATTGAAAATGCTTACTCGCCACGTCGTTCCGCTTGGTTTATTCAGGCTTCATTTCAAAACAACGTAGGCATTGACCAGCATTTACCGCTTTCAATAGCCTCTATGAATTTCCCCAAAGGTTTTGATTTAAGCTTTTTGATTAAAGAAGAAAACAAATAAAGGAATGGTTACAGATACTTACATAAACGAAAACAAAACAGCTACTTTCAAAAAGGGTGATAAAGTAGAAATGTTTAATTGCTATGAATCAACCTTTGAGAAAAATAAAGGGAAGATTTGGACTTGTCAAACTGATAGTTTCTTAGATATAGGTAAGCAAGAAGTCGTTTTTCTTGAAGAATTTTCGGGCTGTTTTAGTGCCAAATATTTAAAGAAAGTAGATTAAAGCCGACAAAAATTTCCCGAGAGGCACACACTCAGTTTCGAGTACTGGGCGGGAGCAAAGTTTTAAATGTCCCCTGTTTAGGCAGGGGCATAAAAAAATAAATTATGAATACACAGGATAAAATAAACGCTTTATGTAGCAAGTTCAGTGCTTCGGCATTGGGTCAGGCAGTGTATATGGAAACTAAACGCACTACTGATATTACGGAACTTTCAAGAGAAGAAGTCGAAGCACTTTACGCTCGTTTCTTTCCTAAAAAATCAGCCATTGATTTTTTATTTGAAATGGAGCAAGAAAGAGAATTGAAAAGACTTCGCTCGGTAATCATTAAAGAAGCTCAATTTATTGGAATTTATACGCCTGAATCTTGGGCGACGTTCAACCGTTTTATGCTTCATAAAAGCGTCTTTAAAAAGTCTTTAAACGAGTATAAAATAGAGGAATTTCCACAATTAATTCAACAATTCAAGTCGATGAGTGCTAAAGTGTCAAGAGCTAAAATGATACCGCACACCACAGCTTGGTATAACGAATTAGGATTGAACGATATAAGCCAAAATTAAAAAAAGACCTGCCAAACTGACAAGCCTTTCCTCTTAGCACAGCAAAGGTAAAAAATTAAATTTCTTTTCAGCATGGCGTACAACAAAAAAAATCTTTACAAACGTATTATTGAAATCCAAGACATTACAATTCATGAGAAGTACAAAAAAGGGTTAACGCAAAAGGAGATATACTGGAATATCATTTATCCTAAGTTCAAAATTTGCGAGCGTACATTTTCAAGCTACCTCGGTACTCCAGCTAAACAAGAGCTAAAAAAAATGAACCAAGCTGAACAATCGCATAATCAATTAACACTTTTTAATAATTAACATGGACACAGTAACACAGCAAAGAATTAGCAAACTACATCCCACAGTTAGGGAAGAAATGGTAAAGATTATTAACAGCTGTAACCAAGCTTTACAAGGTAAAGCACAAGTACGCATCACACAGGGTTTGCGTACTATTGAAGAGCAAAACAAGTTGTACGCCATAGGCAGGACTGTAAAAGGCAAAAAAGTGACCAATGCCAAAGGCGGTCAGTCTATCCACAACTATGGTTTTGCAGTGGACATCTGCCTGATTATCGAGGGGAAAACCGCCAGTTGGGACACGGCAAAAGACTGGGATAACGACAAAGTAGCCGACTGGTACGAATGTGTAAAGATTTTTGCACTTCACGGCTGGGACTGGGGCGGAAACTGGGCAAAATTTAAGGATATGCCCCACTTTGAAAAGAAAAATCTAACGTGGAAACAGCTGGCTAAGCTTAAGCTAGACACCAGTGGTTATGTAAAACTATGAAACAAGAAAAAAGTATAAAACCCGTATGTATCCACTCCAGTACTTATACCAAAGTACTGGAGGTTTGGACAACGGTTGAAAAAACAGTACAAGTGTGCTGTGAATGTCAAAAAGTAATCGGAAAACCAAAGTTTGAATAATGCAAGTCCTAGCACACACGATAAAAACAGACTGCCACTTTGTGCTTTTTTATTCAAAATCAGGAAAGCTCGAAGGGGTGAGATTGAAAAAAGGCAAAATGCAACCGCAATTGTGGGATAAAATAGGGAAAATACTCCCGCCTACTGTTCAAGATTTAACCAGCTTTAAAGAAACTTTAAAAGGTACGGTAAATTATACCGAAGTGGTGAAAGAAAAGAATTTGTTTTCTGAGTTTAATACTATTTGGTTTGCCTTTTATGAAAATCATACAGGATTCCCACCAAAGTTTACAGGAATTGACGGCAAGAGTTTAAAGCAAATCATTACTTACCTACAAAGCGTATGTCCTACTGATGAAGAATGTATGCAAGTGTGGCAAAACCTTTTAAATAACTGGTGTAAACTGGACAAGTTTCATCAAAGAAATACAGATTTGAAATACATAAATAGCCAACTTAATAAACTTCTACAAGATGCAAAACAAAGCAATAGCGGTTCAAAAATCAAGTATAGCGACAATTTCCAACGAAAAATTATTGAATCGCTACAGTCCTAAAAACTGTATGGAGCATGCTTACAAATTAACCAATTTGGAGGAAGCTATGAATAGAAATGCGCCAAGTTTAGGCGCAATTCGTAGAGATAAAGGTGATAAGTTTTCAAAAGGCTTGGTGATGGTGTGGCTAGTGTACATAAATGATATATTAAACTTAAACAAACCACTCACCGAAGACCAAATAGAATGGTGTGCCACGCAAATAATTAGTGATTTTGCCTATTTAAAAATATCAGATCTCACCTTGCTAACCAAACGGATTATTTCAGGCGTTTATGGGGAGTTTTTTGAGTCACTCAATTCGGCTAAATTACTTCGCTTTTTTACAGATTACGCAGAGGAACGTATGGAGTTAGCCGAAAATAACAGCTTACGAGCGCATAATAACTATACAAGCGAGGACACTTTCAACTACTCGCAAAATGTTGAACGCATTTGGAAAGGAGCTAAAGGATTTAATAGTAATAAATAGATATGGAAAGTAAAATTTTATCAAAAATCAGGAAATTATTAGCCAAAGCTAATTGCGGAGCTTCTTCTGGAAGTGAAATAGAGACGTGTTTAAAAATGGCTCAAAAATTAATGATGCAACACAATCTAGACAAATCAGATGTTGAAATTCATATTTCTGACATCAATAAAGAGGTTATTTACTCCGATTTATGGAAATACTTCAAGTATAAAACAGCTAATTTCGAATGGAATTTATTAGACACCATAGCCGATAGTTATAATTGCAGAGTATTTAACGGTGTGAGTTATGATTTTGAAGCTAAAGACTGGCAAAACACAAAAAAAACAAAACTTTCTGTAGTAGGTACTTTTGAAAACAGAATGATAGTTAAGGAGTTGTACCAATCTTGTGTTGAAATATTTTTGAATCTATCTGAAATTAGATACAATGAATATAAAATATTAAAGAAAAACACTTTAACAAGACAGTTAAATGAGCTTGGAATGCACAAAAACATAACTATTCAATGGCTTGAAAAACACAAGCTAATGTCTTCTAAAAAAACATTTATTACCTCTTATTTAATTGGTTGTACTAAAGGAATTCAAAAATATTTAGAAGCTCAGAAAGCAGAACTATTAGCATTAGATGATAATGCTTCTAAATGGGGTTTAATTGTTTTAAAAAACGATGAACTAATAGAAAAAGCTTTACCTGATATAATTGGGGCTTTTTCTAAAAAAGCTGTAAAAAATGTAGCGCATTGCAAAGAAGGTTTTTTGCAAGGAGTTGAGGATGGGAATAGAAATCAAACAATGAAAGAACTTGAGGTTTATAATGATTAAATCAAGCACCTACATCCGAAGTTTTACCCCTGAACAACGCAAGCAACTCGAAGAAGTAGCAAGCGCCAAAGGGTTTAAGACCGTTCCCGAAATTCTGTTTTACGCCTTAGCGCAACATTTGGAGCAAAACAAAGAAATAGAACGACTAAAAAGAATAATCGAGTACAAACAAAAGAAAATAGAAAAATTGAATAACGAGAATTAATGTTTAAGAAAGAATTTCTACTTTTACTAACTTTAAAATATCAAATAAATAATGAAAAAAGTAATCGGAATTGCATTGTGTTTATTGACCATAGCTTGTAGTAAAGCTGATTTTTCTAAAATCAAAAGCGGAATGACTACTAAAGAAGTAACTGCTTTAGTAGGAGAACCAAAGGAAAACCAAGAAATAGCCTTTTTAGGAGCTTCTTACTGGGTTTATGAAACTCATGTTGTTACTATGGTTGATGGAAAAGTGGAAAGATGTTTAACCAATGAAGAGTTTGGAAAGCAAATGCCAGATTTTACAAAGGAAGTAGACAAAACAGTGAACACTTTAAAAAAATCTTTAAAAACTTTAGATTCTATCTAACAAAAAGCAGGCACAACGCCTGCTTTTTTAGTCTAATAGCTTTTGGTACAAATCGGTTTCTAGGTGTACATTTTCAATTACTCCTTTTAAATATTCTTCAGGGGTTGTCATACCCTGATAACGACAGCTGTATGTTAAAATATACACGTCCACTACCGTTTCATCCACCGCCAACTCTTCGCCCATAAGTACCAAACGTCCTGTGTTTTTAGTGTGAAAAGAAACGAGTATTTTGTTTGTAATTCGCACAAAGTCCAAAAATTTTAAGGCTTCTTTGGCGTTAGAACTTACGGAGGAATAATCTCGTAATTGTTCATACGCTAGTCGTATGGTCATTGTAGCAGTTTGACTAGTGTGGTCAACGCTCCAGTGTACAAACAAGGCAGGAAACAAATGTGCATCAAAATTTTGAGGGTCATAATCCTGCCCTGCATATAGGTCAACAAAGCGCACTGGTAGTACACCTTGACTTCGGTAAATGTCCTTGGTTTGTTCCTCCATAAACACGCTTACCATTTTTTCGTAAAACTCTTTCATCTTTAAAGTAGGTTTAAGATTGGTTTAATTCATTATCAATAGCTTGTTTTAGCATAAGTTCAATCCCACGTGCTAAATACTGTGAATCGCCTAAAAATTGGCGTTTGGGTACTTTAAAACGACTAGTTCGTGTGTGAAGCTTCACATTGTGGCTTCTGCCATTACGTTTGCGCTGGTGGCTTCGTACATTTACAGTTTTAGATGTTTCGCCTCCCTCATTATGAACTTGCGCATAAGGCACGTCAGTTCCTATGTAAACAAAGTAGTTACCACTGGCTATCTTGCGAATAGAACGTTTTAAACGCCCTGAAACTGTTAGCAATGAACCTCGCCCTTTGCGTTTTCTTGCCTCCCAAGGCTGTGTACCGTTATCTTTCCAGTTCTTTTCAACAAAGCGTTGTTTGACGAAATTTACTGCCGTTACCCCAGCATGGTCTGTTAATCTTTTTAAAAAGCCGTGTCTGCTGATACGGCTTAGTTTTTCAAAATATTCGTCTCTAAAATCTAAATCCATTTTTAAGCATTTTCGGCATTTCTAACCATTCGCATAAACATCTCTTCCAAATAACTCTCAAAATCAGATTGACTCATCCCCTGTGCTTTCGGGTCATTCATATTTATGTCTCCTTTGATGAGCGAACCGATATTGAAAGTTATATTGCGGATTTGCTGGCTCTCACCTGTAACCTTAGTTACATCGCTGGCTAGTTTGGTTTTCCCTTCTTTGTTTTCTTTAGAGGTTGGCAATGAGCCATATAAATCTTTTAAAGGGTCGGTTTTCGGCTTTGTTTTGTCTTCTTTTTTGGTTTTTGCCTCCTCTTCTTCGGGGGTGACTAGTTTCATCTTTGTTCGAATACCTAATAATTTATCAGCCCCTGCTTTGGCATGTTTACCTAATCCAGGTATTTTTGAAAAGAGTTCTAATAGTTGTTGCAATGGTTTTAAGAAAACATCGAGTAAAACAATACCGATACGTTTTAACCCGCCTATAATGCCCCCTTTTTCAAAAGCCTCGGTAATACTATCCCAATGCGTTCTAATAAGTAAAAACCCAGAAATTATACGCCCAATAGGTCCCATAATCCAAAGCATCAATGCGCCAAATTTTTCAAACTTGACAATTGCAATAGTTATATAAGCTATAAGTGCGCCAATGGCTATAACGATAAGCCCAATAGGGTTGGCACTCATTGCCGTATTTAAAAGCCATTGTGCTACGGTTAAGCCTTTGGTAGCTTGGGACGCCAGTGTAAAAGCCGTAGCAATTTTGTAAAACAAAAACAGCCCACCCGCTACAGGTATTAACACCTTAAGTACACTTACAATATCGTCAAAATTATTGTAAACAGCATCAATAATAGGTCGTAAAGTATTTAATGCACCAGCTACAATAGGAAGGATTTTTTCACCCAATTTTATCATCATTGCTTTTGCTTGATTTTGTATAATTGCCCATTGTTCAAGAGGTGTAAGACTATCAAAATAGGCTTTATTTAATGCTCCTGCTGAATTAAAAGCACCGTCAGTAGCTTTTTTTAATCCCTCTATATCCTGCATTAAAACACTAAAACCGAGTGAAGCTGATTCATCTAATCCTAATTTACTGAATTGTTTAGACCTTTCTACATCTGTTAATCCCTCCATTTTATGGTTTAATTGTTCGATAATTTCTACCATTGGACGTATTTTTCCCGAAGCGTTAAAAACCTCAATTCCTAAGGATTTGAACCCGCTAACCATTTTACCTGTCTTGTCGGTTTTTCCTATGGCTACGTCAGGATTGGCAAGTGAGCGCATAATGCCCTCCAAGGCTGTAGTGGATTGCTCAGTACTCAGCTTTGTTGTTAAAGAAGCAAAAGCACCAGCTGTATCTTCAAGCTCATAACCTAACTTTCGGGCTAAAGGAACTACCTTAGGTAAATAGTGAGCAATATCCTTAAAGGAAGCATTACCCGCTTTTACCGTTTGAAATAGGACGTCATACACTTTGTTGATGTCTTTGCCCGAGGACATCATCGTGCCAATCCCCGCCGATGCTACCGTTTCAATATCGGTAAAACCAGCCTTAGCGGCTCTTAGTGTTGGCTCTAGGGCTTGCATAGACTGGTTAACGTCCAATCCCGCAGAAATAATACGATTAAAGGCTTTGGGAACTTCTTCGAGAGGCGCAACATTTCGTGCGCCTATATCTAGTAATTTGTTTGAAAGCCCTTGCAGTTCTTTCTGTGACATTCCCGCTGTAACGTTGACCTCCGCCAATTGGGTATGCCAGTCGCTGGCTTGTTTGGTTGCATTAACAAATAGCGAACCTACAGCCATAATACCAGCGCCAAGCAATACCCATTTGTTTGTAGCAATGTCTAAAGCTCGGTCTAAAAAAGGAATTTCGGCAGTTATTTCGCTGAATGATTCCCGCATTTTTGAAGCTCCACGCTCAAATTTATTTTGAATCGAAGCAAACTTGGAGCTGACTTTATCGCTCAAATCCAAGAGCATAGTTAATTTAGCTGATGCCATTATGTAATTGTATTGATTATTTTATTATTTTTGTCAATGAATCGTTAAAGCTCTACATTAAAGCTACCGAAAAGCTGAGGATAGGATGCATATAAAACCCACTCGATTTAGAGAAAAAGGGGTAAGTTTTAAAGATTTTTCCTCTCTACAAGCAGACCTTTTCGCACGAAGTGGTCTGCTTGTTTCATATTGTACCATGTATTGATTTTTAAAGCCTTTGTTTTTGGATCAATATCGCAATCAATAACCAGCGCCCTATCTTTGTAAAATTTGATATAACGACTTTGGAATTTTTGACCGTTGTTTTTGTAGTCAAAGTACCAATGTTCGTCAGGATTCAACAAAGCGTCTTTGAGGTGTGCAAACAATTGATGTCTTAGCTCGTCCTTACCTGTGTAATAGCCTTGTGTATGTTTATCAAAGTCTTTTTCTGATAAAATCATTTTTCTATCCAAATAATCTGAAAAGCCCATATAGTCGGTGTCTTTCTCTTTTTTGAATAGTTCTTTTACATTTTTAGGCGTAATAGTTTCATCCAGTTCAATAGCTTTTAAAGAGTCTTTAAACGCTTCATAAAGTTTCAGGTTGTACTTATCAAAGGTCATATCGTTAATTTTTTCAGGCAATCCTTTTGCGTCAACGTAAAACTCTTTTTTGGTAAAAACTTGTTTTAAATCCCCTCGATTGACCTCAAAGGAGGAGCCTTGAAACTTGGAATCGGTAAGCTCAAGCAAACGCTTTGCGTCCGCTCCTTTTGTAATTACTCCTTCGGTATCGCCTATGTATTGAAGCATTTCACAGCGACAACCAAAACCATTAGGAGGGAACAAGTCCATAGCTTCTTTGTCTGAAAGGTTAAAAATTTTACCGTTTAATACCTCATGAGCTGAGCGCACTTTATCATCACCCACGGTTTGGTATTGTACGTATGAAGTCACGGTGTCCTTTTCCTCCATAAATCGATAGTAAGAAGCTGAATTTTGTCCTACTGCTACCGATAAATTGTATTCTGTACGCAGGTGGCTACGGTTTAAATTTTCCGTTTCTTGCATACACAATAATTCAAACTGTTGGTAATCCCTTAACTCTTTTTTGTCTTTGTCTATTAAAAGCTGACTCATTGATGCCATACGTTTCTCAGCCTTTGAGGTTGCAAACATAAAAATGTTATACTCCATCATTTGTAAGGCTAGTACGTCAGCGCCAGTATAAGGGTTGATGGTTTTAAAATCTTTGCGTAAACCTTGTAAAAGCTCCAGTCCTTCGGCTTGTATCATTCTTCCTAATATTCCCTTTGTTTCCTCTCCATTCCAAATCGAAACCGCCAACTCTTTACATAAAGCATCCAATAAAGCACTTATACTTTTACCTAGCGCCAAAGGTTCACAGCCGCACTTGTTAGCCACGCTATAGGCTACGGGTTGGGATTTTTTTTTTACTTGAGCCGATGTGTCAAGTTTATTAGTTGGTACGCTTGCTTCTTTTAATGTTAATGGAATGTTGAAAGTTTGCGATAACCAGTTTGTATCAATGTTATAACCGTTATTCATCATTCCGCTGGTGATAGTCCATAGTTGCGCAATGTCTACTTCTTGCTGTGCTGTTTTGAAACGAAACACATCATCTGGAGTAATCTTATAACCTTGAAGTATCAATAATTCAAAAAGCTGGTCATTCACCACAAAGGCAATCATTCGTTTATCAGCCATTGCAATTTTACCGTCTAAAGTACGCTCGTGTACTTCGGTTTGCGAGCGATTACCCGCTTGGTCTGATAGTGTAGAGCTTCCAACAAGTAACTTGCTTACTACTTCGGCATTTGATTGAATGAATTCCTTGTAAACCCTAAACGCATCGGTTCTGTTAGCTTCGTTAAACTTTATTTCTGTTCCGTGCGGAAATGTACCTACAGATGCTTCAGCTAATTCCAAAAGCATTTGATGTACACGTTCAATAGTCGCATTGTCCCCAGTAGAAGTAGTAGCCGTAATGAGTGGCAAACCGAATTTTTCGCAAAACTCAGCCCACGACTGAAACACGTTTCTAAGCCAAATAAGGTTAGGGATTATATTATTTATAATTCCTAAATCAGAATCATTACCCAAAGCCAATAGCCAAGGTTTGAAACTTTCATTATCGTACAGGATAAACTCACGCTTTGATAAATCAGGATAAATACGTTTGAATGCGGGTACAACGTTACGTCTTGGGATAACTGATAATTTTACTTTGTCTCCTGAGAATTCTTTAAACTCAACGAGCGTATGCCCGAAAATGATTTTATCCAAAGTCATTTCTAAGAATTCGTAAAACCATTGGTTATTGATTAAGCCTGTTAGTTCCTCATTAACCTTGCCTGTTTTACGATTGTATATTTCAAACTCAGTATTTAGCGTTGCCATCTTACGCATTTGGATTTGACTTTGCAAGTGTCCATCTGTAAGTAAGTCGTCTAGTAAATCGTAGTATAAGTTTAGTTTTGGTTCTTTGGGGTGGTTTGCCATTGCTAAAGCATCCCTCCATTTTTGAATGTCTTTTCGTGAGTTGTCTTTAAAACTGCTCACGATATTCAAAATAGCGGGATTGGTGTTTGTGCGTGTTTTTTCTTGAATCGCAGAAACCTTATTTTTTTTAACGGAAAATTCAAAACCTAATACTTTCATTGTGTTTTATTTTTAAATGGCTTAAAATCGAGTTTAAAGATGGTTTAAAGAATTACCATCTATGATTAGACGGTTTGTTTTTGCTACTTATCTTAAAACCTGTCATTACTTGGTTGTTTGAATCAGTTAGTTTTGGCAAATCGGGTGTGATTTTTCCTTTGGCTACTTCTTTGAGCCAATCAATAGCATCTTGATAGCGTTGTGAACGAATCTCGCTAATCTTACGTGCGCCAGCTGATGTATATAAATGATAAAGTGTGCAGTCAATAACCACCATTACAAGATGCGGGTTTCTGTCAGTGCCTTGCGCTTTGAAAATAGTTGTTACGTCAAATTTGCCACTCAAATAGTTTTTAATTTGGCTTATCGCCATATCTTGGGCGATGCTTAATTTTTGTGGTGAATAGTTTTCGAGCAAAATGTCTTTTATCTCGGTGCGTATTAAAGCTGAGTAATCTTCTTCTAAAATGAATCCCATTAGAACCTATTTTTTTGTTTGTTAATTATTTCCTTTCTACTGACCATTTTTGGCGGTATAGTATTTATAATTGATGCTGTATTGAGCTTAACTATAGCCGATTGTAACGCATCGGGTGCATCGTCGTGTGCGCCACTTCCTTTTTGAAAAGCTAAAAGCTGGTTTAATAGTTCTTTAAAGTCGTTGCTATTTTCAAGCGATTTACTAAATTTTACTTTTCGCCTCTCAAAATAGCCCGCCATTGATTCAATACGGTCGTATTTGTCTGATTTACTTTTTTTGTCCGCCCTTACAGGAATGTACCAGCCTAGTTGTGCGCCCACATTGTCGAAATCGTTTACAAAATCATCCATCGCAAAAAGCCCTTCAATCCAATAATTCACGTTAAGATTCAATAAACCTTCTTGCGCCACTTTTTCATACAGCCAAAGTGCGGTATTGTTTTTAGAGGTCTGTCTTACAAAGCAATCCAGTACGTGGAACTCTAAACCTGTTTTGCCTACGAAAAGCATCGCTTTGAAGTCGCCCGCATCTTTATAGGATAAATCCCCATAAAAAACCAAAGCTTCGTACTTGTTCAGCTTTAAAGGCGTGCAATATTCTATAAATTCATTCTTGAATATTGAACCTTCCACGATGTGTACGTGTTGGTATTCCCGCATGAACGAGCGGTAAGGCGTTGTGGCGAACTTTTCACGCCAATAATCCGCTGATGTTTTTTCTGACCAAGAAGGTTCAAAAGTGCTCAGGTTTTTAACCGCTGGTACGCTCACTATAAAGTGGCGAATTGGGAAACCATTTTCTTTAGCTTTTTGTATGTAACCTTGAAACTCTTTTTTTAATTGATTAATTAAAGTGTTTTTGTGAAAATTATTGTTTGCCACTATAAATCGCCTGCGTGGACTACCTTCGTCAAATGTTCCTTTTAAGTCCTCCCAAGCCCAGTCGAATAGTTTTTTTGACAGCTCGTCGTTATTACATCGCTGTCTAGTATCAACGTCGTCTATTACAATGTAGTCAGGTCTTGAATTACTTTCACGTAAACCCCTAGGGGATTGGCTCGCTCCAAGTGCCATGAATTTTGCGCCGTCTGAGGTGGTAAAATCTCCATTAGACCAGTCTCCAAACTTAAAACGCTTACCATAGTAATGAATAAAGTTTGGGTTATGAGCTAAATTAGCCTGAATATCGCTAATGAGCTTCTTTGCTTTATCTTCTGTTTGCGAGGCTAAAAGCATAAAACGAAGTTTACCAGTAGCATACAAAAACAAAGGAATCCCTAACGAAAGATGCACCGATTTTGCCCCTGAACGGTAAATTTCAGCAAGGACGTCTACTACTTCATTTTCAATAATTAGCTTAGCTAATTTCTTATGAAATGGTGCGCACGGTACACTTGCATATAAAGGAAAGATAGCCTCAAACCAGTGTACATAATTTTTTTCTAGTTCGAGGCGTTTCTTTCTGCGTTCTTGAGGTGTTTCGTGAACATTAACGTTTTTAATCTGCTTGATTGTTTTACAGTGTTCCTCGTAACTAGCCAGTAGTTTTTCTAAGTTTTTACTTAATTTTTCAGCCATTGTTACCCCTCCTGTAGTGCTTTGTGTTGTAAAAACATTTTATGCCACTCTAAAAAAAGTATAGCCGTGTCAGGCTCTTGGTTAGCCATCCATTGGTCAAACTCTTTAAACACTGTAAAAACGATTTGCGCTGATGTTTTATCGGAAAGTTGTTCAATTGTTTTTCTAACCTCGGCGATACTTTTCACGTCAAGGGTAGCCTCACCACCTGAGGCAAGATGTGAAAGTTCATCTATAAGTACTTTTTTTATGTTATGTGGAGTTGCCTTGTATTGGTTCTTTTTTTCATCCCAAGAGATATTGCTTTCACCAACGCCTTTACTCCATTTGCCTATGGTTTGCTCAGAAACTCCTGTAGCACTTGCAATGGCTTTTTTCGTCAAGCCTTCCTCTACATACATACGCTCACAAATAGCATACATCGGGTGATTGTTTACACGAGTAAGTTTTGTCATTTTAATAATATTTTTTCAAAACTACCCACTCAATAACAGTAAGTTAAATAAAATTGCAACCCTTCCCGAAGAAAAAAAACAAGTCAAAAACCCGCTTTATGTTTGCATCAAATAAAACGACAAATCAAAAGGAATGTTAATTAAAACCATTGAAAACACACTATACGCTTACGGTAGCATTTGGCAAGGAGACGGGACTTGGTTTTGCGAAACCTTGAACCGTTTAGAATCTTCTTACTCGGATATTACAATTCGACTACACACTGACGGCGGTAGTGTGTTTGATGGGAATTTGATTTTTAACGCTATAAACAAAAGCAAAAGTAATATTGAAATAATTGTTGATGGTATAGCCGCATCAATGGGAGCCATAATCATTCTAGCCTCCAATAAGGTTAAAATAGTAGATAACGGTTTTGTAATGATTCATGCTCCCAGCGTTTACGGCGGTGGAACGGCTTGTGAATTAGAAGGACAAGCCTCTTTGCTTAGAAAGATGGAAGAGAGCTTTAAAAAGCGTTTATCAGCAAAGACCAATTTAGACCAAGAGCAAATAGATAAGCTTATGATTGGTGACCATTGGTTCAATGCGCAAGAATGCTTTGATATGGGGTTAGTAAACGAGGTTATTCCTTGGGTAGTTGAGCCAGCTGTTGAAATTGAACCTGAACAAATGCAACCAAGCGATGTCTTTTCTGCTTACGCATCTTTACTAACAATGTCAAACTTAAATAGTCAAAAATTAGACGATAATATGAAACAATTAATCATTCAGGCTTTAAACCTGCCTAATGTAACAGCTCAAAGCTCAGATACCGCAGTTTTAGAAGCATTACAAAATCAGTTAAAAACAGAGCGTGAGGCAAAAGACAGCGCTCTAAATGAATTAGCACAATACAAGAAAAACCAGCTTACTGCTTATTTAGATAGAACCGAAGCAAAGGGAGTCTTCAAAAAAGAAGACCGCCCGCTTTACGAAAGTATAGGCGAAAAAGCGGGGATTGATGCCCTTGCAAAATTGATTGAAGGAATTAAGCCACAAGCTCCAAACATTTCGGCACTTATTACAAATGCAGATGCTTTTGAAGGTAGCGAAAATTGGACATTCGACCAGTGGCAAAAAGAAGACCCAAAAGGATTGGAAGCTATGGCATCTGCTAATCCTGAAAAGTTTCAAAAATTGTTTAACCAAAAATATAAAAAATAATGCCTACTACTAATACAGGTTTATGGTTACAGCAGTATGTAGAACCTCAGTTACTGGAGGATTTCAGAAACTACAACGATGATTTTATAGGTGTTTTAAAAGCACCAAATCCGAATGCCGTAACTGCTGACGGTATTCGATTTAACAAGCTTATAAACAACGTAGGCTTCTATGTTAACAAGACTGATGATTTTACTGCAAGTAAAATGGGAGGTGAAAAAACATTAGTTGAATGGGATAAGCTGGATACCACTCCGACTGAGTGTACCGATAGTGAAGCTAGAAGTTTAGCCTTTAACAAAGAGAGTGCCATTAAGGAAGAGCATTTCAAAAGTTTCAAAATAGGAGTTCGTGACTATGCTTTAAACAAGCTTGCTCCATCAGAACATAAGTCTGGTAAAATGCCAGTTATTAGAACTACTGGAGCGGTTGTAAACGGAAGAAAACGTTTAACCTATGCCGATATGTTAAACTTCTTAGAGGAAGTGGCTAGCCTTAATCTGACTGACCAAGAAGCCTTGCAAATGGTTTTAAATACCACGCATCGTATGGACTTGATGCACGATGAAGCTGGAACGGCTAACCATAGAAACAACTTGGTTTTTGACCCATTGACAGGAAAGATTAAAAGATTATATAATTTGAATCTTTTTGAAAATGCAACCACTCCTTTATATGGGAGTAATGGCAAATTGAAATCATTAGGGTCTACTGTTGTTCAAGGCGACCAAAAAGGTTCTATTTTCTTTTATCAACCCAACACGGTGTATCATATTGAAGATGTCAAAGTTCAGTATAAACCAATGTCAGGAGATACTAGAAGTGCTGACCCAAAAAGTGAATTACGTTTACACGCTTACGGGTTGTGTGATAAAATTCAAGAACACGGCTTCGGAGCTATTATTTCTGATAACGCTTAAAAACAGAAATTATGACAGCAGAAGAAAAAGCGATTGGATTACAAATATTGGAAAAACAGCCTGATGTAAAGGCTGTTTTCTTAACCTCCGATGGGGAATACTTTACAAATAGAGATTGGGCGATGAACGGCACGAGGGAAAAGGATAAAATAGAAGTTATTAAACGTCCAAAAAAATCAGGTGAAAAGCATTCTAAAGAAATTGAACCTTTAAATGGTGAAGGTGTATTACAAAATAATACTGGCGAAAACAACCAACAAGAGGGAATTAATCTAACCGAGAACACAGGCGAAAAACCTCTTAAAGAAGAAGAATAGTAAAATGGCAGATTTAAAGGGATTCAATATAGAAAAAGGAAAGCAAGGCGCAAGTATTTTTGATAACTCGGAAGGAGTTACTGCTCTTGTTGTTTCTTCACCAGTTCCACAAGGGCTGGAGTATCAAAAACCATTTGTGATTTACAATTGTAATGATGCAAAGGCAAAAGGTATTACTCCTGAATTTGACACGACTAATAACGTCAATGTGTACAGGCATATATACGAATATTATCGGTTAGCTAAAGAGGGAAATCCTTTGTATATAATGCTGGTAGAGCAAAACAAAACCATCACCGAAATGACTGAATTGGCTAAAAAACTTTTAGTTTTTGCTGGCGGATATGCTTCACTTTTAGGAATAGCCGTTAATCTGCCTGCTAACGAAGTACCAATAATGTTAAATGGGTTGCCAAAAAATGTTATTGATGGGATTTCTAAGGCTCAGGCACTTTACCAATGGAGTTATGATAATAATATGCCTTGTCAAATTTTCTTAGAAGGCTATAATTATTCGGGAATAGCTTCGGCAGTTGCCGATTTAAGAGGCTTAACCAATTTAGAAGCCGATAAAGTAACTGTGTTTATAGGTCAAGACTATCAACACGCAAAAGTAAAAACAGGCTTAGCCAAAAAATACGCTGATATAGGAACTGTTCTTGGTGTGGCATCTAAAGCTTTGGTGCATCAAAACATTGGAAATAACGAGCTTTTCAATATTACTGATGCAACGAAAGACACTTGGTTAGAACCAGCCTTATCCTCTAATGTTTTAAATATAGACTGCTTTTCCGATTTACAAACCTTAGAAAATAAAGGTTTTGTTTTCGGAATCAATTACACGGGGCTAGCTGGAGTAAGAATAAATAACGACCACGTTTGTGCGCCTATAAAAATGGATGCCGACAAAGTAATTAACGAACACACAGTGGCGTACGGTAGAACCATGAACAAGGCGGTTAGAAAACTTAGAACGGCTTATTTACCAAAAATAAAAACCGACTGGTTTGTGGATAAAGCTACAGGAGCTTTGTCGCCAGCAACAATAGTTGCTTTAGAAGATATAGGCAACAATGTTTTTGCTCAAATGATTAAGGAGGGGAATATTTCATACGGCAAAACCATCGTTGATAAAAATTCTGACTTATTGGTTCAAAAAACCTTATTCGTATCGTTTGTCATTGTTCCAAAAGGGACAATAGGAGAAATTCAAGGAACTATTAACCTTAAAACACAAGTGTAATGGCTGATTTAATTAGAAATTCAAAGGCGTATGATAGCGCCGACGTCAAAGTTAAAATTAACGGTGTGCCTATCGAGGTGAAAAGCATTTCATACGGTAACGAACAGGAGCATCAATTGAACCATTCTTTAGGCGCTAAAGCTACTTCTTGGAGTATGGGTAAAATCACGCCGTCAGCTTCGATAACTTTAGCAATGCACGATGCCGTTCCACTAGAGGTAGCATCGCAAGGAAATAGCTTACTAAACATTAAACCATTTACTATTACAGTTGAATTTATAAACGAATACAATTTAATAGTTGTCGATAAAGTGGTCGCTAAATTCAAAAATGAAGGACGTGAAGTTACAGGCGATATGGGATTGGAAAAACAGTACGAGCTTTTTGCCCTTGATGTAGTTTTAAACATCGCATCATAAATTATTAACCTTTTAAAATCAAAAAAAAATGTCACATACAGATAACCAAGTTAGCACTCAAAAAGTAACAGACGAAATTATTAATAATTTAAAAGCTACTCACGGGCAAGATTTACGCAAATTGTCATTACCTACTAATGACGAAGAAACTGAATTCTTAGAAGTAATGGCAATAGTGCCTAAACGTAAAATTATTGGGCAGTATCAAAAATACGAGCGAATAGATCCTTTAAAGGCTCAGGAAATTGTAGTTAAAAACTGTGTTTTGACGGATAAGGAAAGAGTTTTAGCAGACGATGGACTGTTTTACAGTGCCTTCACCGCCTTAACAGAACTAATGCCTATTAGACAGGGAAAGTCGGAAAGAGCCTAGAAGAATTAAGCTTAAACTATAAAGATGATGGGGATTTGTATTTCAAAGTGGACGCAATGATAAGTCACTTTTTACACATCCCTTTCCCCGAAGAGTTAGACGATGAAACTTGGGCGAGCAAATGGGCGCAAGTGCGCTGGTTGTCAGAAAAAGGAATATTAGGAATTTCTAAAATGTCAGGTAATGGATGATGGAGCTTCAATACTTATAAATCTTGCCATGCGATATGCTACCGCTTTTGGGGTAGCCTTCCAAAGTAAGGCAGTAGTTGTCAAAGAAGATAACAAGTACAAGGTTGAATATTACGATAATCAGTCTGAAACACAAGAAGAGGTTACATTTAAGTTTGATGGAAATAAAATGGTATTCGGAGCGATGTTGCTTGATGATACTGGAATTTTTGCCCCGCCTCTTATGATGAATTTTTCAAAAGAGAAAAAGCTTATCGAAACCGAAGTTAGCGGTTCTGACAACATGGTAGTAGAGCGTTGGGGAACATCGAACTGGGTAATAAATATCACAGGGATTTTAATTGATATTGAAAATAGAGCTTATCCGCAAGAAAAAATTGAAGAACTCGTAAAACTGTTCGATTATAACAATATCATAAAAGTTTCGGGAAATCAATTTTTAGACAAGAACATTGATAGTATCTATTTCCAAGCTGTTCATATTGAACCTTTGGACGGTTTTGTAGATACAGTACGATTTAATTTATCAGCTCGCAGTATAAAAGAAGTCAGTTACTCCTTATCAAGCCCAAATGAATAGCCATTATTACAATATCGATATAAAAATTACTATCGGTGGAAAACTTGTTATCACACAGATCAAAAGTATAGAAATTGAAAAAAGCCTTGATAAGTTTTCAGACACAGCAAAAATTGAACTCCCAAGGGAGTTTCGAAATCTAAAAGTAAACGGTACAACTGATTCAATGGCTTACAAAAGTATTTTCGAACTTATAAATAAAGGAGATACAGTTATAATTGAAGCGGGTTACAATGGTGAGCTTGTCAAAGAGTTTCAAGGCTATATATCTAACATTGGCGCTGATATTCCCTTGATTTTAGAGTGCGAGGATGAAATGTATAAGATTAAAAAACTGCCTAAAAAAAGTAAGACTTTTAGTAGTTGCAAGCTTAAAGATATTGTAAGCTTTTTGCTTCCTAATTACCAAAGCGAGGTAATAGATATGGACTTGGGTAAGTTTATGATAGACAATGCCACGCCTTTTGATGTGTTTGAAAAATTAAAGAAGGATTGTCGTTTATGGTTTTACTTCAAAGGCAATAAGCTGGTTGTAAGTTTACTTATTGATTTGAAACCACATCAAAATCACACGTATGTATTTGGAAAAAACATTAGAAAATCTACCGATTTGAAATTTGAAACTAACGAAGCACGAAAGCTTTTGATAAAGGTTAGTTCGCCTAAAAAAGGGAAAGAGAAAACCTTTTTTGAATACGGAGAAAAGGGAGGGGATGAAATCAGTATTAATGCTCCTTTAAATATGGCTCAAAAAGCCATTGAACAACTGGCAAAAAACGAACACAAGCATCGTACACGTAGTGGGTATAGTGGTACAATTGACGGCTGGGCATTCCCACTAGTGCAACATGGTGATAGTGTTGATTTGAAAGACCCGAACTATCCTGACCAGCATCGAGACGGCAGGTATTTGGTAGAGAGTGTTAAAATATTGTTGAACGAAACGGACGGATTTAAAAGGCAAAGTAAGTTGTCTTACAAACTAAGTATATGAAAACAAAAATAATAGTATTGGTAATGTTGGGATTGTTGTTTTCTTGCAAAACGGCAAAGCCAATTGAACAGGAGCAAAACCAAAAGACAATCGAAACCATAGTTAAAGACACCGTAATTGAAGTGCAGGCTGATAGTACATTTTATAAAGCACTTATCGAGTGCCAAAACAATAAACCTGTTTTGATAGAAAAAGATTTAGCCAATGTTAAACCAATTTTTAAAGAACCTTTAAAGATTAGGACAAAACTCGTAAACGGTATGCTTACCGTGGATTGTAAAAAGGAAGCGCAAAAGCTTTTTTTACAATGGAAAGAAAAGCATATCAGTGAGACGAAAGTTAAAACGGCGGTACTACCTCCCAAGTTAATAAAAAAACCACTCACTTGGTGGGAAACGTTGTGGTGTAGTTTGGGTAAGTTTTTTACAAGTGTTTTTTGTCTGTGGCTCATTTATAAAATTGTAAAACTATGGAAGCGTTTAGCCGTGCCGTTGCCTTAGAAGTTTCTAAACATTTAAAAGCGGTCACATCAATAGGTACAGTTGAAAGTGTGCAAGAAAACACTTGCACGGTAAAACGTGAAGGAAGAGCGGATTTAGTAGATGTTCGCCTAAGCGCCTTGGAGCAAAAAGCGAAAAGTTTTATACAGATAGTCCCAAAAGTAAGCAGTCAAGTAATTGTGCTAGAAATTGAAAACCAGCCCAGCGAGACGTTGATAGTTGGATATAGCGAAATAGAACGTGTTGAAATGAAAGTAGGTTCTATTTATCTACAAATTAAAAACGATAAGGTCGAAGTTTCGGATGGTCAAAATAGCTTAGGAAGTCTAATTGATGATTTACTTATAACTATAAACGATTTAAAAATTACAACTCCAAATGGTATCGGAACTGTGTCACCAGATTCAAAATTACTTATTGAAGAATTGAAAGAAAAGTTTAAAAATTTACTCAAATGAATAAGGATTTTGAATTAGATCAAGATGGGGATTTATTATTTGTAAATGGCGACATCTCACCAGCACCATCAGACCAACAACACATAGAGCATATTTTGGAAGCTGTGAAAGGCGAGTATAAACAATATCCAACGGTTGGTTTTGGCATAGTGAATTATTTAAAAACAAATGTCTCGGAGGCTGAGTTTAAAAGAGATTTAAAAATTCAGTTAGAGCAAGATAATTATAAGAATTGCAGAATTGACCTTACTAATGGTCAATTAAAAATTGATGTATGAAAACGATTAATTATATCCTAGATGGATTTGGTTTTGTGGATTTTAAAGATTTTTTAAAGAGTACCTTCGGGCATACGATGGATAAAAAAATAATCCTTTTGGATAGCTTACTAGCGTTTGTATTTTGTTCAGTAAACACTTTGTTTGGTTTTAATGTCGCTTTTTTCACGGCTTACGTTGTTTTACTCGTTTTTGAGTGGTTCACGGGGGTTAAAGCCTCCTTTAGAAAAGGTGAAAATCATTCAAGTCGGAAATTTGGGCGAATGCTGTTGAAAATAGCAACCTATTTAGTCCCGATTTACATCTTGAACCAATTTTCAAAAAACTCACAATTTCCAAGTGTAATGGGGTATGAAGTTGACCCTTTTATGTGGTTGTACTGGGTGTTTCTCTTGGGTATGATTTGGCAGTTGCTAATATCGTTATTGGAGAACTTGAATAATTTAGGCTATAAATACGCATCGATACTAATTAAAATCATCAATAAACAGTTTTATAAAAAATTCGAATTAGATGGAGAGCAAAGCAATAGTTTTAAGTAATCAATCCTTATTCGATGTAGCGATACAGCATACAGGCAATGTGAAAACTCTTTTTGATTTGGCTTTGCAGAACAATCTTTCTATCACGCAGGAGTTAAAACCGTCAAATAAGCTAGTCGTAACAACGGTTAATGGAAGTAAAGAAGTATCTAACTATTTAAGGACAACAAACGAGCAACCCGCTACTGCCTTAACTCAAACCCAAATTCAAACTTTAGAACCCCAAGGCATAGGCTTTATGGTAATTGAAAACGATTTTACAGTAAGATAATGGCAAGAAGCATCGAAGAAATACACGGCACAATACTGGCTAACATAGCCAATCATCCCGACTTGCAGGAGTTAAATAGCAAAAGTAAAGTAGCTGTTTATAGACTTTTTGCCTACATAGTGGCGGTTGCTATTTGGACAATGGACCAATTATTTAGCATACACAAAACCCAAATCGACACCACCATTTACGAGTACAAACCTGGCACCGCTCGCTGGTACCGCAATATGGCTTTAGCCTTTCAATTCGGCTTTAAATTATTGCAAGACGACGATCAGTTTGATAACACAAACGCTACGACGGAAAAAATTGAAGCTTCTAAAATCGTTAAGTATTGTTCTGTGAAAGAAGGCTTAGAAAGTAGCAAAGTAATTTTGAAAGTAGCTGGTGAGCAAGGCGATAATTTACGCAAGCTTACTAACGATGAAATTACAAGTTTCACGGCATACATGAAGGAGGTGAGCTATGCCGGGGTGAAATTGCTAATCATCAACAATCCAGCTGATAAATTACTGCTAAAAATGGATGTATATATCGACCCGCTTCTTATTGATGGCAACGGAACAAACATTCGTACTGGTGCAAAATCCGTTCAAAAGGCGTTGGGGAATTACCTTAAAAACTTACCCTTTGATGGGGAATTGGTTGTTAATGATTTGATTGCAACACTTAGAAAGGTTGAAGGGGTTGTAAATGTAAACATAACCACAATTCAAAGTAGTTATATGGATTTGACCACCAATGTTTATAAGCCGTTTTCAGCTATAAATGTTAAGGTTATCCCGATGGCGGGGTATTTTGAAATAGATAATCAAAGCGTGTTTAGTTATGTGGTTTGAGGTCGATTTTAGAAAATTAACGGTTTTGCTTTTGCCTATAGCATTACGAAAACGGAAAACGATTGCCTTTTTGCATTGCCTAATTAAACCGATTGACGACGTGTATTACAATTGGAAGCAAAAACGGCTTGAGGATTGGTATAAACTAAACCATAACGGGCAAAGATGCAAGCTTAGGAAGGTGTTGAATGACGAATTAGACAACCAGCAAAGGCGCATCCGTATAGATGACGGGACAAGTTTCAAAAGAAACTACATATATACGAAAGCTGAAAGCAAACCTATTTACTTAGGGAAAGATTTTATAAACAGCAGATCAGAGTTTGAAAATACAGGGGTCGATTTTGTGGTATATGTACCAACTGCAATAGTGGATAAAAGCATTCACAAACTAAAATTTTTAATCAATTATTACAAACTTGCGGGCAAACGTTACCGCATTGAAAAAATATGAATAAGCAAAATTTCAATCAGTCAGGAGGCTTTCCTTTAGAAACGGAAGTTTTAGCGGATATGCAAGAAAGCTTCAGTATTTTCAATAGCTTAGGCAATATAGCGGGAAACTTTGCTATAATTTCAGGATGCGAAGAAACTAACGGCTTTGTTTCAAATGGGGTGGTTTTCATTAATGGAGAAGTTTTGGAGTTTAGAGGTGGCAATGTCTCATCTACGGTTATTATCGTAGAAAACCGCATAAAAAAAGAGTTTGAAAACGGCGAAGAAAAGGAAGTTTTGTGTATCCGTTACGCCACTTTTGGTATAGGGTCAGTTACTTTTAATTGGGCTGATTTCAAACGCCCAAAGTCTACTATTGAGTTGACGTCGGAGTTGAAAACAGTTAATGAAGAGTTGCCCAAAAAAGCAGACAAAACAATAATTCAAAGATTAATTGATAGAATTACAGAATTAGAAAAACGTCCAACGTTCAATAATCCTATTAAAAACAAAGGGTACTTCACTTTAGGTGATATTACAGGTGGACAGCCTGTAGGCTCAAACCTTCCTGTCTTTGGGGATTGTGTTTCTGCTGTTGTAGCATCTTATGTCGATGGAGGTAATCATTATATCGATGTAAGTTTTTTGAATACAATGCCATCAGTTAATTATAAAGTTAACTTAATGGTCGAATCTTTAGGCACTATATCGAATGACGACGACGCTGGTAATCCTATATTCAAAATCATCGACACCAACAAGTTTAAAGTAGGCTTGTACGAAGCTACATCAACAGTGCAGTCTATTAGAATTCATTTCGAAATCACAGAACTATGACAGCAATAGAAACTATAAGAAATTGGTTTAAAACTGGCTCAAAACCCACACAGGAGCAGTTTTGGGCGTGGATGGAAAGCTACTGGCACAAGTCTGAAAAAATCCCAATCAATCAAATAGATGGTATTGAACAAGTTTACCAAACCATTAATCAACTCAGTCAGCAAAACCCACGAATTGTACCTGTGGGGCAATTGCAAATATTCAAAGTTGCGCCAAATTCTAATAATAAAGTTTTAGAATCGGGCGATTTTGTGGTAGGATTTGTCGAAGAGCATTTTATAAATGCCACCTATTTAGAAGGTGACCCGCAACGGCTTGCCAGTTATGGAATTATTGAAAATTTCAAAAAAATAAATCATAAAACTTATGAGCAGACAAATTATTAACAAGCCACTTCAACTTAATAAAGTGGAAAAAGGAAGACTTACCGATAGTTGTCTATTGGTAAGAAATAAAGATAGTATTATAAAAGAAATTGACGTGAAAGATTTGAAAGATTTGAACTCTTCTAAACAATGGTTTTACCATATCCCGTTAACCTCATATCCTTCTAATCTTTTTTTTTCAAATGTAAGCTCTGGTGGTTCTTACCCTGTTAATTCAGCCAATGTTGGAGCTAATTACTTTCAGTTAATGAGCGACTCTCCCTATGGTACTGGTTTAAATATCAATGCTTTTGAATCAGGTGTTAATTTGTTTGAGGGAGAAAGTTTATCCGTTGACCTTGTTTATGATACTTCAATTAATTATTTGCCTGAATTTTTCAATACCACATGCTGGCGTGTTGCTATTGGACAAACAGGCGTAGAAACAGACTTTACAGGGCTTGATTTTTGTTTAAATGGAATAATTCAAATAGCTAGCAAACGAAATACTGATATTACAAGAATCGACACAGGTATTTTATTTGCTAAGGATGTCATATACAACGTACAAATAACACGAAGCGCACAGGGGTATAGCGTAAAAATTTCAGATAAAAAAACAAGCGAAGTTCTTTTTGAAAGCGAGCTAACTACAAACGTTTCAGAACTAAGTGGTTTTACCGTTTTTCCGTACAATAAAACGGGTTCAAGCCCTTCAGGGCTATTTAAAATGGGTATTGTTCGATTAGGATATTGTCCCTAAAAGTAATTTATATGATAAAAATAATTTTTAAAAATTGGAAAACCACGTCCGCTGGCGTCGTTTCCATTGTGTCAGGAGTTTTGCTATTCGTGAATGACAAAACAAAATTAATTGAAGCCTTGTCTGCTGTATTAGCGGGAATTGGATTAATCTTTTCGCAAGATGCAGTAAAGTGAAATTTCTTAGGAGGAAGGAAATAAAAAAGTCCTCCGCAAAATTAAACATCTCACCTTTTAATTTTAGTGCAAAAACCACACAGCGGAGGACTAAAGTCTTCTGTAGTGTGGTTTTTTTATGCTAAAAAGGTGAGAGTTTGCAAAGGTAATCATCAAATTTAATTAAACAATCATCAATCAAAAAAAATCAATACAATGAAGAAAGTATTTTCATCCGCTCCGTTACCATTTATGGGGCAAAAAAGAAAGTTTTTGAAACAATTTAAACCCGCTTTAAATCAATTTCCATCGGATGCCATTTATGTAGATATGTTTGGCGGTTCGGGATTATTAAGCCACACAGTTAAGGCTTATTATCCAAATGCTACTGTGATTTATAATGACTTCGACGGCTATAGCCAGCGACTGGCAAACATCGATAAAACCAACGCTTTGCTTGACGATATTAGGCTAATCTTGGTAAATCACCCAAATAATAAAATCATTAAAGGAGAGGCACGTGAGCAAGTTTTAGAGCGCATTCGTTTGGAAGAAACCAAGGGCTATGTTGATTATATTACGCTTTCAAGCTCAATTTTATTCTCAATGAATTACGCCACAATGCGAGTTATACGGATACAATGCTGTACAAGCTTGCTGGTTAAATTAAAGCCCTTTTAAAGTTGTTTTAAAAGGGCTTTAATATTATAATAAAATTACGAAAGAATAAAAACCAATGACTCCGTCGTTAAATAGCAACGTATAAACTTCATCTACATCGTTTACATTAATTATTGAACCTATTTCCCCACGTTTATTTTTAGGGTCTCTTGTTAAGAATTGGTGTACTTGTGCTTTCATGTGTTTTATTTTTACACGGCAAGTATACGTTGGAAAAACAACACGTCGTAGTCTTTTTGGCAGTAATTTCATTGAAAAAATAAAGTGATTTTTTCCAGCCGTTTACTGCCGTCCATGTTACAAAAAAGCTTTATTTTTGGTTTTGCTGATTATA
>NZ_PCMX01000180.1 GCF_002530675.1 Flavobacterium columnare NBRC 100251 = ATCC 23463
GTATACAATTCTGCGCTAACTGCCACGTTGAAAACTAGACGCTTAGATTTGGATTGTGTAAATCCGAGCGATAGGGTTAGAGAATCTAATTCCTGCTGTGTATATAATTTTGACAAACAAGAATTTTCTATTAATTCTTGTTTGTCAATGAAAATAAAATATTTTTTAAGATTGAAGTTTTTAATTATTCTATTAGTTTCTATAAAGTCCAATTTCTCTACCTTACAATTTTGCATATAGTTCATAATCAATTTTAGGTTTTAATTAATAAGGAAAAACTGTGTCAAAATTTAAATTGCCGTTTGGTCCAGTTAATCTTACTTCGATCTTAGTAACGCCACGCTCCCGCGCGAATCCTTTCGCGTGATAAAAAGATGTAACATAATTATAAAACAACGAATCCAGTGCATTTTAATCACTGGATTTTTATATAACAAAATAGTATATTTGATTACAACTGGGAATATATATTTTCCCTTTTTAAAAGAACACAATTCCACGCGAAAGGATTCGCGCG
>NZ_PCMX01000181.1 GCF_002530675.1 Flavobacterium columnare NBRC 100251 = ATCC 23463
TTTAGGAAATTTATCATCTAGATTTACACCAGTCTGTATTCGTTGACTATTTCTTATATCAATTAAACAAGAGTACCAAGCATTAAACAATAAAACCGAATTATGAAATTCTTCTTGTCTTTGCTCATATAAATTTAGATATGTATTATGCAATGGGTTTGTGGTTGCTGACAAACTAAATTCATTAATTAATATTTCTTTAAATACAGAACTTGAAACATATAAATTTTCAATAGAATAACAAGGTGTCTCAAAAACAGGAGGATTCAGTTCCTGAAGTGGTTCATTAAAATCTCTATCTATAAAAAATGCTTTTTTATATCTAGTATAAACTTCTTTATTTTTAATAAGTTCATAAACCTCAAAAACTTTAGATCGTCCTCCACATTTTATAGGGTGATAATGATTTGTATATTTTTTTATTCTTGGCACATAATAAGGATTATCCTTACCCTCAAAAAAACAAAATAAATGATTTGGCAATGCTCTAGTTGAATTAGCAAACTCTGTAAATGCTACAACAGATTCTCCTCTGCTATTTCTCAAATCGTCAACACTTAAATTCATTATAAATTTTCTTTTGAGATTGAAAAATATTCATTTAAACCTACAGCATACCTATCTAATTCATTATCAAAAATAAATGGGGAGTGTGTAACTGCCAATAAAAAATCACATTTATTTGAATTTATTATATCAGGCAATAATTCTTTTTGCCATAACATACTCAAAGAAAGTTCAGGCTCATCAAATAAAACTATAAACCTTTTATCTTCTGCTGACAGGTAAATTTTTGAAAAAATTGAGATAATTTGT
>NZ_PCMX01000019.1 GCF_002530675.1 Flavobacterium columnare NBRC 100251 = ATCC 23463
TTTAGAATAAATAAAAATAATATTTGAAGTGTGGTTTTTTAAAAAAAAGATATTAACTTGTAACTTGTTAAAAGCCAATTAAATATGTATATGCCAATTAAGCAGTGGGCCAAAGATGATCGACCACGTGAAAAGTTCTTGACTAAAGGAAAAATAGCTTTATCTGATTCTGAATTACTCGCTATTCTTATTGGTTCAGGGTCTCGTAATGAAAGTGCTGTGCAACTTTGTCAACGTATTTTAGCTTCTGCAAACAATAATCTCAATCAACTTGGAAAATTTTCTATTCAACAACTCATAGAGTTTAAAGGAGTGGGACAAGCAAAGGCTCTGTCTATAGCTGCTGCATTAGAATTAGGACGTAGACGCAAGGAAGAAAGTATGGGGGAATTTTTGAAAATCACATCAAGTGCCCAAGTGTATTCATTAATGCAGCCTATTGTAGGAGAATTACCTCATGAAGAATTTTGGGTATTATTTTTAAACAATTCCAATAAACTAATTTATAAAACACAAATTAGTAAAGGAGGTATTACAGGAACTCTTGTAGATACTCGATTAGTTTATAAATTAGCATTTGAATATTTTGCTACAGGTATCATCTTGTTACATAATCATCCGTCGGGAAAACTTAGTCCTAGTAGTGCAGATATAAAACTCACTGAAAAGATAATAGAAGCAGGAAAACATTTAGATATTTTGGTTTTAGATCATCTAATAATAACAGAAAAGGCGTACTTTAGCTTTGCCGATGAAAATCTGTTATAAATGATACAAATCAAAAAATTACAGTATAGCTATTCTGATTATAAAACTTTTCGATTTCCTGATTTTAACTGTTTGCCTTCTCAAGTACTATTGCTTACAGGGAATTCAGGAGTAGGGAAGACTACGTTATTGCATTTACTAGGAGGACTACTCTTACCTGAATCAGGTGAAATTTTGATAAATAATCATGCTTTACAATCCTTAAATGAAGCTCAAAGAGATCGTTTTAGAGGGAAATATATAGGAGTTGTTTTACAGCAAAATTATTTTATCGAATCGTTAAATGTATTAGAAAATGTATTAACAGCGTCCTATTTAGGAAAAGGGGAAACAGGAAGTCTTAAAGCGAAAGAAATTTTAAAAGACTTAGGGTTAGAAGAACATCTTTATAAAAAACCTTATCAATTGAGTGTAGGACAACAGCAACGTGTGTCTATTGCAAGGGCTTTAATAAATGAACCGAAAGTAATTTTAGCAGATGAACCTACTTCGAGTTTAGATGATGAAAATGCAATTATTGTAGCCAATTTATTAGAAAATATAGCAAAAGAATACAAAACAGCCATGGTAGTGGTTACACATGATGCTCGATTAAAAGAACGTTTTGTAAATCAAATTCGATTGGTATGATAGCAAAATTAGCATGGCGAAATATCTGGTTTAAACCCTTGAATACTTTTTTGAGTAGTATACTTTTAGCTAGTAGTGTAGCAATTATGACGCTTTTAGTACTACTAGAAAAACAATTTGAAGAACAATTTTCATCTAATGCAGACAATGTAGATTTGGTGTTAGGAGCCCAAGGAAGTCCTTTACAGCTAGTCTTGTCCTCCGTGTATCAAATAGATGCTCCTACAGGTAATATTGATTATGATTCAGCAAAAGTCTGGATGCGTCATCCTTTTGTACAAAAAGCAATTCCATTGGCTTTTGGAGATAATTATAATGGTTATAAGATTGTGGGAACTACAGAAGATTATCTAAAAAAATTTGATGCCCAATTCATTGAAGGAAAAGAATTTTCAGCCGATTTTGAAGTAGTTATAGGTTCTACCGTTGCTCAAAAAATGAATTTAAAAGTAGGAAATACTTTCTATAGTACACACGGCGATGCAAAAGAAGGTGAAAAACATGAAACAAAACCTTTTAAAGTTATTGGCTTATTGCAACCTACAGGGAAAATAATTGATAATTTGATATTATGTAGTATAGAAAGTGTTTGGAATGTACACAAGGAAAGAAATCATCTGGGCGAGGAACACGATCATTACGAGTCTAAAGAAATAACTTCAGTATTGTTGAAATTTAGGAATAAAATGGCTATTATGATGTGGCCACGGATGATTTCATCTAATACGAAAATGCAAGTCGTTTCTCCTGCAATTGAAATTAATAGATTATTTACCTTATTTGGTGTTGGAATAAAAGCATTATCTTATTTAGGATACGGTATTATGATAATCTCAGGACTCAGTATCTTTATAACGCTCTACAATCGCTTGAAAGAACGTAAATATGAGTTCGCTTTATTACGTTTGCAAGGGGCAACCAGAAGACAATTGATGGCGTTAGTTTTGTTAGAAAGTGTGTTTTTATGCCTAATAGGCTTTTGTTTTGGAACAATAATTGGTAGATTTGCTTTACAAATGATTTCTAAACTTTCAGAAGAGGATTTTAAAATGACATTTAATGCCTTTGAAATTATTTGGATAAAAGAAGGTCTTTTGTTGTTAATAACCTTGTTATTAGGCGTTATTTCAGCTGTACTTCCTGCTTTTAAAGCTTATAAAATGAATTTATCAAAAACATTAGCAAATGCGTAAATGGATTGTATTTATTACTTTGACGAGTTTGAGCCTAGTAAGTTTTAATAAGACAAATAAACCGTTTCAAAAAACAATGGTAACGAATGATACTTTGACTTGGAAGAAGTTAGGGTATATAAAATTTGTTAAAAAACAGCATAAGGATTACGGAATGATTGATTATCCAGTGATCAGTCCAGAAATTAAGATGAGAAACAATAAGAAGGTTGTTATATCAGGATTTATTGTACCCATTGATAATGTAAATTACGCTATCAGTAAAAATGTATTTGCTTCTTGTTTCTTTTGTGGAAAAGCAGGACCTGAAACCATTGCAGGTTTAAAATTCAAAGAAGGAAAGAAAAAACTTCGTACAGATCAATATGTAACTATATTAGGAACACTCAAAATTAACGAGACAGATGTTGATAATTGGATGTATAATTTAATAGATGTAGTTATCTTAAAAGGAGAGTAACCCTCTTTTTAACTGTTTGATAGCTAATTAAGTAAATTAGTATAATTAAAGGTCTTATCATAACCAATACATTAGAATGATCAAATTACGAACCATTGTTGTTCATTATGATTGATTTAATATCTACAAAAAGCAATAAAAAACCATTTTGAAATACAACCATATACAACATATTTTTTTTGATTTAGATCACACACTTTGGGATTTTGATGAAAATTCTAAAAAAACCTTTGAACTAATTTTAGAACCCTTATTTCCAAAATTGGATGTTTATGATTTTATTAAAATCTATAATCCAATTAATCAAGCATGTTGGAAATTGTATCAAATAGATATGATAACACATGAAGAATTACGTTATAGGAGATTAAAAGAAACATTTGATCAGTTAGGGGTGTTTGTTTCAAATGAATTAATCCACGCAATTTCTGAAGATTACATGACTCATTTATCCAATAGTAATTTTTTAATAGAAGGATGTCTTGAAGTACTTGAATATCTTTATCCAAAATATAATTTACATATTATAACAAACGGATTTGCTGGTGTACAATTAAAAAAAATGCAAAGTTCAGGTATTTATCGTTTTTTTAATACACTTACTAATTCAGAGTTAGTAGGTGTAAAAAAACCACATAAAGGAATTTATGAATACGCATTAGAAAAAGCAGGCGCTAAAAAAGAAGAAAGTATTATGATAGGAGATTGCATTCAAGCAGATGTTGAGGGAGCTTTAAAATTTGGTATTGAAGCTATTTTTTTTAATCCAAATTATCAATATGTGGGAGAAAAAGTCTACCAAATCAATACTTTAATTGAATTAAAAAATATATTTTAAAAATGAATAAAAGGTTAATTATGGGGTTAATGAGTTTATTTTCGTTAACTAGTTTAGGACAGTCGTTAAATGATTATAAAATAGCTTTAATACCCTCAAAATTTTCATTTCAAAATGAAGATAATCAATACCGAATTAATACAACGGTTAAAATGTATCTAAAACAAAAAGGAATTGAAGCATACGTGTCTAACGAAAAATTACCAGAAGATTTTTTAGATTATAATTGCAATAAACTTTTTGTAAATGCAATTGAACAAAATACTATTTTTTCAACTAGAATTAAATTTGAATTTAAAGATTGTAAAGGAAATGTTTTATTTACAACTGATTTAGGGGAAAATCGAGAAAAAGACATAGCTATAGGGTATAATTTAGCAACTATTGATGCTTTAAATTCGTTTGGTAAAGCAAACTATAAATTTTCAGGCAAGGATTTTGATGATGAAATCATTCAGGCAAAATTAAAGGAAATGAATAAGGAAGACATTACAGAAACCAAAGTAGTGACCGTAAAAACAGAGCTGTTTTATAAAGTAATTGATAAGTTGACAGGTGAAAGTTTAATACTGTTTAAAACATCTACTCCTTCCGTTTTTTTGACTTCTTTTAAAAAACGTAGTGGAGTAGTCGTTCAAAAGGATAATACTTGGATTTTTGAATGTATAGAAGAAGAAAGAGTTAATACCGAAAGAATAGATATTAGTTTTTAAAAAAGATTTCTATTAAGAAGTAAAAGCAAACGATACTTTGTTGATTCGATATAAGGAGAAACAGTCTCATATTTCTCCTTTTAGTTGACTAGATTAAAAACAAACAAACAATTGTTTATTTTTTTTAAAAATAGTCTTCCTTAAAATTATAATTTTGAACGTTCTTTTATGTTTTCAATAATCTTGTCACTATAAGGATTGAAGTTATCCCATATTTTCCAATTATCGTTTATCTTTTTTATGAAATAGACTTGTTCATTCGCAAAATTTACTATTTGTGTATTTGTTCCGTTGCGATTAGTAAGAGTTAAATTCCAGTATTCATTGGTTGAAATTATTGCTGTTTTTTCTTCTATTGTAATAGTTCTAAAGTTGAAAATTTCATAATTAGAATGATTGTTTTCTTTGTGAAAAATATATCCTTGTTCTACTAACTCGTTTAAATTTCGTGTAATTCTTTTTAAAATAGGACTTTGAATATCCAAAACATTATAAAATTCTTCCATTTCAAAATTAGGTATTCTTTTTATAGAATCTAACTCAATATAACAATAATTTTTAATAATATTGTAAAGCGTACTTTCTGAAATAGAGTTTTCAATTTCTATTTTTTTTATTATATCCTTGTTGTTTTTGTCAGAATTAATAAAGTTAGGATTTGTTTTTTTTTTGATAAAATCATCAAGACTTTGAAATCCTAGAAAAATAGCTAATTTATCCAAGGTTTTAATAAACCGAATATCATCTGTGTAGACCTTGTTTTTGTCAATTTCAAAAACTCTTTTTAAAGTTGTAGCAGATATAGTTGTACCAATTTCTATTTTTTTCTTTTCGTTAATTAAGTTGGTTTTTTTTAATTCAAATTCAATAATTTCTGAAAGATAAACGTAATGGGCTCTTTTCCAGTGTTTAGTATTGTTTAAAAAGCTATTAGTAATCTTTGGGTCTTTTAAAATCGAAAAGATTAATATTTCTACTATCTCTTTCATATTCTTAATTTTTTTGGTTGGATTATAAGGTTGTTTTGTAAAAATAATATATTTATGTATACATAGTCTTACGTTGAGTAATTTTTTGATTTGTAGGTAGTTTATGGTAAGTTTATGTTCAGTTTCTGTTTTTTTAAATCGTATAGTTCTTCTTTTATTTGCATTGTTATTAACCTATAAAATGTTAAATATGAGCAAGAAAAATTTTTTTAAAAATTTCAGGAAGTCGATTTATGTCTTGGCTTCTATCTTTTTGTTTGGCTCTTGTCAAACAGATAAATTAGATGTAAATGAGAAAAGTGAAGAATTATCGAAATTAGGGGTGCCAGAATTTGCGGAATCTTATTTGAAATCAATAGACCCGTTAACCCCCCAAGAATATGAAAGCAATTTAAGAATGTATCGTCCTGATGTAAGTCTTTCTACGATGAGATCCGTTGCAATGCCTGCTACTTTTGAATTACCAGCTATGCCAGTAGGAAATCAAGGAAAAGAAGGCTCGTGTGTTGGATGGGGAATAGGTTATGCAGCGCATAGTATGACAAGATATATTAATAATCCTGTTCATAATAGAAATTGGAGAAGTGCATCTAGAAGTGCGGCATTTGTATACAATCAGATTAAAATATCAGATTGCATTAAAGGATCTTACCCTGACGACGCTATGAATCTTTTAAAACAAAAAGGAGAGTGTGGTGCAGATCAGATGCCTTATGTTGAAGGAGGTTGTTTTACAATGCCATCAGCTAAACAATTAGAGTATGCTAGAGAACGAAAGATAAGTTCTTGGAAGAATATATCAGCAACTAGTGTAGAAGATATTAAATATTATTTAAGTAAAAATTATCCAGTACCAGCTTGTTTTGATTATAATGAATCTTTTCAAGCAATTTCCAGAAATAATTACGTTTGGAATTCTGTATATGGGAAAAGAAATGGGGGACACTGTGTATGTATAGTAGGATATAATGATGTTACTAAACAGTTTAAAGTTCAGAATTCATGGGGTAGATCATGGGGGCGTCAAGGATACTTTTATGTAACTTATGATGCAATAAAACAAGGAGCTTTTAAATGGGCTGCCATTATGTTTCCTGAAGTTAAAACAGAAAAACTGCAATCATTAGAATAATAATGTGATATATTAAAAATTATTGAGTAGTTTACTGCTTTAGATTTAACTATTAAATAGTTTATATTCTAAAGCAGTTTTTTAATAATCATATTTTTCTTTCCATCTGTTTTTTAAGAATTGTCTCAATTCTCTTTCTCGAGCATTATCGGCTGGTTCGTAAAATTTAGTCGCCGAAATAGTTTCAGGAAGATATTCTTGTTCGGCAAAATTATTTGCGTAATCGTGGGAATATTTGTATTCTTCTCCATATCCTAATTCTCTCATGAGCTTAGTGGGAGCATTCCTCAAATGTAAAGGAACGGGTAAGTCTCCTGTTTGTTTTACTATTTGTTGTGCTTTTCCTATAGCTATATAGCTAGCATTGCTTTTTGCTGAGGTTGCTAAATAAATAGCACATTGACTTAATATAATTCGGCTTTCAGGATATCCTATTGTAGTAACTGCTTGAAAAGTGTTATTGGCCATTATTAGTGCGGTAGGATTTGCATTTCCGATGTCTTCACTAGCTAAGATTAACATACGCCTTGCAATGAATTTTACATCTTCACCACCTTCAATCATTCTTGCTAACCAATACACAGCGCCATTAGGATCACTCCCTCTTATAGATTTTATAAAAGCAGAGACGATATCATAATGTTGCTCTCCTGTCTTGTCATACAAAACAGTATTTTTTTGAACCAGTTGCATCACTTTTTCGTTGGTAATTGTAATGAGAGATTCGTTAGTGGCATTAATGATAAGCTCAAAAGTATTTAACAGTTTTCTTCCATCTCCACCTGATAAACGTAACAAGGCTTCAGTTTCTAGTAACTCAATGTTTTTTTCTTTTAAAAAGATATCATTAGTTATAGCACGATAGAGTAGGGCTTCTAAATCGTTTTTGGTAAAAGGATTTAAGATATACACCTGACAGCGTGACAGCAAAGCGGGGATTACTTCAAAACTTGGATTTTCGGTTGTTGCCCCTATAAGGGTTACCCACCCTTTTTCGACTGCCCCCAGTAAAGAATCTTGTTGCGATTTACTAAAACGATGAATCTCATCAATGAATAAAATAGGGTTTTTAGCGGTGAATAATCCACCACTTTGTTTGGCCTTATCAATAACTTCTCGCACTTCTTTTACCCCCGAATTGATAGCACTCAACTCATAAAAAGGGCGATTACTATTTTGAGCAATAATTTGGGCCAAAGTGGTTTTCCCTGTGCCAGGAGGCCCCCATAAAATTAGAGAAGGGATGATGCCGTTCTTAATTTGATGGGTCAAGGAGCCTTGGTCGCCTACTAAGTGGGACTGGCTGATATATTCCTCTAAAGATTTAGGACGTATTCTTTCTGCTAGTGGTGTTTTCATAGGAAGTAAAATTAACTATTTCTGACAAAAAATCATTAAAACAGTTTTGGATCTTTTTTTGATAAAGATTTTAAATAAAATGGACTGTAATAGGAGTATATTAAAAAGACAGATTAATAAAGAATTATTGTATGGTTTGTAATAATAGAATTTAGAGATATGAATGAAAATGAATTTAGATTTACGCCATCGGTGGTATTATTACCTTTGTATTTTGTTTTGTGTCTTTGGATTGTTTTTTGGGTAGAAAAGGAATTTAAAATAAATCTAACCGAATATGGAATTTATCCCCGAAGTTTGGCGGGGTTAAGAGGTGTTTTGTTTAGTCCTTTTTTACATGGCGATATAGGGCATTTGTTCAACAATTCTTTGCCTTTGCTGTTTTTGCTAGCCTGTTTGCGTTATTTTTATAGGGAACATTCTTTTCAGGTTTTGTGGATAGGGTTGCTTTTATCAGGATTAGGAACTTGGTTGATAGGTAGAGAAAATTACCACATAGGAGCAAGTGGGTTAGTGTATGTTTTGGCTTCTTTTATTTTTTTTAAAGGACTTCAAACGGGATATTATAGATTAGTAGCTTTGTCTTTTACGATAATTTTGTTATATGGAGGGATGGTTTGGTATATTTTTCCAAGTGCAGAAGAGCATATTTCTTGGGAAGCCCATTTATCGGGTTTTGTGGTAGGGGTGGTTTTTAGTTGGCTGTATAATGCGCCAGTATATCAAAAACCTTTGTTATACGATTGGCAAGAACCAAATTATGATTTTAAAAAAGATCCTTTTATGAAACATTTTGATGAGGAGGGGAAATTTATTTCGAGCTCTAAAATGCGTCAAATAGAATTAGAAAAGTGGGTTTATTTCGTTTCAAATCTTCCTGTTATTTATGAAATGAAAAAGCCCGATGAAACACCAGGCAATGATCTATAATTAATTATAAGCTTAAAAAAGGGTGGTTCTAGATAATGAATATATCTTAGATTTCCCATCTTTGTCTTACTGTTTCATATAAGAAAGCACCGCATGCCACAGAAACGTTCAATGAAGAAATGGTGCCAAACATAGGTAATTTAGCTTTTTCGTCAACAATTTTTAAAACAGATGGGTTTACCCCCTTATCCTCGCTTCCCATAATAATAGCAAGTGGTTCTTTTAAGTCAATATCGTAAATATTATTGTCTGTTTTTTCAGTAGCAGCTACTGTTTTGATACCTGAACCTTGAAGGTAGAAGACAGCATCTTTAATATGATCAACTTTGCAAATAGGAATATTGAACACGGCACCAGCCGATGTTTTTACTGTGTCGCCATTTACAGGTGCGGAACCTTGTTTTTGTACAATGATACCATCTACACCTGTACATTCCGCAGTACGGATAATCGCACCAAAATTACGCGCATCGCTTAATTGGTCTAAGATTAGGAAAAGGGGCGTTTTTTTGTTTTCCATTATTCTTTCTACCAAATTTTCTAAGCTAACAAAAGAAATAGGCGCAATGGTAGCAACAGCTCCTTGGTGATTGTTTGACGTTAAACGATTTAACTTTTCAATAGGGACGTAACTAAAATTGATATTGTTTTTCTTTAAAGTTTTGAGTAATTCTTGCATCAAGTCTCCTTGTGCATCTTTTTGAACAAAAACTTTATCTATTTCTTTTTTTGCATGTATAGCCTCAAGGATGGCTCTGATTCCGAAAATTTGGTTGTCTTTTTCCATAAGGCAAAGATATAAAAAAACCACCAAGAATTTCTTGGTGGTTTTTATTTCATTTTTGAAGGTTTTTAGTTTTTATCCCAGAAAATTTTAGTGTATAATTTGTCACCACCAATGGCCTCAGCTGCCTGTGAGTAATTAGAACCATTTATTGTTGATTCAGATATAGGGTACGTATATCTAACAGGTACTTTTTTGTCTGCCGCTGCTACTGCTCTTGTAGGAGCTTTTAATATAGGATAATCTAATCTTCTGTAGAAAGTCCAAGATTCAAAACCTCTATTATACATAGCTATCCAAGCTTGCATACCTATTTTTTCTTTCCAACTACCAGTGGCAGTTGTGTAGTTAATTGTAGGTTGAGACAAGTAAGTGTTAATGTCAGCAGGAGGAATATTCCAATAAGTCATTGATGCTGTAATAGCGTTATTATAATAATATCCAGCATTATTTCCAACTGTATAACCTCTTTCAGCTGCTTCAGCTAATAAGAAATTGATTTCAGCTGCGTCAATAAGAACTCCAAAAGCATCTGATTTTTTGATTAAGTCACCAATATGAGAATAGGAAGTTGCGTATGGATTAGCATTTTGAGCTCCATAAATACCACCTACATAATTATTTTCCAATTTAGTAAAAAATACATTCCTTCTAGGATCCGTAAGAGAATTCATGTAGTCAACAATTGTTTTTGCAGGGACAAAATCATTTCTATTGCTGGCTACTAAATTGTCATAAATGGGATTATACGTAGGAGCAGATGGTGAATACTTAAACAAGGCGTTATCGTTGTTAGATATTATTAAACCTCCAGCTACTGCTGTTTCTACTGTTTGTTTAGATAAAGCTGGATTGAAATCGCTTAAGTTTATACCCAATTTTACTTTTAAAGAATTTGCGAATTTAAACCATTTTTCAACATTTCCATTGTATACTAAATCACCACTTTTAAAGCTTTCAGATTGTAAATCCAGATTGTTAATTGCATTATTTAATCTGTTTATCAAATCTGAGTATATTGTTGCTGCATCATCGTATTTCGGTAAGATGTTAGCTTGGTTTTTTAATGATTCAGTATATGGTACGTTTCCAAAAGTATCAACTAAATTTTGATAAGTATAAACTCTTAAAATTTCAATTATTGCTTTTTTATTTGTTTGTATCTTTGCCCAGTCAGTAGCTGGTGTTTTATCAGGTTTTATTTCGTTTTGAATGACCTCTTCTGCGGATTTTAAATTTCCTAATACATCTCTGTATAAATTATTCCAGTGAAAACCAGGGATATTTCGGTTTATTAGGTTATATCTGGATTCTGCAGTATATAATGTAGCTGCCCAATATTGCGAAAAATACCTAAAAACATTTTCGTTAACGCTAGGAGATGCTAACTGATCAGATATGCCTTTTTGAGAATTGCTTAATAATGATTCAGCGGAAACATCATAAGCTTTTTTACTATCATCATTAAAATTTAAATCTTCGCTTATACAGCTTGTTATTAATAATGATGAAATTGCTGTTAATTTTATTATCGTTTTTTTCATTTCTTAGAAGTTGATTTTCATGTTAAATGAATATGTTTTAATTGCTGGCATTACACCTGATTGAAATCCTTGAATGTTTCCAGCTGAAGAACCTGCTTCAGGATCACTGTATGGCGTATTTTTATGTATTATCCATAAATTACTTCCTAATAAACTAAAGCTAATACTAGAAAGATCTAATTTTTCGATGTATTTATTAGGCAAGTTATATGTTAATCCAACTTCTCTCAATTTAATGTATGAAGCATCGTAAATATAAGCTTTATTTGGATTAGTGTCAGTGCTAAAGGCCGTCCCTCCTGATGAAGATGCATCTGCTATGATATTGTTAGGTTGTCCGTTTTCTAAGACTCCAGGTAGTATAATACCTCCATTATTTGCGCTTCTTACTGGTACTCCTAGATGATTTAATCCTGTTGTTTCAGGATATATACCTGTTTCTTGTCCATATGCTTGGTCTAAAGAATAAACACTACCTCCTTTTTTTACATCAATTAAAAAGTTTAAGGAAAAATCATTATAACGAACTTTATTATTTAAACCTCCTATCCAATCGGCTTGTATTGTTCCAAGGACTTTGTTGTTTTGTGTTAAATAAAATCCGTTTGAACCTACAACTTTGTTGCCATTAGCGTCATATACATAGTCTGTTCCTCTTAATGTGCCATAAGCTTCGCCTACAGTTGCATTTAAAGATACGCCTCCTTGAAAGTTTGCTAAAAGTAAATTGTCTCTTCCTTGATTTAAAGATTTAACAGTGTTTATGTTTTTAGACCAATTTATTCCAACTTCCCAAGAAAACTTTTGACTTTTCACAATACTTCCTGATAAGGCAATCTCAATTCCTTTGTTTTCCATTTCTCCTGCATTAATTCGTGCAGCTGAAAAGCCAGTTGCTCCACTTTGTGGGACGTTGAATATTTGATTAGTAATATTGGTTTTATAAAATGATAAGTCTAGATTGAATCTATCGTATAATCCTAGTTCTAGTCCAGTTTCTATTGATCTTTGAACTTCGGGTTTTAATTTTTCTTGTTCGTAATAAGTTGTAGAATTACCAAATAAAGGATTTCCATCTATAATTCCGTTAAAAGCACGTGAGCCTAATCTTCCAAAAGCTAAATCGTTACCTACTTCAGCATAATTTACTCTTAGTTTAGCTAGATTTAACCAGTCTTTTTTGATTATTTCAGATAATATCAAACTTGTTCCAACAGAAAAGTAATTGTATTTATTTTCTGCTCCCAATAAAGCTGTACTCTCATCATGACGTACTGTTCCTTCTAGGTAAATTATTTTTTTATAATCTAATGTGCCTTGGGTGTAGATTCCACTTTTTTCATATTTTAGTTCTGATTGAATCGGGGCAAGAAATACATTGGAATTTTGTAATGAATACAAGTAAGGTTTTGCAAGACCTCCTGTAGTTGAGCCAAATAGACTTCTTGAGTTCGCTTTTTTAAATGTGTAGCCTCCTAAAATTCTTGTGCCAAAATCTTTACTTATATTAAATTTATAAGTAGCTATTAAGTCATAAGTTTGTTGTAAGAAGTCTCTTGTGAAAATACTATAACCAGAAGAAGCATTACCTCCAGTTATGCCAAAGTTTTCAGCATGACTTCCTATTGCTTTTCTTAGTTCTTGATTGTCATAAGAGTATTCTAATGTAGCTCTACCCAGAATATTAAAATTTTTTGAAATATCATAACTAAGGCTACTGCCTGTTAATACTCGTGTCCTTGTGTCTGTTTCGTAGTTTTCATATCTATCCCAGTAGGGGTTATTCCAAAAATTAGGTCTTAAGTCACCATTTGTAGGGTCTATTTGATTCCAAGTAGTGTTTTGTTTTGTTCTGAAATACTCCTTTTCTAGTTCTTTTATATCTACGTTAACTGGCCACCATTGTCTAAATCCTGTTATGATGTTATCTCCATAACCTGTAGCATTTCTACCTTTTGTACTTTGATCAGTAAATGTAATGAAAGTATTTGATTTTAATTTATTTGTGAAATCTCTTGAGAAGCTACCATTGATCGAATTTTTATTCAAACTACTGTTTGGTAAAATTCCAGTTTCGTTGTTGTTTGTGTATGAGAAATTATAAGCAGATTTTTCATCTCCTCCATTGAAATTAATATTATTTACAGTAGAAAAAGCTGTTCTGAAGAAGCTGTTAGGGTCATTTGAAGCAGCTACCCAGGGAGTAGCTTTTCCATAGTTGGGGTTTCCTATTACAAATGAATTCCATTGGTATACCAATTGGTTAGGATTGAAGGCATTTCCGTAAGAAGCATCATCTCCTGTTGAACTTACTATAGCATTAGGATTGCCAAAAATATCAGCGGTATAGTTACTGCCTTCACCAGCGTAACCTCCTCCATATTCTTTTTGGTATGTTGGTAAAGTTTGCTTATTAGCATTTGATATAGATAATGTTGAACTTAGGCTAATTCCTAATGCGGTTCTTTTTTTTCCTTTTTTTGTTGTAATGATAATAGCTCCATTTGCTGCTTCACTCCCATATAGAGCAGTAGCAGAAGTTCCCTTAAGTACATTAATGGATTCTATGTTATTAGGGTCTATGTCAGAAGCAGAGTTTCCAAAATCAAAACCTTGTCTTCCGCTTGCTGTGTCTGAGTCGTTTAAATTAGCGTTGTTAATAGGTACTCCGTCGATTATAATTAATGCTTGATTATTACCCGTTAAACTTTTTGTACCTCTTAAAACAATATTACTAGAACCGCCAAAGTTAGAGTTGTTTCGGATTTCCAAACCAGCAACCTTTCCAGATAAATTATTTATGAAATTATTCGTTGGGACTTGATTAATAGTTGCAGCATCAAGTTTTTGTGTGGAGTAGCCTAGTGATTTTTTTTCTCTAGAGATGCCTTGGGCAGTTACAACTACCTCCCCTAATACTTTAGAATCATTTTGCATAACAGTATTCATTACATTAGAAGCTCCAACCGTTTTTGCAATTTCTTTCATTCCCATGAATGAGAAGATTAAAGTTTCACCTTCTTTTGCTTTAATGCTGTATTTACCATCAAATCCAGTAGAAGATCCGCGTTGCGTACCTTTTACTAAAACATTAACTCCAGGTAGTGGCCCAGAAGCATCTGTTACCACTCCAGTAATAGTTTTCTCTTGTGCAAAAGAAAACTGAACCGTCAACACTATTAGTAGTGTGTAAATCCATTTAAATTTTGATCTCATAAAATAATTAATTGATTAGTTCATGCAAATATATGAAATAAAATTTAAAGTTTATTTTTTTTTTATGTTTTTTTTATAATTGCTATAATATAAACAATAAATTTATGTGAAAAATGGAATTTCTACTATTGAACCCCTTCTTGTTACTGGTTCCATTGCTATATTGTAGATGTATGGTGCTTTTTTTGTTGACTAAATAAAAGCCTACTCCTAAGCTTTTTAGGTTGCTTTTTGTGTTTGAAATTATGTTTTCAGTATATGCGTAATCTATAATGCTATGCAGGTAGAAATGGTTGTTAATTTTGTATCTGTATTCTGAGAGTATTGAAGTTAATAAATTGGTTTGAAGACTGTTGTCGTTAAATCCTCTGATTGAATTAATGCCACCAAATTGAAATAGTTCGTTGGTTAGGTAATCGGAACTTTTTAGGTAATAATTTTGACTTTTAACGAACAGACTGTTTTTGTCGTTCAAATAGAATAGATGCGATAGTTCAGCTAATGTAAAAAATTGTGGTATAGATTTAGAGGTGTTTCTTCTTCCTGTTCCTATTTTAAGGATGAAATTTGTTTTTTCAAAAAAAGGAATTTCGTTTGAATTATAATTTAGGTGATGGAAGCTAAAAGTGTAAAAAAAATTTTTATAGTCTGTCAGTGTTTTTAAGTCTGAGTTTTGTATATCGCTTGATTCTGTTTCTTGGTATCCTATGTACCAACGAGTATTATAGTTTAATAAGTATCCTAATTCGATTTCGGATTTTGTTTTTTGAAAGATAGAGTCTTGTTTGAAAATACTTAATTCCCCTTTTACTATTAATGGGGTTTTGAAGAGGTAAGGTATTTCTGTGTTTAAATTGAAAACGCTCTGTTGTTCTCCGTTGTCTTTCCAGTAGATGTTAAATTTTTCTCCCCAGTTTAGAGTGTTTAATAGTTTGAAATCTAAATAGCCATTGAGTTTTAGATTGTTTTTGAGGGAGGTAAAGCCTATATATCCGTCAAAAGTGTTTCTCTTTTGTTTTTCGAGGTATGTATAAATTGTTGTAGAGTCTTTTGTAAAAAGAATTTCTGCTTCTTTTGTGATTTTGCAGAAAGGAAGCTTTTTGAAATCATTGTTGATTTTTTTTAATTCATTGTCGTTGAAAATCCTTTTTTTGTGATGCTTGAGTATAATGTTTAGATGGTTTTTAGGGAAGTTGGGATAGCCGTTTATATTAATTTGGTTGATGGTTCTTTCTGGGTCTTTAGTGATAATAATTTCAGATACTAAATTTTTACCTCTTTTATTTATATTGGAAAGTCTTATTTGGCTAAGAGGGTAGCCTTTTTTTTCTAGAGTTATGGTGAACTTTAGAAATTGATCGTTTATGTTTTTAAAATCTATTTTTAAGGTATCTTGATCGTTTTCTAATAGATTTTTGTAAGTTCCTAAAAAAATATGGATTTTTTGGATGCAATCCCCTAATTTGTATCTAATGTAGTAGGTGCTGTCATTTATCTTTTGATTAATGACTGTTGTTTGTTCTATGTATCCTTTTTCGGTTAATTTTTTTGCAATCTGACTTATTTCTTTGTTTAAAGAAGTGAGGTTGGGATGTCTTTTGTAGGAAGATAGGGAGTCTATTATTTTGCTTTCGTGGATAGAATTTCCTTCAGTTTTTAAAACTAAATATTGTCCCCAATTTTTTTGAGATAGGGTAAAATACAGGATAAGTAGGATAAGTTGTTTCAAGAGTTTATATTTTGGGTAAAAATAACGTAAAAAAAATAACTTTAATTGTGGTTAAAATAACTGTGCTGGAAATTAATTATTTAGAGTTTGTTTTTTGAAAAATAATCTATACATTTGCAACCCCGTAAATAGCGGGTTTTTATAAACTAGTAAATAATTTAGTATTAATTATGCCAACAATTCAACAATTAGTAAGAACTGGAAGAGCCAAATTAACTAAGAAGAGTAAATCGGCTGCTTTAGATTCTTGTCCTCAAAGAAGAGGGGTTTGTACGCGTGTGTATACTACTACGCCTAAAAAGCCAAACTCAGCAATGCGTAAAGTTGCGCGTGTGCGTTTGACTAATGGTAATGAAGTAAATGCTTACATCCCAGGTGAAGGACACAATCTGCAAGAGCACTCGATAGTATTAGTTAGAGGTGGAAGGGTAAAAGATTTACCAGGAGTTAGATACCACATCGTACGTGGTGCTTTGGATACAGCCGGAGTGAACGGTCGTTTACAAAGAAGATCTAAATATGGTGCTAAACGCCCTAAAGACAAAAAGTAATTTTTAATTAAGTAAAGAGTGAGTGGTGAAAAGCAAAAAGTAACTAGTGAATAGCGGGTAGCTTTAAGCTTTGAGCTTTGAACTTTAAACTTTAAAAAAGTAACAAAAAAGAAATGAGAAAAAGACAGGCCAAAAAAAGACCTCTTTTACCAGATCCAAAATTTAACGATCAATTAGTAACACGTTTCGTGAACAACTTAATGTGGGATGGTAAAAAATCGACTGCTTTTGCAGTATTCTACGATGCATTAGAAATCGTTGAAACTAAAAAGCAAGATGCTGAAAAATCAGCGTTAGAAATTTGGAAAGACGCTTTAACTAATGTTATGCCTCACGTAGAAGTACGTTCTCGTCGTGTAGGTGGTGCTACATTCCAAATTCCAATGCCTATTCGTCCAGATAGAAAAATTTCTATGTCGATGAAATGGTTAATTCTTTACGCAAGAAGAAGAAATGAGAAATCTATGGCAGCTCGTTTAGCGTCTGAAATTTTAGCTGCTGCTAAAGAAGAAGGTGCTGCTGTTAAGAAAAGAATGGATACTCATAAAATGGCGGAAGCTAACAAAGCATTCTCTCACTTTAGATTTTAATTCGTAAAGAAATGGCAAGAGATTTAAAATATACTAGAAATATTGGTATTGCTGCTCACATCGATGCAGGTAAGACAACCACTACAGAGCGTATCTTGTTCTATACAGGTAAGTCTCATAAAATAGGAGAGGTGCACGATGGTGCTGCTACTATGGACTGGATGGCACAAGAGCAAGAAAGAGGTATCACAATTACTTCGGCGGCTACAACTTGTACTTGGAACTTTCCAACAGATCAAGGTAGAAATATAGCTGAGTCTAAACCGTACCACTTTAATATTATCGATACTCCAGGTCACGTTGACTTTACAGTAGAGGTAAACCGTTCATTACGTGTATTAGATGGTTTAGTTTTCTTATTTTCTGCGGTTGATGGTGTTGAGCCTCAATCTGAAACGAACTGGAGATTAGCTGACCAGTACAGAGTTCCTCGTATGGGATTCGTAAACAAAATGGATCGTCAAGGTTCTAATTTCCTTAATGTGTGTCAACAAGTTAAGGATATGTTGCGTTCTAATGCGGTAGCTATTACTTTGCCAATTGGTGAGGAGAATGATTTTAAAGGAGTAGTTGACTTAGTGAAAAATCAAGCTATTGTATGGCATGATGAAACACAAGGAGCTACTTTTGATATCATCGATATCCCTGCAGATATGGTTGATGAAGTAAAAGAATACCGTTCTAAATTAATTGAAGAAATCGCTTCTTATGATGAAAACTTATTAGATAAGTATATGGAAGATGAAAATTCAATTACAGAAGAGGAAATTAACAACGCATTACGTGCTGCTACCATTGATATGGCAATTATTCCTATGTTGTGTGGATCTTCATTCAAAAACAAAGGAGTTCAGTTTATGTTGGATGCAGTTTGTAAATATTTACCATCTCCTTTAGATAAAGAGGGTATTGAAGGTATTCATCCTGATGATGCTGATTTGTTAGAGGAAGATCAAACTAAAATCTTGCGTCGTCCAGATGTAAAAGAGCCATTTGCTGCTTTAGCGTTCAAAATTGCTACGGATCCTTATGTAGGGCGTTTAGCTTTCTTCCGTGCATATTCGGGGCGTTTAGATGCTGGTTCTTATATATTGAATACACGTTCAGGAAATAAAGAGCGTATCTCTCGTATCTACCAAATGCACGCAAACAAGCAAAATCCAATCGAATATATTGAGGCGGGGGATATTGGTGCAGCAGTAGGTTTTAAAGATATCAAAACAGGTGATACAATGTGTGATGAGAAAAATCCTATCATTCTTGAATCAATGAAATTCCCTGATCCGGTAATCGGTATTGCTATTGAGCCTAAAACTAAGGCTGACGTAGATAAAATGGGTATGGCTTTAGCTAAATTAGCTGAAGAAGATCCAACGTTTACTGTTAGAACTGATGAGGCTTCAGGGCAAACAATTATCTCTGGTATGGGTGAGCTTCACTTAGATATCTTAGTAGATCGTATGAAACGTGAGTTCAAAGTTGAAGTGGATCAAGGTGAACCTCAAGTAGAGTACAAAGAAGCTTTTACCAAATCGGCACAACACCGTGAAGTTTATAAAAAACAATCAGGGGGTCGTGGTAAATTTGGTGATATCGTTTTCCGTTTAGAGCCTGCAGAAGCTGGAACTATGGGGTTAACGTTTGTTAATGAAGTAAAAGGGGGTAATGTTCCTAAAGAATATATTCCTGCTGTAGAGAAAGGTTTTAGAGAGGCTATGAAACAAGGGCCTTTGGCAGGATATGCTGTAGATAGCTTGAAAGTAACTTTGTTGGATGGTTCTTATCACCCAGTGGATTCAGATGCTTTATCTTTTGAATTAGCTGCTAAATTAGGTTATAAAGAAGTAGCTAAAGCTGCTGGTGCTGTAATTCTTGAGCCAATCATGAAAATTGAAGTTATCACTCCAGAAGAAAATATGGGGGATATCGTAGGTGACTTAAACCGTCGTCGTGGTCAAGTAAATGATATGGGAGATAGAAACGGGGCTAAAACTATTAAAGCAAACGTTCCATTATCAGAAATGTTTGGTTATGTAACGACTTTGAGAACTTTATCTTCTGGTCGTGCTACGTCTACAATGGAATTCTCTCATTACGAAGAAACACCATCGAACATTTCAGAAGCAGTAATTAAGAAAGCTAAAGGTAACGCTTAATTTTTAAGAAAATGAGTCAAAAAATCAGAATAAAATTAAAATCTTACGATCATATGTTGGTTGATAAATCAGCAGAAAAAATCGTAAAAACTGTAAAAAGTACAGGTGCAGTAGTTACTGGTCCAATTCCATTACCTACTAATAAAAAGATTTTCACTGTGTTGCGTTCTCCGCACGTAAACAAAAAATCAAGAGAACAATTCGAAGTGAGTTCATACAAAAGATTGTTGGATATTTATTCTTCATCTTCAAAAACCATCGATGCTTTAATGAAATTAGAGCTACCAAGTGGAGTAGAAGTTGAAATTAAAGTGTGATAATTTACTTTAATTGAAATATTTAAGCATTATGTTTTGAAATTCAAAACATAATGCTTACTTTTGCGCACTCAAAATTAGAGTTATATATATTATTAATAATTAATTATTTAAGTATGTCTGGGTTAATCGGAAAGAAAATCGGAATGACTAGCATCTTCGACGAGAACGGGAAAAACATCCCTTGTACTGTTATTGAAGTTGGTCCTTGCGTTGTTACCCAAGTCAGAACCAATGAGGTTGACGGGTATGAGGCTCTTCAACTTGGTTTCGATGACAAATCTGCAAAGCAAACTAATAAGGCTGCTGAAGGGCACTTCAAAAAAGCGGGTACGGTTGCTAAAAAGAAGGTTGTTGAATTCCAAGGGTTTGAAGCTGAGCACAAATTAGGAGATGTGATCACTGTGGATTTATTCGCTGAGGGTGAATTCGTAGATGTTCAAGGTGTATCAAAAGGAAAAGGTTTCCAAGGGGTTGTTAAACGTCACGGTTTTGGTGGTGTTGGACAAGTTACTCATGGTCAGCACAACCGTTTGAGAGCGCCAGGTTCAGTAGGTGCTTCATCTTATCCTTCCAGAGTATTCAAAGGAATGCGTATGGCAGGAAGAATGGGTGGAGACAATGTAAAAGTTCAAAATCTTAGAGTTTTAAAAGTAGTGGCTGAAAAGAACTTACTTGTTGTTAAAGGATGTGTTCCTGGTCACAAAGACTCTTATGTAATCGTTCAGAAGTAATGGAAGTAAAAGTATTAGATATCAACGGAAAAGATACTGGGAGAAAAGTTCAACTTTCTGATTCAGTTTTCGCAATTGAGCCTAATAACCACGCTCTATACTTAGATGTGAAACAATATTTGGCTAACCAACGTCAAGGAACTCACAAGTCTAAAGAAAGAGCAGAAGTTGCTGGTAGTACTCGTAAAATCAAAAAGCAAAAAGGAACTGGTACTGCTCGTGCAGGATCTAAAAAGAGTCCTTTGTTTAAAGGAGGAGGAACAGTTTTTGGTCCAAGACCAAGAAACTACTCTTTCAAATTAAATAAAGCATTAAAACGTTTAGCTCGTAAATCAGCTTTAACTTTAAAAGCGAAAGAATCTAACTTAATCGTATTAGAAGACTTCGGTTTCGAAGCTCCAAGTACTAAAAATTTTATTAACGTATTGAAAGCGTTAGGGTTAGAAAACAAAAAATCATTGTTCGTGTTAGGTGGTGACAACAAAAATGTTTACTTATCATCTCGTAACTTACAAAAATCTTCTGTAATCACTAACTCAGAATTAAGTACTTATGCGATATTAAACGCAAATAATTTAGTTCTTTTAGAGGGATCTTTAGAAGGAATCGAACAAAATTTAAGCAAATAATAGGCCATGAGTATCATTATAAAACCTATCGTTACGGAAAAAGTAACTAAAGACGGAGAAATATTCAACCGTTTTGGTTTCGTTGTAGATAAAAAAGCTAACAAAGTTCAAATTAAGAAAGCTGTTGAAGCTGCTTATGGAGTAACTGTTGTAGAAGTGAATACAATGAATGTACGTCCAGATCGCACCACCAAATATACAAAAAGTGGTATGATAGCTGGTAAAACTAATGCTTACAAAAAAGCAATCGTACAAGTTAAAGAAGGAGAAACAATTGATTTTTACAACAACTAAGTAAAGTAAGATGTCAGTAAGAAAATTAAAACCTATTACCCCAGGTCAGCGTTTTAGAGTTGTTAATGGTTTTGACGCCATTACTACTGATAAGCCGGAGCGCTCATTAATCGCACCGAAAAAATCATCTGGAGGTAGAAATAGTCAAGGAAAGATGACTATGCGTTATACAGGCGGTGGTCACAAACAAAGATATCGTATCATCGATTTCAAAAGAACTAAAGATGGAATTCCAGCTACAGTGAAATCAATCGAGTACGATCCAAACAGAACAGCTTTTATCGCATTATTGGCTTATGCTGATGGTGAAAAAAGATATATTATTGCTCAAAATGGTTTAAAAGTTGGGCAAACTGTAGTTTCGGGTGCTGATGTAGCTCCTGAAATCGGGAATACTATGCCGTTAAGCAAAATTCCTCTAGGAACAGTAATTTCTTGTATTGAGTTACGTCCAGGTCAAGGTGCAACTATTGCTCGTTCGGCTGGTACATTTGCTCAATTAATGGCTCGTGATGGTAAATATGCTACTATCAAAATGCCTTCTGGAGAAACAAGATTAATCTTGTTAACTTGTTCTGCAACTATAGGTGCTGTTTCTAACTCAGATCACCAGTTAATCGTTTCTGGTAAAGCAGGTAGATCTAGATGGTTAGGTAGAAGACCTAGAACAAGACCAGTAGCTATGAACCCTGTTGATCACCCAATGGGTGGTGGTGAAGGACGTTCATCTGGAGGTCACCCACGTTCAAGAAAAGGTTTACCAGCTAAAGGTTATAGAACCCGTGCTAAACAAAACCCGAGCAACAAGTATATTGTAGAACGTAGAAAGAAATAATAAGATATGGCACGTTCATTAAAAAAAGGACCTTTTGTACACTATAAATTAGAAAAGAAAGTATTGGAGAATGCTGAGGCAGGAAACAAGAATGTTGTTAAAACTTGGTCTAGAGCTTCAATGATTACTCCAGATTTCGTAGGACAAACAATCGCAGTTCACAACGGTCGTCAATTTGTTCCAGTATATGTTACTGAAAACATGGTAGGACACAAGTTAGGTGAATTTTCACCAACTAGATCTTTTAGAGGTCACGCTGGAGCTAAAAATAAAGGTAAAAAATAAAAGAAGACATGGGAGTTCGTAAAAGAGAAGCAGCAGAAGCAAGAAAAGAGGCTAATAAGTCTTTAGCGTTTGCTAAATTAAATAACTGCCCTACTTCACCTAGAAAAATGCGCTTAGTAGCAGACTTGGTAAGAGGTCAGAAAGTTGAGAATGCACTAAATATATTAAGATTTAGTCAAAAAGAAGCTTCAAGAAAATTAGAAAAACTATTATTATCTGCTATTAACAACTGGGAACAGAAAAATAGTGAAGGTAATGTAGCTGAAGCAGGCTTATTTGTAAAAGAGATCAAAGTGGATGGTGGTATGATGTTAAAAAGATTACGCCCAGCTCCACAAGGTCGCGCACACAGAATTAGAAAACGTTCTAATCACGTTACAATCGTATTAGGATCAATTAATAACACACAAAGCAATTAATAAAGATGGGACAAAAGACTAATCCAATCGGAAATCGCCTTGGTATCATCAGAGGATGGGATTCTAACTGGTATGGTGGTAATGACTACGGTGATAAAATCGCTGAAGATTACAAAATCAGAAAGTATATCCACGCTCGTTTATCAAAAGCTAGTGTGTCGAAAGTAATTATCGAAAGAACTTTAAAGCTTGTAACCGTTACTATCACTACGGCTCGTCCTGGTATCATTATTGGTAAAGGCGGTCAAGAGGTAGACAAGTTAAAAGAAGAACTTAAGAAAATTACAGACAAAGAGGTTCAAATCAATATCTTTGAAATCAAAAGACCTGAGTTAGATGCTTATTTGGTAGCTAATAGTATTTGTCGTCAAATCGAAGGCCGTATCTCTTATAGAAGAGCAATTAAAATGGCTATAGCTGCTTCTATGAGAATGAATGCAGAAGGAATCAAAGTAATGATTTCTGGTCGTTTAAACGGTGCTGAAATGGCGCGTTCAGAAAGTTTCAAAGAAGGACGTATTCCTCTATCAACTTTCAGAGCTGATATTGATTATGCTTTAGCAGAAGCACATACTACTTACGGTAGAATGGGTGTTAAGGTATGGATCATGAAAGGTGAAGTTTACGGAAAAAGAGACCTTTCGCCACTTGTAGGTATGGATAAAAAAGCTGCAGCTGGTAAAGGTGGTGATGCTCCACGTGGTGGAAAATCAAACGGTAAACAAGGAGCTCGTAAAAGAAAGTAATTTTTAAATTAAAGAAAAATGTTACAGCCTAAAAGAACAAAATACCGTAAGGTACAGAAAGGTAGAATGAAAGGGAACTCGACTAGAGGTCATGAACTTTCAAATGGAATGTTTGGAATTAAATCGGTTCACGAAACAGGTGCTTTCTTAACTTCACGCCAAATCGAAGCGGCTCGTATTGCAGCAACTCGTTACATGAAACGTGAAGGGCAATTATGGATCAAAATTTTCCCAGACAAACCTATCACTAAGAAGCCTCTTGAAGTACGTATGGGTAAAGGTAAAGGTGCAGTTGAATACTGGGCTGCTGTTGTTAAACCAGGAAGAATTATGTTTGAGGTAGGTGGTGTGCCACTAGCGGTTGCAAAAGAGGCTTTACGTCTTGCCGCTCAAAAATTACCAGTAAAAACTAAATTCGTCGTTGCTAGAGATTTCGAAGCATAATATAAGAAGATTATGAAACAATCAGAAATTAAAAATCTATCTGCAGCTGAGTTACAAGAAAAGCTAGTTCAATTAAAAAAGACTTATGCCGACCTAACGATTGCTCATGCTATTTCTCCAATCGAGAATCCACTTCAAATTAGAAGTATCAGACGTTCAGTAGCGAGAATCGCAACTGAATTAACTAAAAGAGAGCTTCAATAATAGTATTCAGCTGAAAAGATGGAAAAAAGAAATTTAAGAAAAGAGAGAGTTGGTGTAGTTACTTCTAACAAAATGGATAAATCTATTGTTGTTTCTCAAGTAACAAGAGTAAAACACCCATTATATGGTAAGTTCGTGTTAAAAACTAAAAAATATGTTGCACACGACGAAAAGAATGACTGTAACATTGGTGATACAGTAAAAATCATGGAAACTCGTCCATTAAGTAAAACTAAATGTTGGAGATTAGTTGAAATCATTGAAAGAGCTAAATAATTATGGTACAACAGGAATCAAGACTAAAAGTAGCAGATAATACGGGAGCTAAGGAAGTTTTAACTATCCGTGTTTTAGGTGGAACAAAAAGACGTTACGCCTCAGTTGGTGACAAAATTGTAGTAGCTATCAAAGATGCAACTCCTAACGGAAACGTTAAGAAAGGTGCGGTTTCAACTGCAGTTGTTGTTAGAACAAAAAAAGAAGTAAGAAGAGCTGATGGTTCTTATATCCGTTTCGATGATAACGCTTGTGTATTATTAAATGCAGCAGGTGAAATGAGAGGAACTCGTGTATTCGGTCCTGTAGCTAGAGAACTTCGTGAAAAACAATTCATGAAAATTGTATCATTAGCACCAGAAGTGCTTTAATTATTATTACGATGATGAAGCTAAAAATAAAATCAGGTGACACTGTAAAAGTTATCGCTGGTGACCATAAAGGTGCTGAAGGTAAAGTTTTACGTGTAATTCGTGAAAAAAACAAAGCGGTAGTTGAGGGGGTAAACATGGTGTCTAAGCACACTAAGCCAAGTGCTCAAAATCCTCAAGGTGGAATCGTTAAAAAAGAAGCTCCTATACACGTTTCAAACTTAATGTTAGTAGATACTAAAGGTAATGCTACTAAAGTAGGTTTTAAAGTAGAAGGGGATAAGAAAGTAAGATTTTCAAAAAAATCTAATCAAGTATTATAGTAATGGCTTATATACCTAGACTAAAAGAAGAATATAAGAGCAGAGTAATTGCTGCTCTTACAACAGAATTCGGTTACAAAAACGTAATGGAAGTTCCAAAATTGGAAAAAATCGTTGTGAGCCGTGGTGTTGGTGCAGCTGTGTCTGATAAAAAACTTATCGATTATGCTGTAGAAGAGTTGACAAAGATTACTGGTCAAAAAGCAGTTCCTACTATCTCTAAGAAAGACGTTGCTTCTTTCAAATTGAGAAAAGGTATGCCGATTGGTGCAAAAGTAACTTTGCGTGGAGAAAGAATGTATGAGTTTTTAGATCGTCTAATTACTTCTTCTTTACCTCGTGTAAGAGATTTCAATGGTATCAAATCTACAGGATTTGATGGTAGAGGAAACTACAACCTTGGAGTACTTGAACAAATTATCTTTCCAGAAATTGATATTGATAAAGTAAATAAAATTTCAGGAATGGATATTACTTTTGTAACATCTGCGAAAACAGATAAAGAAGCAAAATCATTATTAGCTGAATTAGGTTTACCTTTTAAAAAGAATTAAGACATGGCTAAAGAATCAATGAAAGCCCGCGAGGTGAAAAGACAAAAAACGGTAGAAAAATATGCAGAGAAAAGAAAAGCTTTGTTAGAAGCTGGAGATTATGTATCTTTGCAAAAATTACCAAAGAATGCTTCGCCCGTTCGTTTGCACAATCGTTGTAAATTAACAGGTAGACCAAGAGGGTATATGCGTCAATTCGGTATTTCACGTGTAACTTTCCGTGAAATGGCAAACCAAGGATTGATACCAGGAGTTAGAAAAGCTAGCTGGTAAGATTATAAAAGAGATTATTAACAGGTTATAGGTTCAACCCGCGAGTGTGGGTTGAAAACCATAACCGCAATTTTGTTTATATGTATACAGATCCAATTGCGGATTTCTTAACAAGAATTAGAAATGCTTCGAAAGCAAGCCATAAAGTGGTGGAAATTCCTGCATCTAATTTGAAAAAAGAAATCACAAAAATCTTATTCGATCAAGGTTATATCCTTAGCTACAAATTCGAAAATGAGACTGTTCAAGGAACAATCAAAATCGCTTTAAAGTATGATAAAGATACTAAAGAAGCGGTAATCAAGAACATTCAAAGAATTAGTAAACCAGGTTTACGTAAGTATGCAGGTGCTACTAAATTACCTAGAATCTTAAATGGTTTAGGTGTTGCTATCGTTTCTACTTCAAAAGGAGTAATGACGGATAAGCAAGCTAGACAATTAAATGTAGGTGGTGAGGTAATTTGTTACGTATACTAAAAAAGAGTTAAGAGATGTCAAGAATAGGTAAAAGTCCAATCGCCATTCCTGCTGGAATAACTGTAGAATTAAAAGATTCAGTTATCACTGTAAAAGGGAAATTAGGGCAACTTTCTCAAGAGATTACTGACAATGTAACAGTAACAGTTGAAGAAAATCAGGTTCTTGTTTCAAGAGCTGCAGATAGCAAAGAAGAAAGAGCTCAACATGGTTTATTTAGAGCTTTAATCAATAACATGATTACTGGTGTATCTACTGGTTTTACAAAAGAATTAGAATTAGTGGGTGTTGGATACCGTGCTTCTAATCAAGGAAATAAACTTGATTTGGCTTTAGGGTATTCTCATAATATCGTTTTAGAAGTGGCTCCAGAGGTAACTGTGGAAACCGTTTCAGAAAAGGGTAAAAATCCTATTGTAAAGCTAACTTCTTATGACAAACAGTTGTTAGGTCAAGTGGCGGCTAAAATCCGCTCTTTCCGTAAGCCTGAACCTTACAAAGGAAAAGGTATTAAGTTTGTAGGTGAAGTATTAAGAAGAAAAGCAGGTAAATCAGCTTAAAAAATAAGATTATGTCATTAACAAAATCTGAAAGAAGACAAAGAATACAGTACAGAATCAGAAAGATTGTAAGCGGAACTGCTGCAAGACCTCGTTTATCTGTATTCAGAAGTAACAAAGAAATCTATGCTCAGCTTATAGATGATGTAAATGGTGTTACATTATTAGCTGCTTCTTCTCGTGAAAAAGAAGTAGATACTAAAGGTACTAAAGTTGAAGTAGCAGCAGTAGTAGGTAAACTACTTGCTGAAAGAGCTTTAAAAGCAGGTATCGATACAGTAACATTTGATAGAGGTGGTTATTTGTACCACGGTCGTGTTCAATCATTAGCAGAAGGCGCTAGAGCGGCTGGATTAAAATTCTAAGAAATTATGTATCATAATTATAAAAACGTAGAACTAGTAAAACCAGGAGGTCTTGAATTAAAAGACCGTTTGGTTAGTGTTAATCGTGTTACTAAAGTTACTAAAGGTGGTAGAGCATTTGGTTTCTCAGCTATCGTAGTAGTAGGTGACGAGAACGGTGTAGTTGGACACGGATTAGGAAAATCTAAAGACGTTTCTGAAGCTATTGCAAAAGCAGTAGAAGATGCTAAGAAGAACTTAGTACGTATTCCTTTGAGTGGACAATCAGTGCCTCATGAGCAAAAAGGTAAATTTGGTGGAGCTAGAGTATTATTAATGCCAGCTTCTCATGGTACTGGAGTTATTGCGGGTGGTGCTGTACGTGCGGTTCTTGAATCAGTAGGGGTTCACGATGTATTATCTAAATCTCAAGGTTCTTCTAACCCTCATAATGTGGTAAAAGCTACTTTTGATGCTTTGTTACAAATGAGAAGCGCAGTAACTGTTGCTAAACAAAGAGGAGTATCTTTAGAGAAAGTATTCAAAGGTTAATTCAAGGAAATTATGGCTAAGATATTAGTAAAACAAGTAAGAAGCATTATTAATTGTCCTCAAGATCAAAAGAGAACAATGCAAGCTTTAGGACTTCGTAAAATGGGTCAAGTAGTTGAGCATGAAGCAACTCCTGCTATCCTTGGAATGGTAAATAAAGTTAAACACTTAGTTTCTTCTGAAGAAACTAAATAACAAATGACTGTTATGAATTTAAGTAATTTACAGCCAGCTGAAGGTTCAACACATAACCAAAATAAAAGAGTAGGTAGAGGAGAAGGTTCTGGTAAAGGTGGTACTGCTGCACGTGGTCACAAAGGAGCTAAATCTCGTTCAGGTTACTCTAAAAAAATTGGTTTTGAAGGAGGTCAGATGCCTCTTCAAAGACGTGTTCCTAAGTTTGGATTCAAAAATATTAACAGAGTTGAATATCAAGGTGTAAACTTAGATACTTTACAAACTCTAGTTGATAATGGTCTTGTAACGGATACGGTAGATTTTACTACTTTAGTTGCAAGCCGTTTAGCTACTAAAACTGAAGTTGTTAAAATTTTAGGTAGAGGTGAGCTTAAAGCTAAATTAAAAGTTAGTGCACACAAATTCACTGCATCTGCTAAAGCTGCTATCGAAGCGGCTGGTGGAGAAGCTATAGAATTATAAATTTTCTAGACACGATGAAAAAATTTATTGAATCGTTACAAAACGTTTGGAAAATTGAGGAACTAAGAAACAGAGTCCTATTTACTTTAGGACTCCTGTTAGTTTATCGTTTTGGAGCTCACGTAACACTACCGGGAATTGATGCAACTCAGTTGCAAGGATTAACTAATCAAACGGATAAGGGTATTGGTTGGTTAATTAACGTATTTACGGGAGGTGCTTTTTCACAAGCATCTGTTTTTGCGTTGGGTATAATGCCTTATATTTCTGCGTCAATTGTTGTTCAGTTAATGGGAATTGCTATTCCTTATTTACAAAAACTACAAAAAGAAGGAGAAAGTGGAAGAAAGAAGATGAACCAAATTACAAGATGGTTAACCATTGGTATCACACTAATTCAAGGGCCTGGTTATATCTATAATCTGTACCGTACTTTACCAGGTGAAGCATTTTTACTAGGATTTAATTCATTTGCTTTCTTGTTCTCATCTGTATTAATTTTAACTACAGGTACTTTGTTTGCTATGTGGTTAGGAGAAAAAATTACAGATAAAGGAATCGGAAACGGTATTTCGTTGTTAATCTTAGTAGGTATTGTTGCTCGTTTACCACAAGCATTTGCTCAGGAGTTTTCATCTGCTGTTTCTCAAAACAACGGAGGTTTAATGAAGATTGTTGTAGAAATCATCGTGTGGTTACTTGTAATTATTGCCTGTGTTTTAATGACTATGGCTGTTAGAAAGGTGGCGGTGCAATATGCGCGTCGTACTGTTTCTGGAGACTTAGAGCAGGATTTAATGGGGGGGAATCGTCAGTTTATTCCTTTAAAATTAAATGCTTCGGGTGTTATGCCAATCATTTTTGCACAAGCTATTATGTTTATACCTGCTGCTGTGGCTGGTTTATCATCTTCTGAAACAGCTCAATCAATCAGTACAAGATTCCAAAACATATTTGGTTGGGAGTATAATTTAGTGTTTGCTACGTTAATTGTAATTTTTACGTACTTTTACACTGCGATTACTATGCCAACTACAAGAATGGCTGATGATCTAAAAAGAAGTGGGGGTTTTATTCCAGGGGTTAAACCTGGACTGGAAACAGCAGACTTTTTAGATCATGTGATGTCCTTGATTACATTTCCAGGAGCTATTTTCCTAGCATTGTTAGCTGTGTTCCCAGCTATCGTTATGAATGTGTTAGGAGTGCAACAGCAATGGGCATTGTTCTTTGGTGGTACATCACTCTTGATTTTGGTTGGAGTTGCAATAGATACAATTCAACAAATTAATTCATATTTGTTAAATCAACATTATGATGGTTTGATGAAAACGGGTAAAAACAGAAAAGCAGTAGCTTAATATGGCAAAACAATCAGCAATTGAACAAGACGGAACAATCATAGAGGCATTGTCAAATGCCATGTTCCGAGTAGAGTTAGAAAACGGGCATATTGTAATTGCTCACATTTCTGGAAAAATGCGTATGCACTACATCAAATTGTTACCTGGTGACAAAGTGAAACTGGAAATGAGCCCTTACGATTTGTCTAAAGCAAGAATTACTTATAGATACTAAAATGAAAGTAAGAGCATCAATTAAGAAGAGAAGTGCAGAATGCATTATCGTTCGTAGAAAAGGAAGACTATACGTTATTAACAAAAAGAATCCTAGATTTAAACAAAGACAAGGATAATTATGGCAAGAATAGCAGGGGTAGATATACCTAAAAACAAAAGAGGTGTCATCGCTTTGACATATATCTTCGGAATTGGAAAAAGCAGAGCTATCGAAATTTTAGAGAAAGCTCAAGTAAGCCAAGATAAAAAAGTTCAAGAATGGAATGACGACGAGATCGGAGCTATCCGTGAAGCGGTTTCTTATTACAAAATTGAAGGAGAATTACGTTCTGAAACTTCATTAAACATCAAACGTTTAATGGATATTGGATGTTACAGAGGTATCCGTCACAGATCTGGTCTTCCTTTAAGAGGTCAAAGAACTAAGAACAATTCTAGAACAAGAAAAGGTAAAAGAAAAACTGTTGCTAACAAGAAGAAAGCAACTAAATAATAATTAGTAATATGGCGAAAGCAAATACAAAAAAACGTAAAGTTGTTGTTGAGTCTACTGGTGAGGCACACGTAAGTTCAACTTTTAACAACATCATTATTTCTTTAACAAATAAGAAAGGTGAAGTTGTTGCTTGGTCATCTGCTGGTAAAATGGGCTTCAGAGGTTCTAAAAAGAATACTCCGTATGCAGCTCAAATGGCAGCTGAAGACTGTTCAAAAGTTGCTTTAGAAGCTGGTCTTAAAAAAGTAAAAGTGTTCGTTAAAGGACCTGGAAACGGAAGAGAATCAGCTATCCGCTCAATCCATAATTCAGGTATAGAAGTAACTGAGATCATTGACGTTACTCCAATGCCACACAACGGATGTCGTCCTCCAAAAAGACGTAGAGTTTAATTTTTTTATATTATTTAAGTATAACTAGGTTGGTACATGAGTGCGGAGGATTTATTAGACCTGAATTCGCAATTTCAACCTTAAACAATTTTTAAAATGGCAAGATATACTGGTCCTAAAACTAAAATTGCTCGTAAGTTTGGCGAAGCAATCTTCGGAGATGACAGAGCCTTCGAAAAGAGAAATTACCCTCCAGGGCAACACGGTTTAGCTAAAAAAAGAGGTAAAAAATCTGAATATGCTATCCAGTTAATGGAAAAACAAAAAGCTAAATATACCTATGGTATTTTAGAAAAGCAATTCAGAAATTTATTCGAAAAAGCTTCTGCTGCTTCTGGTGTAACAGGTGAAATCCTTTTACAATTATGTGAAGCTCGTTTAGATAATGTAGTTTACAGAATGGGTGTGGCACCTTCAAGAAGAGCTGCTAGACAAATTGTAACTCACAGACATATTACAGTAAATGGTGAAGTGGTTAACGTTCCTTCTTACCATTTAAAACCAGGTGACAAAGTTGCTGTTCGTGAAAAATCTAAATCTTTAGAATCAATCGAACGTTCTTTAGCTGCTGCTTCTCAAGTGTATGAGTGGATCGTATGGAATAACGATACGAAAGAAGGTACTTTTGTATCAGTTCCTCAAAGACTACAAATCCCTGAGAACATTAAAGAACAACTAATTGTCGAATTGTACAACAAATAATAATAATTGACATCAGTCGAAATTTATGGCAATATTTAATTTTCAGAAGCCCGATAAAGTTATCATGATCGATTCTACTGATTTCGAAGGAAAATTCGAATTCAGACCTCTTGAACCAGGTTACGGATTGACTGTTGGTAACGCTTTAAGAAGAGTTTTACTTTCTGCTCTTGAGGGTTATGCTATCACTTCTATTCGTATCGAAGGAGTGGATCATGAGTTCTCTACTATACCTGGTGTTGTAGAAGACGTAACTGAAATTATCCTTAACTTAAAACAAGTACGTTTTAAACGTCAAATTGAAGATATCGATAACGAATCAGTTTCTATTTCTTTATCAGGTAAAGATCAAATTACTGCTGGTGATTTTCAAAAATTTATTTCAGGTTTCCAAGTGTTAAATCCTGAATTAGTAATTTGTAATTTAGACAGCAATGTAAATTTGAACATGGAAATGACCATCGAAAAAGGTCGTGGTTATGTTCCAGCAGAGGAAAACAAAAAACAAAATGCTGCAATCGGTACTATATTTACTGATTCTATCTTTACACCTGTAAAGAATGTGAAGTACGCTATTGAAAACTTCCGTGTTGAGCAAAAAACGGATTATGAAAAATTAGTTTTTGAAATAAAAACAGATGGTTCTATCCATCCTAAAGATGCTCTAACTGAAGCGGCTAAGGTATTAATTCACCATTTTATGTTATTCTCTGATGAGAGAATCACTCTTGAGGCTGATGAAATTGCTCAAACAGAATCATATGATGAGGAATCATTACATATGAGACAGTTATTGAAAACTAAATTAGTTGATATGGACTTATCTGTAAGAGCATTAAACTGCTTAAAGGCTGCTGAAGTTGATACATTAGGAGACTTAGTATCGTTCAACAAACATGACTTAATGAAGTTCCGTAACTTTGGTAAAAAATCATTAACTGAGCTTGATGAATTAGTAGCCAATAAGAACTTAACGTTCGGAATGGATTTGTCAAAATATAAGTTAGATAAAGAATAATAGTCTTCATATTTTGCTCTCCAAAGTGGATTGATGCAAGATGAAGTTTAAAAAGCAACGTCATGAGACACGGAAAAAAAGTAAACCATTTAAGCAGACAGGCTGGACATAGAAAAGCTATGTTAGCTAATATGGCTTGTTCATTAATCGAACATAAACGTATTAATACAACTGTTGCTAAAGCTAAAGCGCTTAAACAATTTGTTGAGCCATTAGTAACAAAATCTAAAGAAGATACAACTCATAATCGTCGTACAGTTTTCGCTTACTTAAGAAATAAATATGCGGTTACTGAATTATTCAGAGATGTAGCTGCTAAAGTAGGTGACCGTCCAGGAGGATACACTCGTATCATCAAATTGGGGAACCGTTTAGGAGATAACGCTGATATGGCAATGATTGAGTTAGTGGATTTTAACGAAATCTACAACGGTGGTAAAAAAGAGGTTAAAAAAGCGAAAAGCCGCCGTGGTAGTAAAGCTAAAAAATCTGAATCTGCTGCTGAAACTCCTGCAACTGAAGAATCTTCTGAATCTGCAGAATAATATGATGCTCAATTCATAAATATAAAAAAGGATAAACTTTTTGGTTTATCCTTTTTTTTTTGAATAAATTTGTCAAACTTTTTTAAACAATGCAACACACAACAAAACAGTCTGCCATCTTACTTCTGGCAGACGGAACAATTTTTCATGGTAAATCTGTAGGGATTTCAGGTAAAACTTTTGGAGAAGTTTGTTTTAATACTGGAACTACAGGATACCAAGAAATTTTTACCGATCCTTCTTATTTTGGGCAAATCATGGTGACTACCAATGCACATATTGGGAATTATGGGGTTAATGGAAATGAAGTAGAATCAGATAAAATTATGATTTCAGGATTGGTTTGTAAAAATTTCTCAGCTTTCCATTCACGTTCTGATTCTGAAAGTAATCTTTTTGATTACTTTAAAAAGGAAAATTTAATCTGTATTTCTGATGTTGATACACGTGCTTTAGTGAGTTATATACGTGATCATGGTGCCCAAAATGCAGTCATTTGTACAGATGGTACACCTGTAGAAGAATTAAAGCAACTGTTAGCAGCTACTCCAGATATGAAAGGATTGGAATTAGCATCTAAAGTATCTACTACAGAACCTTATTTTTATGGTGATGAAAATGCAACGTATAAAATTTCAGCCTTAGATTTAGGAATTAAAAAAAATATTCTACGCAATTTGGCAAAACGGGATTGTTATATCAAAGTTTTTCCTTATAACGCTTCTTTTGAAGATTTAAAAGGTTTTAATCCTGATGGTTTTTTCTTGTCTAATGGTCCTGGTGATCCAGATCCTCTTTATAGTGCACAGGAAGTAGCTCGTCAAATATTAAATGAAAATAAACCCTTATTCGGTATTTGTTTAGGTCACCAAGTAATTGCATTAGCTAATGGTGTATCTACTTATAAAATGTTTAATGGTCACCGTGGAATTAACCACCCTGTAAAAAATTTAATTACTGGTAAAGGAGAAATTACTTCACAAAATCATGGTTTTGCCGTGAATAGAGAAGAATTAGAACAACATGCAGACTTAGAAATCACACACGAACACTTAAATGACGGTACGGTTGCAGGCATGAGAATAATAAATAAAAATTGTTTTTCAGTTCAATATCATCCAGAAGCCAGTCCAGGGCCACATGACTCTTCTTATTTGTTTGATCAATTTATTGAAAATATAAAAGAATATAAAATTAAATAATAACTATTTTAGAAATTCTATTTTAGATTTCTAAAATCTAAAAACTTAAACAAAATGAGTATTATAATAAAAATTCATGCAAGACAAATCTTAGACTCAAGAGGTAATCCTACAGTAGAAGTAGATGTAGTGACAGAAAACGGCGTTTTAGGGCGTGCAGCGGTGCCTTCAGGAGCTTCTACAGGAGAACATGAAGCAGTTGAATTACGTGATGGCGGTACTGCATTCATGGGGAAAGGTGTTATGAAAGCCGTTGAAAATGTAAATACAACTATTGCAGAAGCTTTAGTAGGTACTTCTGTTTTCGAACAAAATCTTATCGATAAGATCATGATCGATTTAGATGGAACAGCTAATAAATCTAAATTAGGAGCTAATGCTATTTTAGGAGTATCATTAGCAGTAGCTAAAGCTGCGGCTAACGAGTTAGGCTTGCCTTTATATCGTTACGTAGGAGGAGTGTCTGGAAATACGCTACCTGTACCTATGATGAATATCATCAATGGCGGTTCGCATTCAGATGCGCCTATTGCTTTTCAAGAGTTTATGATTATGCCAGTAAAAGCAACTTCTTTTACGCATGCTATGCAAATGGGAACTGAAATTTTTCATAATTTAAAGAAAGTTTTACACGATAGAAACCTTTCTACGGCAGTAGGAGATGAAGGTGGTTTTGCTCCTAATTTAGCGGGTGGTACTGAAGATGCTTTGGATTCAATCAAATTAGCAGTAGAAAAAGCAGGTTATACTTTTGGTGATGATATTATGATTGCTTTAGATTGTGCCGCTTCTGAGTTTTATGTAAACGGAAATTATGATTATACAAAGTTTGAAGGCGAAAAAGGGAAAATAAGAACTTCTGTAGAACAAGTAGAATATTTGGCAGATTTATGTGCTAAATATCCAATCATTTCAATTGAGGATGGAATGTATGAAGATGATTGGTCTGGTTGGAAATTATTAACAGAAAAAATTGGTAATAAAGTACAATTAGTAGGTGATGATTTATTTGTTACTAATGTTGAACGCTTATCTCGTGGTATTTCGGAAGGTATAGCAAATTCAATTTTGATTAAAGTAAACCAAATCGGAACTTTAACAGAAACTATTGCTGCTGTAAATATGGCACATAATGCAGGATATACTTCAGTAATGTCTCATCGCTCTGGAGAAACAGAAGATAATACGATTGCGGATTTGGCAGTAGCTTTAAACTGTGGTCAAATAAAAACTGGTTCGGCTTCTCGTTCAGATCGTATGGCTAAATATAATCAGTTATTGCGCATTGAAGAGGAATTAGGTGATGTGGCTTATTTTTCTGGAAAAAATGCTTTTAAAGTAAAATAATTTATTTTTGAATGTTTAGAAAATCCTGAGTGCTAAAAGTACTCAGGATTTTTTTGTTTGTACGTGCTGTAAATGGTTCCAGACTTTGTATTACGTTAATAAAAAGAAGAAATATTTGGCTTACATAAAAAATGTGGGGAAGGGTAGTGTATTAAAAAGTGTGTAAAACATTTTTATAATCAATATTTCAATGTTCAAAATAAGATAAAGTGTAATAGTTAATATTTAAT